>NTJY01000027.1 GCA_002457245.1 SAR92 bacterium MED-G29 | reverse complement strand
TTCACGGTTTGCCTTATAGTCAGAAAACATTTGGTGCCGAAAGCCAGTACCCAAGCTTTCATCAAAGGCACAGCTAATATATTTTGGGTCTGTCTGCTGTAAAATATTTATTAGGAAATTTGTGAATCCATAAACAGCATTTGTCGAGTAATTTGAATCTATGGATTTCCAGTTGTTCGGAACCGTGAAATAACTTCTGAAAATATAGATAGAGGAATCTATTAAAAATGACTGCATTAAAGCCCCTCGAATAAATAAAGATCAATGGACCTCGGATTAGTGTGGAAGTAAAAACTCAGAGCATTTAAAAACTGCAATCCCCTCGGCGGCATATTATCCGAGGAGCACCAATCAATAATTTGTTGAGTAACCGCCTGCAGAAAATTGCAGCTATCAAATCCATGGCCCTTAATAGCGAGATTATCTAAACTAATAGAAAATGAATGATTACAAGCGTTACTGAACATCCATTCTAAGGCCTGCGGTCTCACCTCAACCAATTCAAATGCTTCTTGCTCAACTTCAGACCGGCCATCTGGGCAATACCAATACCCAAAATCTTTCAATTTTCTGCGTCTTTCACCAGCAATACACCAATGACTAATTTCATGAAGGGCACTAGATACAAAATCACTTCTAAATTTCAAGAGCGAAAAGCCACCAGGCCGATTTTTTGGCAGGTAAAGGGGTTCATCAGCTCCTCCAATTAACTTTGTCGAGAAGCTAACTTCAAATTCTTTACTAAACAATTCACTAACTACAGAGAGTGTTTCTGATTCGTCAAATATTAAGGTCATTAGTAGAATCCATATGGCCTACAATATTCAGGGTTTAGACTGGAGAACCATAGCTCATTAGACGGTCGAATCGCTTCTGAAGAAGCTGCTCTAAAGGCTGTTCTAACAATAAATCTAATTGTAAGCTCAGATGTTCACGAAGAGTATCCCCCATCGCTTCAATATCTCGATGAGCACCCCCCATGGGCTCAGGAATTGTCTCATCAACAATATTCAGTTTTTCAAGACCTTCGGAAGTAACGCCCATAGCTTCAGCAGCATCAGAAGCTTTATCACTACTCTTCCATAGAATATTTGCGCAGCCTTCGGGAGATATTACCGTATACGTACTGTATTGAAGCATATTTACACGATCTCCGACACCGATACCGAGGGCACCACCGGAGCTTCCCTCTCCAATGACAGTGCAGATAATTGGAGTTTTCAGCCGAGACATTACTGCTAAATTTCTGGCAATCGATTCTGATATGTTTCGTTCCTCAGAATCAATTCCAGGATAAGCTCCTGGCGTATCAATCAGCGTTAAAATTGGCAATTTAAACCGCTCAGCCATTTCCATTAATCGGAGGGCCTTTCGATACCCTTCCGCTTTTGGCATCCCAAAGTTCCGAGTAACCTTGTCAGTAACCCCTCTACCCTTCTCTTGACCAATAATCATGACAGGCTTATCGTCAAGCCTAGCAACACCTCCAACGATTGCAGAGTCATCCCCAAAATGACGATCACCATGCAATTCCTCCCAGTTTGTAAAAATTCGATGGATATAATCAAGCGAATAAGGCCTATGAGGATGCCTTGCCACTTGGACAATCTGCCAAGGAGTAAGTTTGGAGTAGATACTGGCAGTTAGCTTTTGTGACTTATTTCGGAGCTTTGCAACCTCGTCATTGATATTTAAATCATTGTCATTACCAACAAGCTGCAATTCTTCAATCTTTGCCTCTAGTTCAGCAATGGGCTGCTCGAAAGAAAGATAATCTAAATTCATGTATAAAAGTTTCTCTGTCAGTAGACCTTTAAAAGGCTCAGCGTCGATATTAACATTTCAATGATAGTTAAACAGTATCGATTTAGTCATATCGCAAAATTACACTTTTTTCTCCAAATTGCTCTCGCAATGCAATCAATAATCCATCCTGTGGCTGAACTTTCCAATCGCTGCCTAGTTTGAGCGCACACCGAGCGTGCTCCTGTTCATAATTAACAAAGACTGAGCAATTACCGTTTCTATAGCTATTTATCGTGGAGCGGAATTTATCGACCCAATCAGTGCTTCCCTCAGAAACTAGTAATTCTAGACAAAGTAATTTACTACATCGAGCCTGATAAATAGATTGTATCGATTCAGCAACCATCTTGAGGCCTCCAGTAAAATCATCTTCAGAAATTACTCCCTTTATAACTAATAAGGCATCCTTGACAAGAATATCTCGATACGCATTGAATTTCTCAGCCCATACTGATATCTCAATACGTCCACTCTTATCATCCAGCGTAAGAAAGGCAAAATTATCCCCCCGCTTATTTTTCAAAATTCTCATAGCCACAATCATTCCAGAGATAGTCAAACTGTCTTTTCCAGATCGCAAATTCGCTATTCGATGAGGAAACATCTTTTTTAGTTCAGATTCGTATTCGTCAATGGGATGCCCTGTAAGGTATAAGCCCAACGTGTCTTTTTCGCCATTAAGCCTGTCTTTCACTGACAAACTCTTGACATCATCAAAAGCGAGATAACTAATTTCAGGGGCACTATCGACGATGGAGTCACCAAATAGATCTCCCATTCCACTCACCTGGTTTCGGATATGTTGTTCCGCTAATTTAACGGCCTCATCCATACATGCAAGCATCACGGCCCGACGGTAAGAAATATCTCCCTCCGGCCCAATCTGGTCCATAGCGCCGCCTCTAATCATTGCCTCAAGGGCACGCTTATTAACCTTGCGGCCATCGACTCTTGCACAAAAATCAAAAATATTTTTAAACTCACCACACTCTCTGGCGGTGATAATCGCTTCTATGGGCCCTTCTCCTAATCCCTTAATTGCTCCAAGGCCATATAAAACAGATCCCTTATCATCCACACTGAATTGGAACATGCCATGATTAACATCTGGAGGAAGCAACTCTAAGTTCATGGATCTGCACTCATCGATAAAGGTGACCACTTTATCTGTCTTATCCATGTCAGAAGAAATTGTTGCAGCCATAAATTCTGCTGGGTAGTGCGTTTTCAACCATCCAGTTTGATATGCAAGCAAGGCATAGGCTGCGGAGTGTGATTTATTGAATCCATATCCAGCAAATTTCTCCATTAAATCAAATATATTTGAAGCTAAATCTTTAGCAAACCCTTTACCGATCGCCCCTTCAACAAATAAATCTCTCTGTTTTGCCATCTCTGAGGCATTTTTTTTCCCCATTGCTCGACGCAAGATGTCGGCGCCTCCAAGTGTATACCCTCCCATGACTTGAGCAATTTGCATCACTTGCTCTTGGTATAAGATAATTCCATAGGTAGGCTCTAGAGAAGCTTTTAGACACTCATGTTGGTACTGAGGGTGGGGATAACTGACTTCAGCTCTGCCTTTCTTCCGGTTAATGAAGTCGTCCACCATACCGGACTGTAGTGGCCCTGGCCTAAAAAGAGCAACTAAAGCAACAATGTCCTCAAATCTATCAGGTCCCATTTTTTTTATAAGTTCTTTCATTCCTCTCGATTCAAGCTGGAAGACTGCTGTAGTTTCAGCTCTCTGCATCAAGGCAAAAGTATCGGCATCATCAAGTGGAATGCGCTCGAGAATAAGAGAGTCCTCTCCATTTTTTTCTCGAGTAGCGTTAATCATCTTTATTGCCCAATCAATAATTGTTAGGGTTCTTAGCCCTAAAAAGTCAAACTTAACGAGGCCTGCATCCTCCACATCATTTTTATCGAATTGAGTCACTACTCCATGACCACTCTCATCACAATATATTGGACTAAAGTCTGTAATTCGAGATGGCGAAATAACTACTCCACCCGCGTGTTTACCACAGTTTCTTGAAATACCTTCGAGCTGCATAGCCATATCCCAAATTTCTAAAGCCTCATCGTCACTTTTTAAGAAATCATTAAGATCATTTTCTTGCTCAACGGCCTTCTCAAGAGTCATGCCTACTTCAAAAGGAATAAGCTTGGACAACTTATCAGCTAACCCATAGGACTTACCCTGAACTCTCGCCACATCGCGAACCACCGCCTTCGCCGCCATAGTCCCAAAAGTGACTATCTGAGAAACAGCATCTCGGCCATACTGCTCCGCAACATATTCAATTACCCTGTCACGTCCTTCCATACAAAAATCTACATCGAAATCTGGCATCGACACACGCTCAGGGTTAAGGAATCGCTCAAATAGCAGATCATACTGAATTGGATCAAGATCAGTAATTTTCATGGCATAGGCTACAAGAGATCCGGCACCTGAACCTCTCCCTGGCCCAACCGGAATATCATTGACCTTAGCCCAACGAATAAAATCCATTACAATAAGGAAATAACCTGCAAATTCCATTTCAACGATAATGTCAATTTCGAACTGCAGGCGCTCGTAGTAAAGTTTTCTTTTAGCCTCAAAATTGGAGGCAGATGAGTCAAAAAGATTTTCTAACCGTAAGTTAAGACCATCATAGGACTCGCGTTTAAAAAATTCCTCTATCGTTAAGCCCTCAGGAATTGGATAGTCAGGGAGGAAGTGAGAGCCCAATTTTAGATTTAGATTGCAGCGCTTAGCTATCTCAATAGTATTTTCGAGGGCCTCTGGAATGTCAGAGAAAAGCTCAAACATTTCTTCAGCTGATCTCAAATATTGATCCTCAGAAAACCTTCTTTCTCTTCTAGGATCGTCCAGTGTTCTTCCCTCATGGATACAAACCCTAGCCTCATGAGCCTCAAATTCATCGCGTATCAAAAATCTGACATCATTGGTTGCAACAACAGGGCAATCGAAATTAGCAGACAGATCAATTACTGAATGCAGGTAATCTTCTTCATCCTGCCGCCCAGTCCGCTGTAATTCTAAGTAAAAACGTTGGGGAAACAATCTCATCAAACGCGCTAGTGAGTTTTCCGCGTCAGATTTTCGCCCGGAGATCAGCGCAATACCGATCTCTCCAAGCCTTCCACCAGAGAGAGCAATCAGTCCGTCACTATGCCCTTCTAGCCACTCAAGTTTTACAGTAGGCGTACTTTGTTTCTGACCCTCCTGATAGGCCCTAGAAATTAATTCGGTTAGATTTTTATAGCCAATATCATTGCATATCAATAAAACTAGCTGAGATCCTCCAGTTTCTTCAACGTCATCTTGAATAATTACCTCAGATCCTAGAATTGGCTTGATACCATTGGATTGGCAAGCCTTGTAGAATTTCACAAGCCCAAAAAAGTTATTAAAGTCAGTTAGCGCTACTGCAGGCATTTTTAATTCTGCTACTTTCTGCGCGAGAGGTTTTAAACGAACTAATCCATCAACTAGGGAGTACTCTGAATGAAGTCTTAAATGAACAAACTCTTGAGTCATTTCTACGCTTTTGTTAACAAATGAGTCGCATCAACTCCGTAATGAGAAAAACTATCGGCCATTAAATCAAACACAGTACCTTCGAATCCAGGTATATTCTTATCGGACTTCGCTAAGGGTACATTGCGATCACCCCATTTAATAATCCCAGCGCCGCAAGTCAAGCCTGCCCCAAAAGTAGCTACCAAAATCGTCATTCCTGGCTTTAAAACTTCTTGTTCAATTGCATCGCATAACGCAAGAGGGATGGACGCGGCTGAAGTATTTGCATACTCATCTATTCGAACAACTACCTTTTCCATTGGGAAATTTAATCTTTTTGCTAGAGACTGGATTATTCTTATATTTGCTTGGTGCGGAATAAATAGATCAATATCCTCTGGGGCTAAACCCTCTCGATCAAGGACGTTAGCAATCGAATCACCCATTCCCTTGACCGCACTTTTAAAAATTTCTTGCCCTTCAAAATTTAAAGAGATGAATATTTCATCTGTAAAATGTAACGGGGATAGCCCCCAACCTGGAAGCTTCAGACATTCTCGACTATCTGGCACGCAACTCAGATGTGCAGACAACAATCCCTCTTGATGTTGGGACGACTCGAGCAGTACCGCACCGGCTCCATCACCAAACAAAAAGCACGACTCCCTTTTTTGCCAATCCATTGCCAATGAAATTCGCTCCGCTCCCACCACCAGAGCTTTTTTTATGGAGCCAGCTTTGATCATATCTGTGGCAACATTGAGCGCATAAACCCAACTTGTGCAGGCTGAATTTAAATCAAAAGCTGTAGCCTTTATTGCGCCTAGTTCATTTTTAATATAGCTGGCAGTATTTGGACAATATTCCTCTGGTGAAGTGCAGCCTAGTACTATGAGATCTATATCTTTTGCATCAACCCCTGCTGCTGCCAGAGCTCTTTCACAAGCCAACCAACCCATCTTACCCACAGGAACATGAGAATAGTGACGCTGCCTTATTCCTGAGCGGGAAAAAATCCACTCATCGCTAGTATCTACTATTTTACTCATGTCTTCGTTAGTCATAAGCACCGGCGGCACGTAACTTCCCCAACCAGTAATTGCAGCGTAACTCAAGGTATTTACCCCTTTACTATAATTTCTATTTATCTATCGAATGTATAGCTTGTAGCAGCGTAACTCAAGCTTTAAGTCTTTTTTTTTAATACAGGTAACGCGCCTCAATTACTCAAGAGGAATTGATAACTAATACTGTAAAAACTTTGCTTATATATCAGTCGAACAAGGGGCTTTGTTCGAAAGTCGCTCCACGACGCACCGGAGCGAAGGACCTACGGTGTATTTTAGTAGGCCCCATTCTATCAAGTGCCTCTAAATGTTGAGGAGTCCCATATCCTTTGTTTGCAGAAAAACCATAACCCGGGAAATCGGAGTCTAATGCCTTCATTTCTGCATCCCTAATTACCTTAGCCAATATTGATGCGGCACTAATAACATCTACTCTTCCATCACCTTTAACAATTGCTTCTCCAGCATACTCCCATTGAGGCAACCTATTTCCATCAACCACGACATAATCTGGCTTTAAAAACAATCCAAGGACAGCTCGTCGCATCGCCATCATGGTCGCCTGAAGAATGTTAAATCGATCGATCTCTGCAACCGAAGCCCGTCCGATAGCCCAGCAATCAGCTTGCCCTATGATATCTGTATAGACATTTTCCCGTTGTCGCTCGCTCAATTTTTTAGAGTCATCTAGCCCAATAATTTGATGATCCAGAGGCAGAATAACCGCAGCAGTTACAACATCTCCAGCAAGCGGACCTCTGCCTACTTCGTCCACTCCAGCTAATCTAGCAATACCTTTTGGGGGCTCCCAAGCTATCATGTTAAAATCAATTCTTCGATAGCCGAAGCCGCTATATTGCCACTATCAAGAGCCAAGCTCAGATGCATTTCTTTGAATATAGACTCTAAAATATCAGCCTGCTGTTCAGACATCGCAAATTTTACAGCCTCTGTGAGCTTCGGCACGCAAGCTTCATTCTGCAGGAGTTCCTGCACTAACATACGTCCAGCTAAAAGATTAGGAATTGACACAAATGGAGTTTTTATACAAGGAGAAACAAGCTTATAGGTTAATCGGCCCAGACGATAACTTACTACCATTGGCTTTTTAAAAAGCATCGCCTCTAAAGCTGTAGTTCCAGAAGCCAAGAGGACTACATCACACGCCTCCAGACCCAAATGGGATTGCCCCAAAAAAACCTTTACATT
Organism: SAR92 bacterium MED-G29; assembly: GCA_002457245.1. GTDB lineage: Bacteria > Pseudomonadota > Gammaproteobacteria > Pseudomonadales > Porticoccaceae > HTCC2207. Next base: position 11,802 of record NTJY01000027.1, on the reverse strand, counting down.
GTTTATACCTAAGCCGTCTATCATATTTAATATTTGTATATATCGCTCTTCACTAGCGGCAGGAATGATAACCTGAAGTTGAGAAATTTCCTGGGACAGTTGCTTTGTTACACCAAGAAATAATTCCAACATAAGGCTTACCTCACCGGCTCTACTACCTGGCATTAGACACAGTACAGGATCATCTTCCCGCAATTCTAAGGCCTTTCGAGCCTCTCTAGTATTTGGTTTTATGGGGATCTGGCCAGCCAAAGGGTGCCCAACAAATTTAACAGGGACAGAGTGTCGCGTATAAAAATCAGTCTCAAAAGGCAGTAGAGTTAGCATGAGATCAACAGATTTTTTGATCTTTTTAATGCGGCCCTGTCGCCATGCCCAAACTGAGGGACTCACATAATGTACAATTTTTATTCCATGCTTATGCAAATCATATTCGATACGACTGTTGAAATCCGGAGAATCTATACCAATAAAAACAATTGGTTTACGCTCCAGATAACGCTTAATAATGTTTCGTCGGATACTCAACAACTCAGGTAGACGCTTCAATGGATCTATGAAGCCCATAACAGATAGTCGCTCCATTGAGTAAAGTGAGATAAAACCCTCATCCTGCATTTTTGGGCCACCAATTCCCTCAAATATTGCCTTTGGAAAACGTTTTTTTAGACTACGAATCAAATCGCTACCCAAAATATCACCCGAGGCCTCTCCGGCAACTATTGCAAATATAGGGGTGATGGATTCCATATTTTAACGGATAATACCGCGATTAGATTTCTCTAAGGATTCAACGAATGCAGAAATGACCGTTTGATCGCCTAGATTCTTTATAGTCAATATTGCCTCTGATAACTTCAATCCTCGTCGATACAGAATTTTATAGGCCTTATTAATCAAAGCAATATCATCAGCAGAGAAACCTCTTCTCTTTAGTCCTTCTCGATTTATAGTCCGTGGCTCAGCTGGATTACCAGATACCGTAACGTAAGCTGGGACATCATGATAAATAAATGCCGCAGGACCTATGAAACAGTGTGCTCCAAGATTAACGTATTGATGGATCATCGAGAATCCAGATAATATTGACCAGTCTCCAACATGAACATGACCTGCAATAGCAGAGTTGTTGATCATTATGACATGGTCGCCCACCACGCAGTCATGGCCAATATGTACATAAGCCATCAGAAGGTTGTTGCTACCGATTACCGTTTCACTATTATCCTGCACAGTACCTCGATGGATAGTTACTCCCTCCCGAATGACATTATTATCGCCGACAATCAAACGAGTAGGTTCACCATTATATTTAAGATCCGGCGTGTCATCTCCTATCGTTGAAAATTGATAAATTTTATTATTAGACCCAAGAATTGTCGGGCCCTTTAGAACAACATGAGGTCCAATATTACAATCATCACCTACGACAACATCTGCACCAATTATGGTCCACGGCCCAACAGTGACATTCTTCCCAATCACCGCAGTTGAATCAATAATGGCACTTTCATGAATCACTCAAAGTTTTCCCTATCTCGATAAGCACACAACAGCGTAGCTTCACACGCAATCTCTCCCTCGACCGTAGCTGACGTTTTAAATCGCCATATATTGCGTTTTACAGCTTCTATCTCTGAGGCCAGCACTAAATTGTCCCCCGGGACAACAGGACGTTTAAAGCGCACCTTATCAACCCCGGCAAACAGATATAACTTCCCATCATCAGCACTGGTTCCAGAAGAAACGAATCCTAGTATTCCTGATGCCTGCGCTAGGGCTTCAATAGTCATTACTCCAGGAAAAATAGGCGCTCCAGGGAAATGTCCATTGAATACTTCCTCATTAAAGCTGATATTTTTGTAGGCTAAAATGTTTTTATTTGGGGTGATATCTGTCACTCGATCAACCAATAAAAATGGATAACGATGAGGCAACAGAGTCATAATTTCGTTAATATTCATAAAGCATTCCTAGCAAATTCAAAAAATACATTTAACCTCAAGATCAGATTAGTACGCCGATTCCCTAATCCAGACTTTTCTTAATCTGCCGCGCAAGTTTGTCTAATTGTCCAATTCGTACCGAATTTTTTCGCCACTCTACCGTGGTCATTAGAGGCGTAGAACCAGACGAGTAAGATCCAGACTCAGTAATAGATTTGGTTACTAAGGTCCTAGCTGTTAATTGCACATCATCACAAACATCCACATGGCCCACGATGCAAACATCCCCCGCCAAAATACAGTTTTTGCCAACTTTTGCACTACCAGCTAAACCACTATAAGCAGCCATGACGGTATTATCACCCACGCATGCGTTGTGAGCTATCTGAACATGATTGTCGAGCTTCACTCCATCACCAAGCTCTGTATTTTCTATAGCACCGCGATCTATTGTGCTGCACGCGCCGACTTCAACATTATCACCGATGGTTACGCCACCTATCTGGTGTATCTTTTGCCAACTTTTATCAGCCTTTGGCGCAATTCCAAAGCCATCTGCACCGATGACTGCTCCACTATGAATGCGAGCAGAGTGGCCAATCTTAACGTCATGATAGATACAGACATTTGGGGCAAGATAGCCATTTTTACCAATTGAAGAGCGCGCTCCAATAAAGCAATTAGCCTCTATATGGCAACCCGGGTCTAGTTTGACATTTTCATCTACAACAACATTGGGCCCAATATATATTTCAGCTGCCAATGATGCTGTTGGATCAATAATCGCGCTTGAGTGAATATCTGGCTGTTTGAAAGGCGCCACATCAAACCACTCAGAGATGCGAGCATATGCAAGGTAGGGATCATCAGTAATCAAACATGTTCCATCATAATTTGACGCATTTTTTGAGGAAAGAAGAACCGCTGAGGCGTTGCAGCTAGATAAGAATTTAAGATATTTAGGGTTCGACAGAAACGTCAAGTGCCCCTCTTCTGAGTTTTGTAAAGTGCTGAGACCAGTTATCCTTCTGTCAGCATCGCCGCGCACCTCGACATCGAGGAACGCAGCAATTTCACCAAGACTAAAATCACAACTCATACATGCCCATTTAGAATATTATTCTTTAGCATCTGTTAGTTGATTTAGACGATCAACCACTTTTGCTGTTATTCGATTATTTGGGCTAGCACTAATTACTGATTCAGATCTAAGTAGAAGTGTAATTCCCTCTTCTTTTATCACTTGAGCAAGAGCTTCTTGAAGCTGTTGACCCAACTCTTGCGGAATTTCCTGCTCTAGTTGTTGTGACTCACCTTGTAATTTTTTAACTGCAAGATCATAGTCAGCTCTGGCATAGGCCATTTTTTTCTGGTGGTCCGCAGCCTCCTCACTAGACCAAGTCATACTTTTCGCTTGCGCCTCCTCCGTCATCGCCTTCAAATCAGCAGCAGACCCTTCAAGCTTTGCATTTAGAGCAACGATATCAGAACTTTCCTGGAAGGTTTTTATTTTATTTTGGGCAAAATTAGACGCAAACATAGCTCGCTGAACATCTATTACGGCTATCTTATCCTCCGCAAGCACAGCGGCGGATAAAGAACCAAAAACAACAATAAAAAGACAAACAAACGCTTTCAAATTCCTCACAATACTTCTCCAAACTTATAATTAAAATTGATTACCCAATGAGAACTGGAAAACTTCCGTTTCATCCAGATCTACTGAATTTAATGGTTTAGCTATACTAAACGTTATGGGCCCAAAGCCACTCAACCAAGTTGCGCCTACACCTACTGAATATCGGAGCTCCCCATCTTCCGGACTGAAACAATTTACCTGAAGATCACTACATTTGGTATTAAAAACGTTACCAGCATCAAAAAACAGCGATGACTGCACGGAGCGCTGATCTTTAATAAAGGGTAATGGGAAGATCACATCGGCACCTAAAATGATCTGCACGTTACCACCGATTGGCCTTGTGTAAGATGAGTAGCCACCATAACCTCCACTCTGTGGGCTATTACGTGGTCCCAATGAGTACTTTTTGAATCCCCTGACAGAGCCCAATCCCCCACTATAGAAATTTTTAAAGAAAGGCATCTCACTAGTATCACCATAGCTCTCTCCATACCCTAAATCTGCACGTAGCCTCAGGGTAAACTGACGCGAAATTCCTCTCAAATGAGATCCCTTATAGGTAACTTTGAAGTACTCTAATCCTGACCCAGGGAATGCAGCATCAATACCAATACGTTGAGATGTCCCCCTGGTAGCAAATATTCCTCTATTAAGCGTAGATTTAACCCAATTTACATTTAGATTAACTGACTTAAACCAATTACCATTTTCACTTATAAAGCGATCGATTGATTCCGAGCTAGTGTAATCGCCTGGATTTAATTCGAGATGCTCATATCCAAGTCCAAAACCGATTCGTTGAACCTCTGAGATTGGATAACTCCAGTTGAGTGTTGCCCCTTTCGTATTCTGAGAGAAAGGTTGCAAGCGTAACTTGCTATAGTCCGTCTCCCTGATATAGATACCATACCCAGCGCTGACACCGTTAGGAGTGAAGAAAGGTTCTGTGTAGTTAAAGTTCAATGATGATTGATAAGCACTCTTGTTAATACCAACGCCCACGGTTTTTCCTGTGCCAAGAAAATTATTCTCCGTCAGATTAGCCCCAAGCATAAGTCCATATCCCTGAGAATAACCTAGATTGGCGCCCACCGACCCAGAGGGCTGTTCCTCAACGGTATAAATCACATCAATTTGATCATTAGTCCCAGCAACAGGAACATTTTCTACTTCTACTTCCTTAAAGTATCCCACACGCTCCAGACGGACCTTTGACATATCAATTAAAGCGTTATTGGCCGAACCACCCTCCATTTGCCGCATTTCTCGTCTAAGTACATGATCCGCAGTTTTAGTGTTGCCTCTAAATTCAATTCGCCGCACATAGGCACGCATCCCAGGAGTTACAACAAAAGTAACTTTGGCTGTTTTAGATTCTTCGTCAACCTCTGGGAAACCCTCTACCTCTGCAAAGGTATACCCCTCATTGCCAAGCCTGCGTGTGATGTACTCGCTCGAGGTGGTCATTAAAGCCTGAGAGAATGTCATATCTTCTTTGAGTAAGATAAGCGCTCTCGCAATTCCTTCAGGAATTTTTAAGTCACCCGCTAATTCAACACTGCTGATCTTATAAACATCACCCTCATTAACATTGATGGTAATAAAGACAGATTCTTTGTCTGGACTGATGGAGACCTGGGTGCTCATTACTTCAAATTGGAGATAACCTCGATCCAAATACCAACTTTCCAGCGTCTCAAGGTCACCAGATAACTTTTCTCTGGAATACTTATCATCACTGGTAATCCATGATATCCAACCTGTCTCATTTTGCTCAAACTGATCTAGCAGGTCATCTTCACTAAAATCGAAGTTACCAACAATATTAATATGTCGGATTTTTGCAACGTCTCCCTCATCAATGTCGATATTAACCGAGACTCTATTTCGAGGAAGTGTTTTAACATCAGTCTTGACCAGCGCACCATAACGACCTTGAGAGACATATTGTCTTTGAAGCTCCTGAGTCATCCCTTCTAAAATAACTTGGCGGAAGATCTGGCCTTCTGCCAACCCATTGTCTCTGAGTGCATCAAGCAATTGATCAGTCTCAATGGCTTTGTTTCCCTCAAGGTTAATTTCAGTGACGGCTGGTCGCTCAACCAGCCCAACGACCAAAATTCCATTCTCTCTAGCCATAACAACATCAGCGAAATAACCTGTTCGGAATAACGAGCGAGTTGCCTCACGAATTATTGCTTCATCAACGGTGTCTCCAACGCTTAGAGGCAGAGAAGCGAAAACAGTTCCAGCCGACACCCTTTGCAACCCCTCAATTCGAATGTCGAGGACCTCGAATTCATCAGCCACTACAAGAGGCGGAGTTAGAATTAGCAAGAAAAGTAAGCCAGTAAAAAATTGCTTCATTATTACCTTTAACCTTAGTGGTTCTTTTTTGTGGAAATTAAAATGGTCTCATCAAGTCGTTAAATGTGGCATAGAACATAAGCCCCATTAACATAGCGAACCCTATTTTGTATCCTGCTATTTGCACGCTCTCAGAAACAGGCGAACCCTTCAGCATTTCTAAAATAATGTATGCAATGTGCCCGCCATCCAAAACGGGGATTGGGAGCAAATTCATAACGCCAAGCATTATACTCAGAATGGCAATAAAACGAATAAAATTATCAAACCCTGATCTTGCAGTATCGCCAGCAACTTTAGCTATGGTTATCGGTCCGCTCAATGTCTTTGGACTAAGATCACCCATCAATAGCTTCCCAATGGACTTAACTATCTGCAAGCTGGTAGCTGCTGTCTCCTCTATTGCTCTTGGGAAAGCAGAGATGACGGTATAATCTACGTCGCGATACATAGATTCAGGGTAAGTTACTAGTGGCCGTAATTGGATACCCAACTGTCCCACCTGCTTGCCATCGCGAATCACTGACCTAGGTATAGCAATAATCTGATCTTCAACGAATTTGTTCGTTTCATCATCCAATTTGATCTGCACATCCAGCGCGACGGCTCTGCCAGCGCTAGCAGAGACAACCTGAATAAATTGATCGACAGATTTGATGATTTGATTATTAACTGAAACTAACTGATAGTTGGCTCGCAACCCTGCCTCATAACCGGCTCCAGACTCATCAACTGCAGAAATTATCAGCGACTCAAATATCACCGCAGGCATCAAGCCTAAGTCTCGAATAGGAACTGGGCTCTCAGAGGAGGCAAGCCAATTTCTTACCTCAACAGGAATCTCATACCGAATCGCTGAATCTGGATAACTAACGACAAAAGGAATGCTCCCGCTATACCCAATAAAATCAAATAAGCGTTGCGAAACATCTCTCCACGTTGTGGTAGAGGAACCATCAATCTCCAATATCTCCATATCAGACTCGAAGCCTGCTTGCTCAGCAATCGACTTTGATTCAACTTCCCCAATAATCGGAGCTACTCCCCTTTCACCCCCAAGGAAAACCATCCAAAATATAAGGATAGCAAGGAGAAAGTTAGCGACAGGTCCAGCACTGATAATCGCGAGCCGCTGTAAAGGACTTTTGCTTGTGAACGCATTAGGAATATCCTCCTCCTTTACATTACCAACACGTTCATCAACCATCTTTACATAACCACCTAGAGGAATAGTGGCAAACATAAATTCGGTACCATGTCGGTCTCGCCATGAAAACAGTGGCTTACCAAACCCTATAGAAAACTGTTCTACCCTAACACCACAGCGTCGGGCGACCCAAAAATGTCCAAATTCATGGATTCCTACAAGCACTGTCAAGGCGACGATAAAGTAGAACAAGGTAATTAGAATATCGATCATTTATCTCTCTATTTTACTGATAAGCTTCTGCGTGTGAATGCGCGCTTTCGTATCTGAGTCTTTGACTGCAGCGAGCGATTCTGGTTCATTAAAAATAGTAGCATCGAGTGTATCTTCGATGACTTCAGAAATCTGCGTGAATCCTATACGTCGATCCAAAAACGCCTGAACCGCTATTTCATTTGCAGCGTTAAGGACTGCTGGGGCATCCAAGCCTACTCTCGCAGCCTCTAGAGCAATTCTTAAACAAGGGAAATTAACTGGGTCTGGACTCTCAAAATTTAGTCTACCTAATTCAATTAAGTCTAAGTCATCGACTCCTGAAGTCATTCTATCAGGCCATGATAATGCGTGCGCGATTGGTGTTCTCATGTCTGGATTCCCTAGTTGCGCAAGAACAGACCCATCGACATATTGTACGAGAGAATGAATAACACTCTCCGGATGCACTACGATATCGATTTTTTCTGGGGGCATTGAAAACAACCAACTAGCTTCAATTAACTCTAAACCCTTGTTCATAAGGGTTGCAGAATCTACTGATATTTTTTTCCCCATGTTCCAATTGGGATGAACACAAGCCTGCTCCGGGGTAACTGCTTCGAGCTGCTCCATGGACTTGCCTCGGAATGGACCTCCTGAAGCCGACAACAGCAATTTTTTTACTCCAGAAAATTTGTCTCCCTTCGTCATTGCGGGCAAACACTGGAACAGAGCATTGTGTTCACTGTCTATTGGCAAAAGAATTGCATCAGAAGCATTAACCGCCTGCATGAACAGATGCCCGGCCATCACCAATGATTCTTTGTTGGCTAAGAGCACTTTTTTCCCTGAATTAACCGCGCATAATGTGGGCTCCAAACCAATAGCCCCAACAATAGCTGACATGACAATATCCACAGCATCATCAACAGCCACAGCGTTTAGCCCATCAATTCCAACTAGAACCTCGGTTTGAATATTTTTTGTGGATAGGAGTCCAGAACATAAGATTGCAGATTCCGAAGACGTAACTACCGCATAGTCAGGCTTGAACTTTTCACACTGTTTTACCAGCTTTTCAATATTAGAATTACAACTGAGAGCAAATACCCTGTATGCATCAGGATGCCTACTAATAACGTCTAGCGTGCTTTCACCAATTGAGCCAGTTGAGCCTAAAATGGTTACCAACTTCATAATTAAGCTGTCTGCGCAATGGGTAATAGGACAGCATAAATTGGCAATGCAGACATCATTCCATCAATTCGATCAAGCACTCCTCCATGACCAGGCAACAATCCACCACTATCCTTTACTCCAATATTGCGCTTGACCATACTCTCAAAGAGATCTCCGCCAACTGATGCCAAGGCTACAATTAAAACAAGAGCAGAAAGTTCCCAAACTGAGAGTTGGAATAACCCAAAATAGTTAAATGCCACAACTAGGAAAAGCTCCAATATTAACGCACCTAAAAATCCTTCCCAGGTCTTTCCAGGACTGATCATAGGTGCTAGTTTGTGACGACCTAGTAATTTTCCAAAAATAAATCCGCCTACATCTGATAAAGCAATGATTGCAAAAGCGGCTAAAAGAAGATTACTTCCAGAAGGGAGAGACTGAATATAGACGATGGCAATCCATGTAAATAATAGTATTAGCAAGCCTAAGGCAGATAAACATGTTGTCTTGGACCAAAACCTAGTTCCAGATGGATATGTAAAAATCAAGCAAAAGATAACCATCCATAGGGCACTGGCTATTAATAATATGCCGTGTGCTAGGTGCTGCCGGACAGAATCCCCCATACCTATGCCAATTCCAAAAATTATCAGTAATAAAATAAGAACCATTATAAATTTTAGGCGCTGAGCTTTAGAACTCATCTTCACCAGATGCGTCCATTCCCATCCAGCTAACACAATCACAGGTACGATAGCCAATGAAAAGAAAAAAGAAGAAAGAGAGAAGAGCATTCCGATTAAGAGCGCCACTAGAATTATTGCTGTAAAAATTCTCTGCTTAAGCATTTAGTATTTCCCTATCGAAGGAGGGATTTTCATGGAAAGACCGCTTCTTAGAATATACGTCAAAAATGTCTAAACGAATATATCGAATTAGATTTCCATTAAATCCTTTTCTTTCACAGAGAGGGCCTCATCAACCGACGCTATGAATCGATCTGTTATTTTCTGAATATCCTCCTGAGCCTTTCTATCCTCGTCCTCACTAATCTCTTTTTCTTTGAGAAGATCTTTTACATCCGATAAAACGTCTCGACGAATATTCCTTATCGATACGCGCGAACCCTCTGCTTCTGACTTAGCTTGCTTCCCATAACTTTTCCTTGTTTCCTCCGTGAGTGCTGGCAGAGGGATGCGAATAACAGAGCCCGCAGTAGTTGGATTAAGACCCAAATTAGATTTCATGATGGCTTTTTCAATCTCTGGAATTAGTGAGCGCTCCCAAGGAGTCACTGACAGCGTCCGTGAATCTTCAACCACAATTGAAGCGGCCTGCGATAGAGGTGTATCTACTCCATAATAATCAATAGACATACCATTTAGTAAGCTAGAGTGGGCTCGCCCAGTGCGAATTTTGTTGAATGCATTAGCTAGAGCATCTAAAGACTTAGCCATTCTTTGTTCCGCATCTTTTTTTAAATCATCAATCATCTAACAAATCCTTATTTTTCTTCAATCAAGGTACCTTCATCTCCGCCTACAACCAAATTCAGCAGCGCTCCTGCCTTGGACATTCTAAATACTCTAAGTGGCATCTTATGCTCTCGACAAAGACAAATTGCGGTTAAGTCCATCACACCCAACTTTTTATCTAGAATTTCGTCATATGTGAGATTGGAATAAAGTTCAGCTTCGGGATGTAACATTGGGTCTGCGCTGTACACCCCGTCAACTTTTGTTGCTTTTAGAACGACATCTGCGTCTATCTCTATGCCTCTAAGACAGGCAGCAGAATCAGTTGTGAAGAACGGGTTGCCCGTGCCAGCAGCGAAAATAACAACATCACCATCTTTTAGGTATCGAATGGCTCTACGACGGTCGTATTGTTCAACGACTCCACTCATCAGAATAGAGGACATCACCTGAGATGAGATGTTTGTTCGCTCCAAGGCGTCTCGCATAGCGAGAGCATTCATCACGGTCGCCAACATACCCATATGGTCGCCGGTCACTCGGTCCATTCCAGCAGCATTTAAAGCACTACCTCTGAAGAGATTACCACCGCCAATAACGAGGCCCACCTGAACACCAATTCCTACCAGCTGGCCAATTTCCAAAGCCATACGATCAAGGACTTTTGGGTCAATACCAAAGCCTTCTTGACCCATAAGCTCCTCACCACTGAGTTTGAGAAGAATTCTTTTGTACTCGTTTGGCTTTCCTGACATATACAGATCCACCTTTTGTTATCGTTTTTAATTAGCACCCTTAACTTGAGCAGCCACTTCGGCAGCAAAATCTACCGCTTCCACGTCGATTCCCTCACCTACCTCGTATCTTACGAAGGAAACAATCTCAGCACCACCGTCTTTAACCAGTTTACCTACGGTAATATCAGGATCTTTGACAAATGGCTGATCAACTAAGCTGCTCTCTTTCAAAAATTTGTTGACACGGCCAGCTATCATTTTTTCAATAATTTCTTCAGGCTTTCCACTCTCACGAGCCTGCGCCGCAAAAATCTCTTTCTCTGCAGCCACAATATCCTCAGGCATCTGATCTGAACTAACTACAGTCGGGTTAACCGCGGCCACATGCATAGCAACATCTCGAGCGAGCTCCTCAGTTCCGGCGCTCAGGCCTACTATTACAGCAATTCGATTATTACTGTGGACGTACCCTCCTACCACTGGAGCGTCTATTCCAGCGACACGTCGAGGCGAGATATTCTCACCAATTTTTTGAACCAAAGCCTCTCTTGAGGACTCCATGTCACCCGCCATTATCTGAGACATATCGGTTTCTTTTGTCGAGAAGGCGCTGTCGACAACATTTTTTACAAATCCCTGGAAACTTTCATCTCGTGCTACAAAGTCTGTCTCACTATTGACTTCGACTACACAACCGTACTCTCCCTCAACTTTAACAGCGACTAGTCCATCGGCTGCAGTTCTACCAGCCTTTTTAGCAGCCTTAATTCCACTGGACTTACGGAGCTCTTCGATTGCTTTTTCAACATCTGCTCCAGACTGCACCAGAGCCCTTTTACATTCCATCATCCCTAATCCAGTCCGATCACGCAGTTCCTTCACTAAAGAAGCCGTTACTTGAGACATCATATTCCTCTCTATCAAATTTTTATTAAAATAAAGGGGGCAAAAACCCCCTTCACTATACTTCACTTAATCTTCCCAATTGATGCTACTTGGATTCTGTATCCTTTGGTGAAGATTCCGCTTCCGTCGAGTCCTCAGCAACCTC
>NTJY01000026.1 GCA_002457245.1 SAR92 bacterium MED-G29 | reverse complement strand
GCTGCATTTGCCGATAGTATGTTAGATCTTTTAATTGGAAGGGCATTGCAGGGAATGGGCGCTATCGCAAGCACCTTGATGGCTTTAGTGACGGACCTCACTATTGAGGATAATCGCTCTAAAGCGATGGCGATAATCGGTGGAAGTATAGGATTTGCATTTCTCTTAGCAATGATGGTTGGTCCAATTGTTACTCTTTACTTAGGTTTGTCGGGTGTCTTTTGGATGACAGCACTTTTGGGGTTACTAGGGATCTGTATTACGATCTTTTTTATACCAAAAATCTCAAATCCAGCCAGAAATCGAGAGGCAGTTGCGGATATTCAGCAAATCAGTGCTCTATTAATAGATAGAACTCTGACTCGCCTGAACATCGGTATATTTGCTTTACACTTCGCATTAATGGCAGCTTTTTTAGTGATACCCTCTATTTTGGGAAAAGAATTGTCAATCAATACAGGAGATTTGCCTTTGGCGTATCTAGGACTTTTAGGGGGTGGCTTTTTCTTGATGCTGCCTGCAATGATTTGGGCAGAAAAACATTCAAAGCAAAAACTGGTTCTCCTAGTAGCTATCTCTGTTATGGCTGGCGCCACATTTACCCTAGGCATACAGCGAACTATAGTTTTGACCCCCGTGCTTCTGTTAGTTTTTTTTGCTGCCTTTAACCTTCTTGAGGCGGCGCTCCCATCTTGGCTATCGAAAAGTTGCCCTGTGGGAAATCGTGGAACTGCAATGGGTATTTATTCTACTAGTCAATTCTTGGGTTCTTTTTTTGGCGGTTTGATTGGTGGTTGGACTCTACAATATTTGGGAGTTGATGCGCTTTTCTACCTAGTAGGTAGCATTATCTTCATCTGGTGGCTTACTTCATTGAGTTTACAGTCGCCCCGACCACTGAAAACATTAGTTTTAGGGGTAGGCGAGTTGAAGCACCAAGAATTTATAAAAATAGTTTCAAATATTACTGGGGTTAAAGATATACTTCTGGTTCAAGATGAGAATTTAGCTTACGTTCAGGTGGATCGGTCTCAAGCGGATATGAGCAGTCTGCAACCGTACTTCAATCGTTAACAAATTAGGGGAAAAAAATGGCACGTGGAGTAAACAAAGTAATCTTAGTGGGTAACTGCGGTCAGGATCCTGAAACTAGATTTATGCCCTCTGGTGGAGCTGTGACTAATCTAAGCATCGCTACGTCAGAGTCCTGGAAGGATAAAACTAGTGGAGAGCCTCAAGAGAGGACTGAGTGGCACAGAGTAGTATTCTTTAATAGACTCGCGGAAATTGCTGGTGAATATATTAAGAAAGGGTCAAAGCTTTACGTTGAAGGTTCTTTAAGAACTCGTAAGTGGCAAGGTCAGGATGGGCAAGATCGATATACCACTGAAATAGTAGGCAGTGAAATGCAGATGCTTGACAGCCGGAATAGTCAGGGCGGGTACGATGCATCTCAGCAGGGAGCTGCTCAGATGAGTAATCAATCGGCCTCTCCACAATCAGCCCCTCAAGCTCCGCAAGGAATGGAAAGTTTTGACGACGATATCCCATTTTAGATAATACCCACATTTGCATGTGATTGATTTTTTTCAAACTTAAATTTTAGAGGTTTTTATGACGGTACAAGCAGGCGACAAGATTCCTGAGGGAATGTTTACGATTATGGGTAGTGAGGGACCAAAGGGAATAAGTACGAGTGATATTTTTGATGGGAAAAAGGTCGTTCTATTCGCGGTACCTGGAGCATTTACACCAACCTGTGCATTGGCGCACCTACCTGGATTTGTGATTAAAGTCGATGAATTACAGGCCAAAGGTGTCGACACTATTGCCTGCATGGCTGTTAATGATGTGTTTGTGGTAGATGCTTGGGGAAAGTCGGCTGATGCTGATCATATACTGATGCTTTCGGATGGAAATGCTGACTATGCGACTGCACTGGGTCTTGTTTTAGACGGAACAGGTTTTGGTATGGGAATGAGAAGTCAGCGATTTGCAATGATTGTTGATGACGGCATTATAACGATGCTTAATGTTGACGAAGAAGGGCTCGATGGTTCATCTGCAGAGGCAGTTTTAGCTGCTCTCTAGCGGATTTAGATCAAGTTTAGTAACTAAATTTCCAAGGATCTTTAGGTCTTAAATTTTTATGTTTAAGACCTGTATTTCTCCATAACAAGACTAGCGTTTGTGCCACCGAAACCAAAGCTGTTCGACATAACTCGATCTAAGCTGATTTCTTGAGTTCGCAATGCGATGGGCAAGCCTTCTGCATGTGGATCAAGATTATCAATATTTGCTGAAGCGGTTATGAAATCGTTCTCCATCATGAGCATGCAGTAGATTGCTTCATGAACTCCGGCGGCTCCCAAACTATGTCCTGATAAGGATTTTGTTGAGCTAATCATTGGACAGTTAGTGTCAAATGTATTGCGGATCGCACCTAGCTCTGCAATATCACCCACAGGAGTACTGGTTCCATGAGTATTTATATAATCAATAGGCCCTGATGCAGAAGCTAAAGCCATTTTCATGCATCTTTCTGCTCCTTCACCAGATGGGGAAACCATATCGGCACCATCTGATGTGGCGCCATAGCCAGTTATCTCGCAAATTATGTTAGCCCCCCTCGCTATTGCATGCTCAAGCTCCTCTACGACCACGCATCCTCCGCCTAAACTGGGAGCAAAGCCATCCCTATCGACATCATAAGCTCGAGACGCTACTGAAGGAGAATCATTATACTTGCTTGTAAGTGCACCCATTGCATCAAACATTGCAGCCATAGACCAGTGCATTTCTTCTGCACCACCAGCCAGTAACACGTCTTGTTTCCCAAGTTGAATTAATTCAACAGCGTGACCAATACAATGAGCACTGGTAGCGCAAGCTGATGAAAGTGAGTAATTTACACCCTTTATTTTAAATGGTGTTGCGACGCATGCGGACACTGTGCTCGCCATTATTTGAGTTACTCTGTACGGACCAGCGCGTTTAATTCCACGCTCGCGCATTATATCTACAGCATCAACAAACATTTCACCGGAAAGACCACCAGACCCCATAATCAATCCAGTTCTTAAATCAGAAATCATTTCCTGCGTTAGCCCTGAATCGGCTATGGCTCTATCTGTGGCTATGTATCCAAATGCGGCAGAATCTCCCATAAACCTTAGAATTTTGCGATCTATATGATCTTTGGGGTTTAAATCTATCAACCCTCCAACATTACATCGTAGTCCCATATCCACGAAATCTTCGCGATGCTGAATTCCAGAAATTCCATTTCTCAAGGAGTGTGTTACTGATTTTTTATCATTGCCAAGGCAAGATACAATTCCCAATCCGGTGATTACTGCTCGTTTCATTCGAACAACTCCTTTGGTCTGACTCCAATGACGTAGGCTGACAGCTTAAAAATTCTCTGTACTTTTGAAAAGACCGACCTTTAAGTCAGTTGCTTTGTAGATTTCTCGCCCATCAACTTCAACTGAACCGTCTGCTATACCCATTATCAGTTTTCTTTGGATTAACCGCGTTATATCCAATTTATAAGTGACTTTTTTAGCAGTTGGTAAAATTTGACCAAAAAATTTGATACCTCCAGCACCAAGAGCTCGTCCTTTGCCCGAATTACCATTCCAAGCTAAGAAGAAGCCAATGAGTTGCCAAAGAGCGTCTAGGCCCAGGCAACCAGGCATGACAGGATCTCCTTTGAAGTGGCAGTCGAAGAACCACAAGTTAGGCTTTATATCGATTTCAGCAATTATCTGTCCCAGGCCACTTTTACCCCCAGTATTATTGATGTTAAGTATGCGATCAATCATCAACATATTGGGGGCAGGGAGTTTCGCATTGTCGGGTCCAAAAAGCTTACCGAGTGAGGCACTTAATATTTCTTCTTTAGAGTAGGCAGATTTGGCTGAAAAAGACATAAGAACCCTTTAAATACCGAGAAGACATATCCTAACCACTTCTTGAATAACCATCAACAAATAACCAGGATATCTGGATATAATATGAGATGAACTGGGTCTTTTACTCGGTAAGCAGTTGACACTCATTTATCATCTATATAACGTTAATCATCTCCAAAGTAACTTGTAACGTACCCTCTCTATGCAATTTTTTCAAAAAGCGGTTAAAGACGAATTGACAGCTGTTAATGACTTAATCTTAGCGCAGCTAGAATCGAATGTGGGCCTGGTGGAAAACATTGGTCACTACATTGTGGATGCAGGAGGTAAAAGATTGCGACCAGTGGTTGTCCTTTTAAGCTCACTTGCTAATGGCTATGAAGGATCAGACCATCTTAGGATGGCTGCCGTTATTGAATTTATTCATACAGCTACTCTACTGCACGATGATGTGGTAGATGTATCTAGCCTACGCCGAGGTCGCCAAACAGCGAATGAACACTGGGGTAATGCTCCTAGCGTACTTGTTGGTGACTTCCTTTACTCAAGAGCCTTTCAAGTGTTGGTGGGTATTGCGAATTTACCAATTATGGGTGTTATGGCTGATGCAACCAATGTTATCTCTGAGGGAGAAGTGCAGCAGATGGCGAATGCTGGGAATTCAAACCTCACTGAGGATATCTATAGGCAGGTGATTTATCGAAAAACTGCCAAGCTTTTCGAGGCTTCGGCGCTGGCTGGAGCATGTCTTGCTAATGGGGATGAGAATTCAATGGTTGTTTATGGCCGACATTTAGGAATGGCTTTTCAAATAGTCGATGATGTTCTTGACTATTCAGGTGACATCTTAGTTACTGGAAAAAATATCGGTGATGATTTAGCTGAAGGAAAGATGACGTTGCCACTGATCTATGCAAGGGATGTAGGTACTAATTCTGAATCGCAGTTAATCAAGGAAGCAGTCTCGATGAAGAATTCGACGAATTTTGACTCTATTTTGAAGATTGTAAACCGCACTGGGGGTTTGGATTATAGTCTTGAGTGCGCGCGGAACGAGGTTGAACTTGCAAAGTGTGCTTTAGATAGCATACCCGATAATAGTTATAAGGAGACGATGCTCAATCTCGCTGATTTCTCTCTTTCACGTATCAGTTAACGTCCCGGAATGTCACTTCAACTTTACTACTTTTAACTCATGGAAAATTAAATTTTCAAAGGTAAACCCTTCCTCCACCCCTTCATTTTAGAACATTAACTTACATAAAGCATTGAAATTCAAACTATTTGGCCCCAAATCATTACTAAACGGATTGTTTAGGAGCAAATAGAAAAATTTATGCAGTTTGAAAAATTTACCAACCAATTGCAACAGGCCTTTGCCGAAGCTCAGTCCATGGCAATCGGCAATGATCATGCGGCTATAGAAGCACCGCATTTATTTATGGCTTTGTTAAATCAACAGGGGAGCAGCGTTCGACCGGTCCTTAACAAAGCTGGTTTTGATATTACGAGCCTAGAAAATAAACTTTCTGCACAGATTGATGACCTACCAAAAATTAAAATACCTAGTGGAGAGGTAAGTGTAGGAAATCACTTGCGTCGTTTATTAAATCTAGCCGACCGAATAGCACAAAAAAACGATGATCAATATATTTCAAGCGAAACTGTTTTACTTTCATTTATTGAGGATAAGAAAGATATTGGCCCAACAATGTCAAAATTTGGTGATTTGACAAAAGCCACTGATGTAATTGCAAGTGTCAGGGGAGGAGAGGCAATAATTGATAAAGACGCTGAGGGCAGAAGGGAAGCTTTAAATAAATATACTATAGATCTGACTGACAGAGCTGAGATGGGTAAGCTTGATCCTGTTATCGGGAGAGATGATGAGATAAGAAGAACCATCCAAGTACTACAAAGAAGAACCAAGAATAATCCGGTTCTTATTGGTGAACCTGGAGTAGGGAAAACTGCAATTGTCGAGGGACTTGCCCAAAGAATTATTAATGGAGAAGTACCTGAGGGTCTCAAAAACAAGCGAGTTTTAACTCTTGACTTGGGAGCACTCTTAGCTGGAGCAAAGTTCCGTGGCGAGTTTGAAGAGAGATTAAAAGCTGTTTTAAATGATCTGGCAAAACAAGAAGGGCAGATTATTCTATTTATTGATGAAATTCATACCATGGTGGGTGCGGGAAAAGCCGAGGGTGCTATGGATGCCGGGAATATGCTTAAACCAGCCCTTGCTAGAGGTGAACTTCATTGTGTTGGCGCTACAACTTTAGATGAGTATAGAAAATTTATTGAAAAAGACGCAGCACTTGAACGTCGCTTTCAGAAAATTCTTGTTGATGAGCCCACTCTGGAAGACACAATTGCAATTTTGCGAGGGCTGAAGGAGCGATATGAGGTTCATCATGGCGTAGAAATCTCTGATAGTGCGATTGTCTCAGCAGCGAGATTATCTCAACGATATATTACTGACCGACAACTACCTGATAAAGCCATCGATCTTGTCGATGAGGCGGGTAGTCGAATAAGAATGGAAATAGATTCAAAGCCTGAGGCTCTGGATCGTCTTGACAGACGTCTAATTCAGCTCAAAATTGAACGCGAGGCTCTAAAAAAAGAGACAGATTCTGCAGCGATGGAGCGTCAAAAGAATTTGCAGCAAGATATAAGTAAGCTGGAAAAAGAATACGCAGATTTAGAGCAGGTCTGGATGTCAGAAAAGGCGTCTATGCAAGGTGCCACTCATTTCAAAAGTGAATTAGAAAATGCAAAGCTAGAACTAGAGGCTGCGCGAAGGAACGGTAATCTTGAGACAATGGCAGAAATTCAATACAGCATCATCCCAAAGTTAGAGAAAAATATCACCGAATCTATGATGAATAGTGAGGTCGAGCGACAACTAGTAAGAAATAAGGTTACCGAGGATGAGATCGCTGAAGTTGTTGCTAAATGGACCGGAATTCCTGTGGCTAAGATGCTTGAGGGAGAGAGAGATAAACTCATAAAAATGGAGGATGCAATACATCAACGGGTCATGGGACAAGATGAGGCTGTGATTGCGGTCTCTAATGCTGTTAGAAGATCAAGGGCGGGGTTAGCCGATCCCAACCGACCTAATGGATCATTTCTCTTTCTTGGCCCCACGGGTGTGGGTAAAACAGAATTATGTAAGTCTCTGGCTGAGTTTCTTTTTGATAGTGAGGAGGCCATGATTCGAATCGATATGTCCGAATTTATGGAAAAGCATTCTGTAGCAAAGTTAATTGGGGCACCACCTGGATATGTGGGCTATGAAGAGGGTGGATACCTTACTGAAGCTGTAAGGCGGAGACCTTACTCGGTGCTTCTACTTGATGAAATAGAAAAAGCACACGGTGATGTATTTAATATTCTTTTGCAGGTGCTTGATGATGGTCGTTTGACGGATGGCCAAGGTCGTACAGTCGATTTTAAAAATACAGTTATCGTCATGACATCTAATCTTGGATCTGATGTCATACAAGTGCTCTCTGGGGAAGAAAATTATGAAGTTATGAAGTCAGCAGTGATGGATGTCGTATCAATGAACTTCAGACCAGAGTTTATTAATCGAGTTGATGAAGCTGTGGTATTTCATCCTCTTGATAAATCGAATCTTAAGGGTATAGCGTTACTACAAATAGATCTCCTGCAAATGCGTTTAGCAGATATAGAGCTCAAGCTTGAAATTGATGATCAATTACTAAATCAAGTCTTGGAGGCAGGATTTGATCCAGTCTATGGAGCGCGTCCTCTAAAGAGAGCCATACAACAACTAATCGAGAATCCATTAGCTGAAGATATACTCTCAGGAAAGTTCAGTCCAGGAGTTACTATCAAAGGAACCTTAGATAAAGATATTGCGGTCTTTTTCGGAGACTAAATATAACCCACAAGTGGATCTCCTCCTGAGTAGTTCTTTAAGCTTGAAAGAGAATCAATGAACAAGTAAAACAATTCAGCTTGTGATGATACATCGAGTTTTGCATAGCTATTTTTACGATGTAACTTTACGGTTTCAGGGGAGATGCATAATTTTTCCGCAATCGATTTAGTCGAGTGGCCATGAAGGAACAGTTGAACGACTTGTGTCTCTCTATCAGTTAAGAATGCCGTACCAAAATACTTAAGTGCAGTATCAAGCTGCATGGGCAGTGAATTGCCGGGTATTGCTAATTTCTCTGTCCTCTCCTGCCCCCATTGGGCTATACATATGCTCTCTACAATTCGGGTAATACTATCAAGCGTGTTTAGTTCTCGAACTTTAAATCGACAAGAGGACGCAAGTCGCCCAAGGGAAATATTGATGAATTTATCTTTATTAAGATGAAAAACATAGCCAATTTCGTCCTTAATTTTCGTCAGTTTAAAATAGCTTCTGTAATACTCTGTTTTTCTGAAACCTTGAGGAGCTAAATCGCTTAAACGATGGATACCGCTTATTTTTCTATCAAGAGCAGCTCGATAAAAAGGATCAAGAACAAACGCACTCTTAACGAAATTTTCAATTTGGCTATCAATATTTTTCGGAGGCAAATCATTATGATGAATTATTGGTTTATCCCCCAGTTGATATTCGACAATTACCGCAGTGTCAAAATCCACCAAATTCCTGAGTATTCCAATTAGCTCTTGTGAAAGCTTCTCTCTTCCAATCTGCACTACAACATTGGAAAAGAGCAAGCTAAAAGAACCTAAGTCCATAATTATTCAAAGACCAGATCATACATATCGAGGTTTGCCTACAAAAGCCTCACGAGGTTTAGTTATTTTATGATCAATATTAGTCATTTAATGACTCACTATTTCTTAAATTGATCAGGATTCATAAAGAGTAGTTTTACAGCCAGATAACCCTCGGAGGGCTCCACCGCCATCATGAGAACATTCAGATCATCGCCAATTTTTACACCAGTTGGAATGTTGAAAAGGAGGCCGCCAGTTGCATCATTAGTCAGGGTATGGAGATCTTTTAACTCTTTATCTTTCCGAACTTCAGTTTCGAATTTTTGAAGCATAGTTTTGAGAGATGCCTCAAAATTTGGATAGTTAAACTGACCACGATACTCGCTCCTGTCCAGTTCCAATTTAATAGGTATCGCCATACCAGTCTGCTCAGAAGTCAATTGGCCTGATGTTACTTGGCTACCTTGCTTCAAGTCTTTAAATAATTTTTTCGCATCCTCTGGTTTCTGGCGAATAAAACCGGCGATAAGAAGATTCACACCTAAATTGAAAAGTTTGCGAGAATCTATATTGATGCTTTGATCATCAGTCATGTCAGCGGCCTTAGTTAAACCTTTTATTTCTAGTAAATTAATCCATAGTCATTATCAAGAATAGCAAGAATCTCAGATTTAGGATCCTCAGAAATTTTTAATTGTGTCTCAGTAATTTTTTCTGCAAGGCTTACATATGTTTGGGAGACTTGCATCATTACTTCTTCTGGTAGCTCGTTATTTCTTGCCAAAGCATAACGTTCATCCATCCTGTTTTTGTTCAGCAGGATGTCCGGATCTGGGAAGTGATTTAACAACAACTGACGGAAGCCCTCTTTCGAATTTTCTATTATCTTTCCGTTTCGATAGTTTGGCCCATCCCAAATTCTAGAGGAATCGGGTGTTCCAACTTCATCCATATATATTAACTTGTCATTTCCATCAGCATCCGTTACGTAACCAAACTCAAATTTAGTATCTACAAATATTTGATCTAATTTTGATAGTTCATCGCTAATTACATTAAATCCCTCTTTTAATAAGCGTTCGTATAAATCCACATCATCGAGATTCTTAAACTTAAATGAATCGATATTTCGCTCAATATCAGTTCGAGAAATATTTACATCATCTACCTCTGGCACTCCCAGAATCCCGGTTAAGATTCCCTTTGTAGAGGGCGTGATCAACAGTTCAGAAAGTTTTTCATCGCGACCCAAACCATCCTCGAGTGCAATTCCACAGAAATCTCTCTCTCCCTTCTCATAAGCACGCCACATTGAGCCGGTAATATATTGACGACAGATAGCTTCAATCATTACAGGTTTCGCTTTTTGAACAATCCAGACTAGAGGATGTGGCACATCTAAAATATGGCTTTCAGCAAGGCCTTGATCTTTAAATAATTCAAACCAGTGGTTTGATATTGCATTAAGCGCTGCACCCTTACCGGGGATCCCACGCATATCTCCTTCACCACGCCAGATACACTCAAAAGCTGAAATTCGATCACTTATCACCATGATAGCTAACGGAGCATCATTGGCCACGTTATATCCACGCTCATTGATTAAACGCCGACTGTCTGATTCAGAGAGCCAGTATACTGAACGCACTTTTCCACTGTGCACAGATTGATTAGTGCGAATAGGAAGATCATCATTTACTGCTAAAACTTTGTGTGCAAGACTCATTTTGGTTGCCTTGATTGTTTAATTTAAGATTAAGAAAAATGTGGCCGAAAACAGAGTTTATCAACTGGGAAACATATTGGTAAAGCTTAGATTGTTCAAAATATAGGTTATTATGTGGCCCATTATTTATTTTTCGAAGAATAGTTAGAGGTTGAATATGCCGACACTGCTTATCACTGGTGGATCTGGCTTTATTGGCCGACACTTTTGTCGCGCTATGATAGAGACGGAGTGGTCCATAATCGTTTTAAGTCGAAATATTCAGTCGGCAAGAAAGGTCTTACCAATTAAGACTCGATTTATAGGTGATCTAAACGAAATAGAGCCTGGCATTCAAATTGATGCAGTGCTTAATTTAGCAGGAGAGTCACTAGCTGAGGGACGCTGGACAGAGGCTCGGAAATTGTCAATCTACGAGAGCCGAGTGGATTTTACGACTTTACTGTTTCAATTTTTTCGAAATCGTGGTCAGGCTCCAAATGTATTACTTGCTGGCTCTGCTATAGGTTTTTATGGGTCAGGATCGCAGAGTTTAGATGAATCCGGATCATGGAATGATGGTTTTTCACACAGACTCTGTGCGGCATGGGAGCAGAGTGCTTTGCAGTTCGAAAACTTAGGCACTCGAGTGTGCGTGATAAGAACGGGAATTGTTTTAGGTGAACTAGGTGCACTGGCAAAAATGCTTACCCCTTTCAAACTTGGTCTCGGTGGCCCCATTGGCCAAGGACATCAGTATATGTCTTGGATTCACGTAAAAGATATGATTGGAATTTTACAGTTCTGTCTGTCTGATTTAGATTTAAAAGGTCCGATAAATGCGACGTCGCCTAACGCTGTTACCAATAAAGAATTCAGTAGGACTCTTGCATCTGTATTGAAACGCCCAGCTGTGATTCCACTTCCTGAGATGATGGTTAAAGTTTTGTTTGGCGAGATGGGAACTGAGTTGCTACTGCAAGGGCAAAGAATTTATCCGAGACGAATTTTGGAAGCAGGTTTTGAGTATGAATATTCAGATCTGAGGTTAGCTCTTTTAGATATCCTCAAAAAATAGAGTAGTCACTTAAGGATATTTTTGGGAACCCTGCTACAAACAGTATAATTTAATTCTAGGGTTTAAAAGCATTTTTAACAGTGGAAAAGAATATGGATATGAACTTTGATGGAAAAACAGTGATTATAACGGGAGCATCTGCAGGCGTTGGTGCGGCATGCGCTCGGGCCTTTGCATCTTTGAAAGCTAACTTGGTTCTTGTTGCAAGAGGACAGGAAGGATTGAACATTATTTCAGATGAATTATCTGAGTATTGCAGGATTTTGACAGTAGCAATGGATGTTGCTGATACAGATGGATGTATTACTTTGCTGGAGAAAGCCAATAAAGAGTTTGGTCAGATTGATGTGTTGGTCAATAATGCGGGCATGCACAGCAGGGGGGATCTGGAGTCTATTGATGCAACTGATGTAGGGGCAATGGTTGACATCAACTTAAGAGCGCCTTTTATCCTATCCTGCGCTGCGATTCCATATCTCAAAAAGTCAGTGTCCGGAGCTATAGTGATGGTAGGATCGTTAGCAGGAATGGCACCCCTTCAGGGAGCTGCTACCTATTCAGGTACTAAGTCAGGGCTTAGAGCCTTCACCTATGCGATCTCAGATGAGTTGAGAGACACTGGTATTCACGTAGGTTTAGTGTCTCCGGGTCCAATTGATACTGGTTTTATCATGACGGAGATAGACAAGGTGGAGGATATTGTATTTTCGCAGCCGATGAGTAATACAAAGGAAGTGGCCGATGCGATTGTTAGGATAGCGAAAGGGGACGCAGTAGAAATTACTATGCCAGCTAGTAGTGGTAAGCTGGTGACGTTGAGTTATCTATTTCCTGCACTGAGGCGTCTTCTTCGGCCCACGCTTTATAAGAAGGGTCGAAAAAATAAAGATAAATACCGTAATCGAAATTTCTCTAACTAAAAGTATGAATCTTTCGTGAAATTAAACTATCAAGAACAAGGCAATGGGTATCCGGTGATTCTAATTCATGGGATGTTTGGTTCGCTATCTAACCTTGGGAATTTAGCACGCTGTCTGTCAAACCAATTCCGAGTAATTAGTGTCGATTTGAGGAATCATGGTGATTCCCCCCATGATTCGGTTTTTGATATGGCTACAATGGCCGAGGATATTCTTTATTTAATGGATATTCTCTCCTTACCAACAGCATTTATCGTGGGTCATTCGCTTGGAGGTAAAGTTGGGATGCAGCTTGCGTTAAGCCATTCCGATAGAGTTAACAAGTTAGTCGTGGCAGATATCTCGCCTGTTACATATCAGCCGCGTAATGATCCAGCTCTAAATGGTCTCATAGCGCTGTCAGAGGCAAGTATTCAAAATCGTAATCAAGCGGAAGAATTACTCGCCGATTTTATAAGCGATAGTCAGACTCGCGCTTTTCTATTGAAAAACTTAAAGCGCAATGATGATAGATTCGTGTTAAAGCTAAATATAAATGCCGTGATTGAAAACTATGGTACAGCCCTTGTAGCAGCTCCTTCTGGGGATCGGTTTGATAATCCTTGCTTGTTCATAAAAGGGGAGACTTCAGCCTATATACAAGAAAAGCATCGACCAATTATTAAAGATATGTTTCCAAACAGCCAAGTTAATGTAATTAGTGGAGCTGGTCATTGGTTGCATGCTGAGAAACCAAAACTTTTCAATAATCAGGTCATGGAATTTTTCACTACAAACTAAAAGTGATAAACTCCGGTCCAAATCTACTACCCGTTTCAGGACCCAAAACAATGTTTGAAAATTTAAAGCCCGTTGCTATAGACCCAATTCTAGGGTTAATGATTGCATTCAAAGCAGATAATCGGCTTGAAAAAATTGATCTTGGTGTAGGGGTATATCAAGATGATAGAGGTCGAACTCCTGTTATGGCATCAGTCAAAGAGGCTGAAGCTCGTCTTATGGAAGTTGAAACGACAAAGTCCTATCAAGGCATGGCGGGGGATCCTGATTATAATCATAGAATGCTTGAACTCCTTTTTGGGGACGAGCACTCCATTTTGCAATCTGGTCGGATAAAGAGTATCCAAGCTCCAGGAGGTTCTGGAGCACTTAAGGTCGGCGCTGAGGTTATTCGGCGGGCAAGACCGGAGTCTAAGCTTTGGATCGGCGTTCCAACATGGCCTAATCATGTTCCTTTGTTGGGTGGAACCGGCTTTGAAATTAAACATTATCCCTACTACGATTTAGAGTCTCATCGGATAGATAGTGATCGAATGATTGAAGCGCTTAAACAGGTACCTGCTGGTGATTTGGTCCTATTGCATGGGTGCTGTCACAATCCCACGGGAGCTGATTTAACCCATGATCAGTGGGATTTGATTGCTGACCTTGCACTTGAGCGCGGATTTATTCCATTTATTGATACAGCTTATCAAGGTCTTGGTGATGGAATTGATGAGGATGCCTATGGAATGAGAATGATGGCCGATCGATTGCCAGAAGTCATTGTTGCCTCTTCATGCTCTAAAAATTTCGGTCTTTATAGAGAGAGAACCGGATCGATCACATTTATTACGAAGACGCCCCAGCAGGCTGATATCGTTGTTAGTCAGGCGATGTCTACTGCACGCTCCATATACTCTATGCCACCAGCTCATGGAGCGCTGCTCGTATCGATGGTATTGGGCGATCCAGACTTGAATCATCAATGGCGATCTGAGCTTGAAGAGGTTAGGCTTCGAATTAAAGCGATGAGAGGTCTTTTGTGTGATAGCCTTGCTGGAAATCCAGCAGGAATGGATTTTGGCCATATTAAACATCAGAAAGGAATGTTTTCTTTCCTGGGCATCACTTCTTCACAGCTTGAACGCCTGAGAGAAGAATTTGGAATATACATTGTCTCCTCAACAAGAATTAATCTGGCGGGAGTCAATTCCACTAATATAGATCATCTAACGCAATCTTTACTCAAAGTTCTTCAGTAATTATTCATAATTCAGGTTTGAATCTATGCAACGAAATGTTCTGAACTTATAGAGATTAGCCGTTTTAATAACTGGTCTATGCTTAGCCCCAAACAGTCAACTATAATGTCGGCATGCTGCAGATAAAGTGGTCGTCGCTCATCAAATAAACAAGCGAAACTTTGATCTGGACGACGGGCTAAACCTCGTGTTGAAAAGTTAGTAATACGATCTTCCAGGTTTTTTTGTGGAAGATCTAAAAAAATAACGAACCCTTTACTTTTTAAATAATTCATTCCTTTTTCTGAATAAACTGCGCTGCCTCCAGTTGCGATCACCTTACTGGCCACAGTTTCTGCTAGCAGTACTTTTTCCTCTGCTTTCCGAAGAGCCATGTATCCATCTTCATTGATCACATCTTGTAAGTTTCGATCAAGAAATTTCTCAATGCTCCTGTCTGTATCGATGAATTCAAGACTCAAGTTATCTGCGAGAAGGGCGCCTAAGGTGCTCTTTCCAACGCATGGCATACCTATCAAGATGATGGCTGTGCAGTTTCTTTTCATTGCATTAAAATCTCTGGAGATAACGTTATTTCGAAGTTCTATTATGCATTAAATTCAAAAATTCAATAGTAAAATTGATCAGATATCTGACTCAACAAAATCCTTTTGCGTAGTAATTTACTTTAGTAAAGTAACAGATTTGTTAGTTCAGTCTGTATAATAAAGACCAGTTTTTGAGGATATTTGTTTCATGAATCAATTTCAGAGAATTGGATTAGTAGGCACGCTTGATCTCCCAGAAGTCAAAGAATCTTTGCGTAAATTGGAAAGCTTTCTTCTTTCTCATGGGCGAGATGTTGTTTATGAGAAAAATACGGCGGCTATTATCGACTGGTCTTTAGATACAGTTCTTTCCTCAAAAGATTTTCCAGGTTCTATAGATTTGGGAATAGTAGTTGGAGGAGATGGAAGCATGTTAAGTGCCTGTAGGAATATGGCGTCAATTGGCGTGCCTTTGCTTGGAATTAACAGAGGAAGACTTGGATTTTTGACGGATATTTCTCCTGATGAAATAGAAGCTCGAGTACTCCCGGTCATTCAGGGTGATTTTAAGCAGACGCAACGTTTTATGCTTGAGTGCAATGTCTCCCGAAATGGAGAGATAATTGGAAGAGAAATAGCGGTCAATGAGGTAGCCCTGCATCCGGGGAAATCCGCTCGAATGATGACATTTGAACTATATGTTGATAGCGAGTTCGTCTATAGCCAGCGTTCAGATGGTTTGATTGTCGCTACACCTACTGGTTCTACTGCCTATGCTCTTTCAGCCGGAGGTCCACTCTTATTCCCTGAACTAGATGCTATCGTAGTAGTCCCACTTAATCCACATACTTTAAACAGTAGACCGATAGCGCTGCATGGTGGTGCTCAAATCGAGCTCAGAGTAAGTTCTCGAAACGAACTACAACCGATTCTTACATGCGATGGGCAAAATGATATCGTCACTGAACCTGGCGATGTGATAACCGTTGCCCGCCATGACAACAATATTCTTCTTATTCATCCTAAAGACAATAATTTTTATGGAGTTTGTCGCTCAAAATTGGGCTGGGGAAGTCGTTTGGACGTAGACAAAAATACAGTTTAGAAGTACTAAAATCTCATGATCCAAAATTCAAAGTGGCTTGTTGCTGCTAAGCAGTATCCTTCGACGACGGTACTTATTGTCTTAAGCGCGTTGGGTTGGATTATGGTGAGCATAAATTACTCATTTTCCGTGCGACATCTTAGTTTTATTCTTGGTGGTGACTATTGGAGGTTGTTAACACCTATTTTCCTCCACTTTGGAATCGCACACTTTGCATTTAACAGTATTTGGCTCTCGATGCTTGGCTCTCGCATTGAGAATGTGCTGGGGCCTATCCATTTGATGCTACTCGTGGTGTTCAGTGGACTTATATCTAATGTCTCTCAATTTTGGTGGACTGGAGCCCCTAACTTTGGTGGGATGTCAGGTGTAATTTATGCCCTACTGGGCTATTTGTGGGTAGGTAACATTTTAGCTCCACGCGCAGGACTGGAGTTACCAAGTGGAATCTTTGGATTTATGATTGGGTGGTTGTTTCTTTGCATGACGCCATTTTTACCCGCGGTATTGGGCATTGGAATAGCAAATGCAGCTCATGTTGGAGGTCTTTTCTGTGGGATGATCACAGGGCTAGCATTTGGGATAGTTCTGCGTTTAAGAGGGGAGCCCTGAAAATGCGATATGTGGATCGCTATAATCTGTTGTGAGGTTTTTATGGACATTAAAGAACTCTTATCCAAGATTACTCCAGAAGTTTATTTGAGTCTTAAGAGAAGTATTGAAATTGGTAGGTGGCCTGATGGGCGAAAACTAACCTCAGAGCAAAGATCATTGAGCATTCAGGCGGTTATCGCCTACGAGCAAGATTTGCCCGAGCACCAAAAAACTGGATTTGTTCCCCACAAGAAATCAGCTTGTGATTCAGGTGTTCCCGAGGAGAAACCACTTTCTTGGAAACACTGAAAAATAGATGAACACAATTGATCTGACTTGAAAATAAGTGAGACTAGAAAGACTAGTTAATGCGAGATTTTATATGAAAGATGCGGCGCCACAAACAGTCTACTTGAAAGACTATAAACCCACAGCATTTGTAATTGGGAGGACTAACTTAACTTTTGATCTTTATGATGATAGGGCAGTAGTTACGGCAAATTTGGCTATTTCTAGGAATTCTTTAAGTAAGGATCAAACAAAAATACTAACTCTTGATGGATGTCCTGGCCTAGATTTACAAGGATTGTTGCTGAATGGTCAACCTGTCGAGTCCTCGAATTTTTTAGTAGGTTCCGATTCACTGGAAGTCTTTAATGTGCCTGATGAATTCGAATTAACGACCATTGTAAATATCCGACCACATCTGAACACTACGATGATGGGTTTGTACCGCTCCAGAACTATGTACTGTACTCAATGTGAGGCCGAGGGCTTCAGAGATATTACCTATTACATTGATCGTCCAGACATGATGTCTGAATTCACAACCACTGTCATAGCTAACAGCACCGCATATCCTATATTACTCTCTAACGGCAATCCTATTGAACGAGGTGAGCTAGATAACGGACGTCACTTTGTGACATGGCATGATCCGTTTAAAAAGCCGGCATATCTGTTTGCTTTAGTCGCAGGTGCTTTGAGTGTTGTAGAGGATAACTTTGTCACCCAGTCGGGGCGAAATGTTGTACTGCAAATATTTGTAGAAGAGAAAGATATCGACAAATGTGGACATGCTATGTTGTCGCTCAAGAAGTCAATGCGCTGGGATGAAGAAAGATACGGCAGAGAATATGATTTAAACATCTTCATGATTGTTGCGGTTGATGACTTTAATATGGGCGCAATGGAAAATAAAGGACTCAATATCTTCAATACCTCTGCTGTTCTAGTTAGCCCTGAAGTAAGTACGGATACTGCTTTTCAGAGAGTCGAGTCTATCGTAGCTCATGAATATTTCCATAACTGGTCAGGTAATAGAGTTACCTGCAGAGACTGGTTTCAGCTAAGTTTGAAGGAAGGCTTCACCGTATACCGAGACTCACAGTTTTCGTGTGACATGAACTCGCCTACGGTCAAGCGAGTTGAAGATGTGTCTTTTTTAAGAACTCATCAGTTCGCTGAGGATGGCGGTCCAATGTCACATCCTGTGCAGCCTGAGTCTTATATGGAGATTAATAATTTTTATACGATGACCATTTATGAAAAAGGTTCGGAGTTAGTGGGCATGTATCATACGCTCCTGGGCGAAGAGACATTCCGAAAAGCTAGTGATTTGTATTTTGAACGTCACGACGGGCAGGCTGCAACAGTAGAAAACTTTGTTTGTGCCATGGAAGATGCCAGTGGACGTGATCTCACTCAGTTTAGGCTCTGGTATCAACAGTCAGGCACACCAATCCTATCGGTTCAAACACACTATGATGAGACTAGACAAAGTTATCAAATAACTTTTAAACAGAATTGTCCTGACACACCAGGTCAAACTAACAAAAAGCCCTTTGTTATTCCGATAAGGCTAGGAGTTTTGGATCACGACGGTATGTCTATTAGCCTTAATGATGCTGGGGACTCAGAGATTCTTTTAGAAATGACTGACGAGACATTAACTTATACTCTTGAGAATATTAAATCCAAGCCTATCCCGTCGATATTGCGCGGTTTCTCTGCTCCAGTAAAACTTAATTATGGGCCTAGCCACGAAGAGCTAGCAGTCCTGATGGCAAATGACAGTGACGGTTTCAATAGATGGGATGCGGGACAACGGTTAACTCTAGATGCCTGTATGTTAGCGACAAATGATATTGCAAATTATTGCGAATCCTCTCTCCCTGTTAGCTTAATTGAGGCCTTGACCAAGTTAATAACGGATGATTCGCTGGATCCGGCCATGGTTTCACTCATGCTAACCATACCCTCCGAAGCATTGCTTTATGAGCAGATAGATAAGATCGATCCCATGACGATTCACCATGCAAGGAAACTCGTCCGATCAGAAATTGCAATTGCTTTAGCTAGTAAGTTTCAGGAGACATATCATAGACTGAAGTCGAACGAAGCTTATACTCCAAGTGCTGAGCAAATAGGGCGGCGGAGCCTAAAGAATACTGCTCTGAGTTATTTGATGTTGTTAGATGAACCAAGGATTGATCTGGCCTGGTCTCAATTTCAGTCCTCAGACAATATGACAGATAAATCATCAGCATTGGTTGCAATGGTGAATTGTCCTCTCGCACTCGATTTCGCTACTAGAGCCTTAGCTAGTTTTGAAGATCAATATCGTGATGAGACGCTAGCTATGAACTTATGGCTACAGATCCAAGCGACTAATACTCAACCAGGCGCTCTTAATCGTGTTAAGGCGTTGATGGAACATCCGTCATTTTCTATGACGAACCCCAATAAAGTAAGAAGTCTTATCGGTAGTTTCTGCAGCGCCAATCTAGTCAATTTCCATAATGAGAGTGGTTTAGGTTACTCGTTTTTACGCGAGCAGATTTTGCAACTTAATCAAGCTAATCCGCAGGTCGCAGCGAGGCTAGTGGCTCCATTAACGCAATGGAAGAAGCTTGCGCAACCACACAGGAAGCTAATGCGTGGCGAACTTCAGATTATTGCTGATGCTCCTAATTTGGTGAAAGATGTTTACGAAATTGCGACGAAGTCGCTTTAATATAACTCAGTAAATTTAACGACTAATTGTCAGTGTTGAGATGGAGCGCCGGGACCACTTGGAACTCGAATATTATCAACAAGTTTCTGAACAGTCTCCGGTGGTTGAGAGGTGAGGCGGCTAATGATAATCGCAAATGCGAAGTTTAAAATCATGCCAATTGATCCAATACCCTCAGGGGAGATACCCCAAAGCCAGTATTCGGCGTTGTTTAAGTGAGGCGCAAAAAACTTAAAATATGCAATGTAGGTAAATGTAAACACCAATCCTACTAACATTCCTGAAATAGCTCCTTCTTTATTTGCTCGTTTTGAAAAGATACCCAGTATTAAAGCAGGAAACAGGGATGCGGCAGCAAGTCCGAAGGCAAATGCCACAACTTGAGCTACAAATGCTGGGGGATAGATTCCAAACAGCCCTGCAATACAAACGGCTACTGCGGCCGCAACTCGAGCGAATAACAATTCTTGTTTTTCAGCTATTTTTGGGAGTAATGTTTGTTTTAAAAGGTCATGCGATATTGCGCTGGAGATCACTAGTAGCAAGCCAGCGGCGGTTGAAAGCGCAGCAGCAACTCCCCCAGCAGCAACCAGGGCAATTACCCAGCCTGGTAGTCCAGCAATCTCAGGATTAGCTAAAACCATGATATCTCTATCAATATACACCTCGTTGATCGATTCAGTTGGCTGGTTTTTTAGCAGCCGCTCTCCGTAACTACCAGTTTCGCCATTAAACTGAGGTTTAGCGGGTGATAAGGCAGAGCCTGGCCCATACTGCATAAGCCCATCATTGTTTTTATCTTGCCATGCTACAAGTCCTGTCGTCTCCCAATTGCCGAACCATTCTGGTGCGTCGGCATAAGCGGTATTGTGAACTGTGTCCACCAAATTAATGCGAGCAAAAGATGCTACAGCGGGTGCTGTGGTATACAGGATTGCAATAAATACGAGAGCATATCCAGCTGAAAGACGGGCGTCCGATACTTTAGGTACAGTAAAGAATCGGACAAGAACATGAGGCAATCCTGCTGTGCCAAACATAAGAGCTGCAGTAATTGCAAATACATCAATTGTTGATTTAGTGCCCGCGGTATAGGCAGAAAACCCAAGCTCTAATAAAACACCATCAAGTTTTTCAAGTACAGATACACCAGAGCCATCAATCACCTCCGAGCCGAAGCCTAGCTGGGGTATTGGGTTTCCAGTAATCATTATGGATATAAAAATAGCTGGAACCATGTATGCGAAAATGAGAACACAATATTGAGCAACTTGGGTATAAGTGATTCCTTTCATACCTCCAAGAACTGCATACATAAAAACAACTGCCATACCTATAATAACACCGGTGCTCACTTCAACCTCAAGGAAGCGTGAAAAGACAATGCCAACTCCACGCATTTGGCCGGCGACATAAGTAAATGAAACGAAAATCAAACAGACTACAGCCACGATGCGAGCGGCTTGAGAGTAGTACCGCTCGCCAATGAAGTCAGGTACGGTAAATCGTCCGAATTTTCTAAGGTAAGGTGCGAGTAATAAGGCAAGGAGCACATAGCCGCCAGTCCAACCAAGCAAGTAGACAGAACCATCTCTTCCAATGAATGAGATAATTCCTGCCATAGAAATAAATGAGGCTGCACTCATCCAATCAGCAGCTGTGGCCATCCCATTGACGACTGGATTAACGCCACCGCCAGC
>NTJY01000025.1 GCA_002457245.1 SAR92 bacterium MED-G29 | reverse complement strand
CCACAAGCGAAAGAAGTGTTGTGGGTAACACTTCTAGAATTCCAGATAACCCAGCAGAGAGTGCTGGTTGTCTCGAGGATAAATTAAAAAACTTGGATATAACCCTACTTGATGATGAATCTGAGCCTGTTCACGAGCCGTCTAAAGACAACGTAATGGTAGATTCCAAGTCCTCTCTGAATATTTTAAACAAATGCAATGGTTCTGATCACATTAACTTAAGCGATTTTGAACCCAACAATTGGATAGATGTAAGAAATAAAATAGACATTGGAGGGTCGCTAGGTGAGATTGCTAGTCATTGTATGTTTAAGAATCGTATCGAGGATACGCTTTATTTTATGCTCGATCACGCTGAGGATAGCCTTTTTGATAGCAGTCATAGCTCCGGTCTAGCTGAGGTTCTTAGTGCTTACTTTGGCCAGACTGTTTTTGTTGAGATTGATTCTGGCACTGTCGCTAGGGAAACACCCCGAGCTGCGGCTATAAGAGAAAAATCTGAAAGTCACGCAGCAGCAGTCCAAAGGTTGAACGCTGATCCTGCGGTGAAAAAATTTAAAGAATTATTCGATGGAAGTCTCGATGAGGAGTCGGTCGAATCAATTGACTGAGGAATTTATGGATATTAATAATTTGATGAAGCAAGCGCAGCAAATGCAAGAGAAGATGGCCAAGATGCAAGAGAAGGCCTCAAATGCTGAGGTCGCAGGAGAATCTGGTGGAGGTATGGTCAAAATAGTTATGACAGGTAGGTATGATGTAAAAAAAGTAACTATAGACCCTTCTTTACTTGAGGAAGACAAGGCGCTGCTTGAGGACCTGCTTGCCGCTGCAGTAAACGATGCTGTGCGTAGGGTTGAATCCCAAGCAAAGACGGCGATGAGCGATATGACTGGTGGGATGAATTTTCCTCCAGGCTTCAAAATGCCATTTTAGAATTGATTCCGCTTACCATAGAGGTTTACGTGTGTACGGAAATTTAATCGATCAATTAATTGACGCTCTAAGATGTCTCCCCGGTGTTGGGGCGAAGTCTGCACAAAGAATGGCGTTGCAGCTCCTAGAACATGACAAAGAGGGAGCGGCTCATTTGGCGGGTACAATTTCAGAGGCTATCCTTAAAGTTGGGCGTTGTGAGAGATGTCGAACGTTGACTGAGGACACTGAGTGTCGTATTTGCTCAAACCTTTCTCGGTCTTCATCGCAAATTTGTGTTGTTGAAAATCCTGCTGACCTATACGCAATAGAACAAGCAGGCAGTTTTCGTGGTAAATACTTTGTTCTGCTAGGTCACTTATCTCCCATAGATGGGATTGGGCCTGATCAGTTGGGAATTGATAAACTAATTAATAGATTACAGACTGAGGCCATAAGTGAATTGATTTTAGCTACTAATTTAACAGTTGAAGGAGAGGCTACAGCTCATTTTATTGCAGATAAGGCGAAGGCCCTAGGTGTTTCCGTCTCTCGCATAGCTTACGGAGTTCCAATGGGTGGTGAACTTGAGTATGTTGACGGGGGCACCCTCAACATGGCGCTGCAAAGTAGGAAGATTATTTAGTTGGCGCAATGGATTGATTCAGACGACCTTTTAAATCATGCAGTAAATATGATGGGCAAGGGGAGCACTCTTGCTGTCGATACCGAGTTTATTCGAACTAATACCTTTTATCCGAAGCTAGCGTTAATTCAAATTTCAGATGGAAATGAGTTCTGGTTAGTTGATGTGCCGGCCATTAACAATTTTTCTAGTCTGAAACAACTACTTGAATCTCACAGCATAACTACTATCTTTCATGCCTGCGCTGAAGATTTGGAGGTTCTTGAACATGCGTTAAATATAGTGCCAAGTAACATCTTTGACACTCAAATAGCAGCGGGTATTGTTAATCGCGGATTTTCAATGGGCTATGCTAGGTTAGTTGAGCAA
The DNA here is from genome assembly GCA_002457245.1 of SAR92 bacterium MED-G29. Lineage (GTDB taxonomy): Bacteria > Pseudomonadota > Gammaproteobacteria > Pseudomonadales > Porticoccaceae > HTCC2207. The sequence continues at coordinate 19,826 of NTJY01000025.1, read as the reverse complement.
GTTTTTGATTTGGAACTTGATAAGCATGCAACTAGATCAGACTGGCTTGCTAGACCCTTGACGGAGCAACAGGTAGCCTATGCCAAGGAAGATGTAGCTTACTTGCACAAGCTATATGATCTATTGTCAGGAGAATTAGTAGATCAAGAACGTGGGGAATGGTTTATCGAAGAGTGTGCGGCAGCTTTAGAGGCAGCCTCTGCGAGGAAGGAATCAGATGACTATTTTAGGAGAGTGAAGGGGGCATGGAGGCTTAACACACAGTCGCTCACGGTGTTGAAATGTCTTTGTCAATGGAGGGAAGAGAAGGCTCGGCTCAAGGATAGACCGAGAGGACATGTTGTCAAAGATACCGTGCTTCTTGAAATATCTAAGCGGCTCCCGTTATCTATAAGGCAATTAAGTGACATTGGCGATCTGTATTCCGGTCAAATTAGACGGTACGGAACAGAAATAATCGATTTAATTGAATCTACCGATGCGGACTCCTCAATTGCTAGTCTGCCAAAACCACTAAATTCTGTTCAAAATGATTTATTTAAGGCTATGAGATCCAACCTCAATCTTGTAGCGGAGGCCGAAAAAATACCGAAGGAGTTTTTAGCCAATAAAAAGGAGCTTGAGGCTATTGCTCGAATGTCAGTTGAAGGCTGTTTTAAGTTGCCTCATCGACTTAGTCATGGCTGGAGAGCAAAATTCGTTAAGCCATTACTGGCTAGAGTAATCAATTCTGGAGACGAAATATGATGTCGTCTACGAAGCTTATTTGTGATATTTTCAAGGGAAGCAAAAAAGAAGAGACATACCTTTATGTTTCTCGCGACGAGGGAGTGGCTCTAGTACCATTGGAACTACTTGATAGGCTTGGGGAGCTGGAACTAGTGACAACTTTAATGCTTGATAGAACTAGGAAGTTGGCAAGAGCTGATGCCTGCAGAGTGATGTCTGATATTCATGAAAAGGGATTTTATTTGCAGTTACCTCCAAAAATCTTCAATTTGGATAACAGTTTGAAAGAGAATAATAAGTTACCTCGGTAAAGTTTATGGGTAGATTTTGGCAGACAAAGACACTCGAACAGATGTCCTCTCACGAATGGGAACAGTTGTGTGATGGCTGCGCTAAATGTTGTCTTGTTAAGTTAGAGGACTCCGAAACAGGAGAGATAGAACATACCAACATCACCTGCCAACTTCTTGATATCGAGACTTGCAGGTGTAGTATGTACAAGGACCGACACTCGGTCGTTAGTGACTGTATATCATTGGACAGAGATAATATTCGTTCCCTAAGCTGGCTGCCTGAAACTTGCTCTTATAGACTTATTTCAGAGGGAAAACCCCTGCCTAGCTGGCATCATTTGGTCAGTGGAGACATGAACACCTTGCACGAATATGGAGCCTCATTACGTGGATGGGTAATCTCGGAGCGAGATGTTCGAGATGAAGATATTCAAGACCATATAATCCAGTGGGTGGATTAGATATGTTTAGCGCAGAGGATTATTTTTGGGGCTGGATTGCATACATATCAGGAGCTTCCAGCCTGATATATGTAGCCTGGTATCTTCTAAAAGATATCCGTCTTGTAGCAATTCGACACATAGTGCTGATTCTGATTGCTGTTTTCTTGTTAACGCCGGTGTCTGCGTACACTGATGACCCCAGGCTCGCGCCAGCTTTTTTTGTGAGCATATACGAAGGGATTGTTAACAACCCTGATTCAGGATTTCAGAGGGGTGCTGCACCCATCTTGGCCTTAATGGTTGTCAGTCTGTTTGGATATTTGGTTCTCCGAGTGATCGCCTGGTTTGTAAGGAGGTTAAAAAAACCTCCAGTCAATAATGGATAGGGTCGTAGAAGAATAGCCCTGTCATATTGTGCGCTTAATCTTCTAAAACAAAGTATGTAAAGTAACAAAGACCACTAGACAGTCCCACCGCCAACATTATCGATGTCGGGTTAATTACGATTGAAGCTGGGATCTTGCTTAATAATAAATGCAAGGGGATCTGAGTGTTTATTGTAATTATTCCAATTAAGGCCGCAATTATCATAATGCTGCAGCTTCTGATTCGAGACAGTAGCCGCTCGCGTTTGATGCCTACATCGACCTGACTTGTAAAGCTTGCATTTGAGTAATTGGGTTCTTGCTGTCGTGCATGATTAAAAATCTCATTTACTTTTTGTGTATCATTCATTATCGCTCCTCAATATTCCAGCTATCAAGAGATTCACGTAAGGCTAATTTCCCTCGATTAATGACAGTCTTTACGGTTCCTAGAGGCAATTCCATGATTATCGAAATCTCGTTTTGAGTCAAATCTCTATGTAAGCTCAGATGCAGGGCCATCCTTTGCTTGATTGGTAGGACGGACATCGCCCGTGCCAAATCTCTGTGAAGGTCAATTGAATGACTTGCTGAATCCGCAGAGCGCGTTGAAATCTCTCTATTTTCTAACCCTGAAACCTCTTTATTTTTCTTCAACCTGAAGTGGCTGGTCATTAAATTATATGCTATTCGATATAACCAGCTACTAAATTTAGCTGTCCCCCTATATGTGGCGATAGATAAATATGCTTTGATAAAAGTCTCCTGAGCCAGGTCATCTGCCAGCGATTCATTCCAGCCAGTCATTTGCCTTAACGAATAGCGGAGTTGAGATTGATGCCTAAGAACTAGTGTATTGAAAGAGCTCTGGCATTTAATTCTCTGAACTCGACCTACAAGTACCTTATCCGATAGGGCGGTCATACTTTATATATTCTGTGGCCTAGATTTTTGCGATATCTTCCATATGATCAACCTAGCAATACCCAAAAATAGGGGTATAGCGGCGATTAATGCGACATCTGCGCCGACAAAAAAATACAAGAATATATAAAGGCCAAGAGAGACGGCGATAAGTTTAATTCCTTGATGCAGTCTGCTGTCGGACTCATCTGGATTAAGCTCCCACGACGCTAGTAACTCGGCCGGTATATCTTTACCAGAGTTAATGAATTTCTCTATAACGGCATCTCGCTGTCGACGCTTACGATGCTTATAGTAAAGTATTATTACGATGACTATGACCGGAAGACCCAAAGTAAAGCTTACAGCCATAATTGCAAGGATGGCATAAAAAAAACCGGTTTTTGTAGCAACATCGATCTCTATTCCCTCTTCGATTTCACTCAGGGCTGATTGAATTTGTTCCTTTTCATCCTGTGTCAAATCATCCCATTCTGTTTCCGTTAGCGTGCTAATTATTTTAAGAACCCCACCAACAGTTTCGTCATCTCCAGATAGAGATATTATTACCTGATTTTCTAATTTATCTCCGGGGTTTGTTTCAGCACTAGAAACGTCCGTTTGATTACTGCCAAGTTCGATTTCTCCGTTCTCTAATTTAAATCTAAATTCCTTATTAACCATTGAATCTTGATTAGAGTCAGTATTCTCCGAAGTTGCTGTGGATATGAGTATTTCCACATAGTCATCCTTTTCAATTGCCTCATCAGCAATCGCGGTGGCCCCAAAAGATAGTGCTAGTATCATTGACCATATTAGATACAGGAAGTGGCCTCGTTGTTGATATTGTTTTGATGACATAAACTCCTCCATAAATTGTTTGCAAGATCTTTAAAATACGTTCTAGTGATACTTTAACAAGTACTGCCGAGTCATATTTAGCTGGTTATATATTATCTAAGACGCCCTTACTTGCTAAATTAGATTCAAAAAAAATTACAGAATAGACTAAAATAAACCGACTCTTACAAAATCATTTCTAGATGGTGGAATAATTAAAATGAAATTTACAGGAACAGATAACTATGTTGCCACTGAGGAACTTCAGATGGCAGTGAATGCGGCTGTCACATTGGAGCGTCCACTACTGATAAAGGGGGAGCCAGGAACAGGAAAAACATTGCTAGCAGAGGAAGTTGCAAAGGCCCTTGGAAAGCCTTTATTAGCTTGGCATATAAAGTCTACGACGAAGGCGCAGCAGGGCCTCTATGAGTACGATGCGGTTTCAAGGCTTCGAGACTCCCAGCTAGGGAGCGAGAAAGTTCAGGATATTAAGAACTATATTGACAAGGGTAAGCTCTGGGAGGCTTTCACAGCTGATGAGCAGGTCGTTCTATTGATAGACGAAATTGATAAGGCTGATATTGAATTTCCTAATGATTTATTGCTTGAGCTAGATCGAATGGAATTCCATGTCTACGAGACAGGAGAGACGATCAAAGCGGTTCAGCGCCCAATTGTGATTATAACGAGTAATAATGAAAAAGAACTGCCAGATGCTTTCCTTCGCCGCTGTTTCTTTCACTTTATCAACTTCCCAGATCGAATGACAATGCAGAGAATTGTAGATGTCCACTTCCCCAAAATTAAGAAGAATTTGGTTGATGATGCCATGGACATTTTCTTTGATGTAAGAAAAATCCCAGGGTTAAAGAAAAAGCCATCTACGTCGGAGCTGGTAGATTGGTTAAAACTCATAATGTCTGATGACATACCAGAGGATATCCTGACTAACCGTGATCCTACAAAGGCTATCCCTCCGCTTTATGGTGCGTTGTTAAAAAATGAGCAAGATGTCCATCTTCTTGAGCGCTTGGCGTTTATGACAAGGCGAGAGGCTCGATAGGCTTAGGTTTATCTTTATTTTATGCTGATTAATTTTTTCAACACACTCAAGAAGGCAAGAGTTCCCGTTTCGATAAAGGAGCTCCTTGATCTTATGTCGGCCATGGAAAAGAATCTCGCTTTTGGTTCGATCGATGATTTTTATCTTCTTGCTCGGACATGCATGGTCAAGGATGAGAAGTATTACGATCGTTTTGATAGAGCATTTGGCGCCTATTTCAAAAACTTGGAAAATATAGACGGCATTGTAGAGGCCTTGTTGCCAGAGGACTGGCTTCGCAAGGAATTTGAAAAACACTTTACAGACGAAGAGAAAGCGAAGGTTGAGAGTTTAGGTGGCTTGGAGAAACTAATAGAGGAATTCAAGAAGAGACTTGAAGAGCAGAAGAAAAGGCACGAGGGCGGCAACAAATGGGTCGGAACCAACGGGACGTCGCCCTTTGGGCATGGAGGTTTCAATCCGGAAGGTATTCGAATTGGTGGTCCTGGTGGCAAGGGAACGGCGGTAAAGGTGTGGGATGAACGTCAGTACCAAGATCTAGATGACTCCGTTCAAATTGGCACGAGAAATATAAAAGTAGCTCTCCGGAGGTTACGTAAATTTGCGAGGGAGGGCTCGGCTGATCAACTTGATTTGGATGATACGATACGAAGCACCGCTCGTAATGCGGGACTACTCGATATCAAAATGGTTCCTGAGCGTCATAATGCGGTAAAAGTACTCATATTTTTCGATGTTGGTGGGTCAATGGACCCATACGTCAAACTCTGTGAAGAGCTTTTCTCGGCTGCTAAGACGGAGTTTAAACACCTTGAATACTTCTATTTCCATAACTGCCTCTATGACTATGTTTGGAAAAATAATTATCGACGTAGAGAGGAGCAATTAGCGACTCATGATCTTATCCACAAATACTCCTCTGATTATAAGGTCATCTTTGTAGGGGATGCGTCTATGGCTCCCTATGAAGTTACAAGCCCGGGTGGCAGTGTAGAGTACAACAATGAGGAATCCGGTGCGGTTTGGATGCAGCGTATGGCGGACACGTACGATAAATTAATCTGGTTAAATCCCGTGCAAGAAAAGTACTGGGATTACACACCTTCAATCCAGATGCTAAAGGAGTTAACAGAAGATAAAATGTTTCCGCTGACTCTTGGCGGGTTAGAGAAGGGTATGAGCCTTCTGTCTAGATAAATAATGATCGGATAGCTTCAATTAAGTGCTTCGACAACTCCCCAAAAAGCTGGCTTAGGAGCTAAGTTGTCATCATATATGGTTGGCCAGTCCTGCATATCAAAAAATCGTCTTATCCAAGTATCTCGGTCATTAAAGCCCCAAAAAGTTATTCCATACTGCTGAGATTCGGGCACCACTTTCCGATAGATAGTAACTAAATCATAGTACTTTTTCTTTTGAGCGACCCTCATTTCCGGAGTTAAGGTATCAAAACGTTGAATCCCACCACCTCGGGAGTCGTCATGAGTGTTAAAGATGATATCAACCTCCGAGAGATGAATCTGTAACCCTGTATCAGCAGCTCGTTTAAGCGTTTCAGCGATGATGCTGTTCGGAATATCCATTCTGATATGCATTTGAAATCCTATACCCGAGATAGGCACTTCTCTGGATTGGAAATCTCCCACCATAGACATCATTGATTCGAACTTGTCTAAATCTCGTTCTAAATTAAAATCATTATAGAAAAGTACAGCATCTGGATCCGCCTCGTGAGCATATCTGAATGCCATTTCAATATACTGAGGGCCAAGGGTTTCATACCAGATGCTGTCAGTTCGATATCCACTCCCAGCGGTCTTGAGACCCTCATTAACCACATCCCATCCGTGAACTTTTCCCCTGTATCTTCCAACGTACTCGTGAATGTACTCACGCATAAAGGAAGCAAGCCATTCGGGATTTTTCTTGGCCTTATTCTTAACCCATGTGGGAGTCGAACTGTGCCAAATTAGATTATGTCCAAATAATCGCTGCTCATAGTCTTCCGTATGCTGCACGATGCTATCCACGACCGAAAAGTCAAAAGAATTCTCCATTGGCATCACTTGATGCATTTTCATATCCGATCCTGCGGTATAGCTTGAAAAATGCAGCTTTTGAAGACTTTGAAGGCGAAGATCTTTTTGAAAAGGTAAGTACCTAATGGAAGAGCCGATAGGGAACGGCGAGATTGACCTCAATGCAGGCTCTTCTATAACATTTGCTGATTGATTTTGTACCGCACAGCCTGCAGAGAAAGGGAGAGCAATCGACAGAATAAAACCTATGATGGCTCTGTGCCGACTACTTCTCAACGCTATTTCTCATATTATTAAATTCATTTCTATACTTTAGACTTTAAAGTCTGTAGAGCACACAGTATAGGCCGACGGAAGTTAAAACGATTGTGTATGGAAGCGCCATTAGGACCATACGCATATATGACAACCGAATAAGGGGTGCCAGTGCGGAGGTAAGTAGAAAAAGGAATGCCGCCTGCCCATTTGGTGTTGCAACACTGGGTAAGTTTGTGCCGGTATTAATAGCAACCACGAGCTTGTCGAAATGATCTCTGGTAATCTCTCCAGCATCAAATACTGTTTTCACCTCGTTGATATAGACTGTGGCTACAAAGACGTTATCGCTTATTGCGGAAAGTAAGCCATTGGCCAAGAAAAACATACCAGGCTGTACAGCAAGGTCTTCGGCCAAAACCCAACCGATTACAGGAGAAAATAGGTGTTGTTCGTGAATGACGGCAACAACTGCGAAGAAAACCACGAGGAGCGCAGTGAAAGGTAAGGCCTCCTCAAAGGCATGACCAATCCTATGCTCATCAATTACTCCATTAGCAGCGGTCAGCAAGATAATTACCATGAGGCCTATAAGGCCTACGGCAGCCCAATGGAAGGCAAGTCCTAAGACCAGAATAATAGCGACAACAAATTGTACCAACAGCGTGGCGTTGTCGTGTTGCGTTCGTTTGCCCGACTCATGGTCACTTGAAGCTTGCAGAACCTCTCTAACCTGCTGTGGCAACTGAGCCCCATAGCCTAGAATCTTGACTTTTTCTAAAAGTATGCAACAGGCTAAACCACATACAAGGACGGGCATGGTAACTGGAGACATTCGTACAAAAAATTCAATAAAATCCCAACCGGCTCTCTCTGCAATAAGCAAGTTCTGTGGTTCTCCAACTGTCGTGCAAACCCCACCCAGAGCAGTTCCGACTGCGCCGTGCATGATTAAGCTTCTTAGAAACGCTCTGAAGTCCTCTAGGTAAACTTGATTTTCTGGCAGTACCGAGGAATCTGAGGTGTAGTCATGAACTGAGTCGGTTAGTTGCTTACCAGAAGCCACCTTATGGTAAACCGAATAAAAGCCAACAGAAATGGTAATAAGTACTGCAGTGACGGTTAGGGCATCTAAAAAGGCCGATAGAAAGGCGCCGCTGAAGCAGAACATAAAGGATAGAACTGTTTTTGATTTCACACTCAACAGAATTTTTGTAAAAACAAATAACAGCATATCCCTCATGAAGTATATTCCGGCTACCATAAACATCAGTAATAGAATAACTTGGAGATTAGCTGATACCTCCATGTAAACCGCATCAGGAGAGGCCATGCCCAAAACGATAGCCTCTATAGCAAGTAAACCTCCCGGTTGCAGGGGATAGCACTTTAAAGCCATGGCTAAGGTGAATATAAATTCCGCAATTAGGGCCCATCCGGCGACAACGGGGCCAGCGGTTACGAGTATTAGTGGATTGAGAACAAGGAACGCAATAATTGAAGCCTTGTACCAATCTGGTGCATCACCTAAGAAGTTATCTCTCAATGCTCGAGGTAGTGTGGTGGTCATACTTTTTCCTTTGTTTAAGGTATCAGCCAAGTGCAGTGCTAGATATGCTAACTCATAAATTTGCTAGTGAATAGGTAAAAATTCTCTAGAGCATGTTAAACTTTGCGGTCTAAAACTGCCCAGAAACTTTATCTTTACGCATGCTATTTTGCAAGGAGAAAGGGATGATGAGCGGGCCTGCAATGAGGATTTTTTATAATTGGAAACCCCAGAGAGTTTAAATGGTTTTTTTGCATCCTCAGTCAAAATAAATAGTAAGAAAATATTTATTATTCCTGTGGTAGGAAATCAGATTTTATTACGATTGAGTGATAACCAGGCGCAGCCGTTTCCTATAGAAGAATCGGACGGAGGTGTCTTAAAGTTTTTTTGCAAAAATCGCCTTTGTATTGGTCAATGGCAAGGGTCAGACTGCGAGGTCTGGGACTTAATGAAGGAAGCTGAGGCTTGTGAAGGTTTTGTTTGTTCAGAATTGCGTTCTCTACTGGCTTCCTCCAATGATCCGGAGTTTTCCCTTGCCAGCCGTGCTATACAGATTGTAGATTGGTATCGAAAAAATAAATTCTGTGGGCAATGTGGAGAGCCTAATGAGCTCTCATGTACAGAACATTCTTTGACATGCGTAAAGTGCGGTATCAACCATTATCCACGGATATCTCCTTGCGTTATCGTTGCCGTCGTTTACGAGGATAAATGCCTGTTTGCACGTCATCCAAATTGGCCGGTAGATCGATTCAGTACACTGGCAGGATTTATTGAGGCCGGAGAGAGTGCGGAGCAAGCCCTTCATAGAGAAGTTTTCGAGGAGGTGGGCATTGAGATTGAAAATATTCGTTACGTTGGCAGTCAAGCTTGGCCGTATCCTGGGCAGTTAATGCTCGGATATATGGCTTCTGCCAAGCAGGATATAATAACAGTTGATGGAGTTGAAATAGCAGAAGCCTTTTGGTTTAGATATGATCAACTTCCACCTATAATTGCACCCCCAACGATAATGGCTGGCAAGTTGATAAAAAAATTTGTCGAAGAGGCATCGGAACGTTACGGCTAATACCTATTTGAAGTGCTTAGCACTGACTGGTGTTAATGTTTGAATCTTAAATTATGTGGAGTTTGTTTTGGAATTTTTATTAGATTATGGATTATTTCTTGCGAAAATAGTGACGTTTGTTATCGCCTTAATGATTGTTATATCAGTGATAGTTGGTGGCAGTAAAAAAAGCAAGCAGGGTAGCGAAAAAGGTTATCTGGAAATAACACCTTTAAATAAGCAATTTGATGAACTCAAAGAAGCTATGAAGCTCGCTACTGTAAGTGATGCCGGTCAGAAGTTAGAGCAGAAAAAATTACAGAAGGAAAAGAAGAAACAACTGGCAGAGGATAAGAGGGCGCTTAAAAAATCAGATGCTTCCAGCAGTACAGTTAAAAGTAAAGTTTTTGTATTAAAATTCGATGGAAATATGAGTGCCTCTGCTGTAACTAATTTGCGAGAAGAGATTACCGCCATATTGACTCAGGCGACTATACAAGATGAGGTTGTTGTGCGACTAGAGAGCGCAGGAGGTATGGTTCATGGTTATGGATTGGCGAGCAGCCAACTGGATCGCTTAAAGAAAATGAACATACCATTAACTGTCTGTGTTGATAAGGTGGCCGCGAGTGGAGGTTACATGATGGCTTGTGTCGCAGATAAAATTTTAGCGGCCCCATTCGCGATTATCGGATCAATCGGCGTTGTCGCCCAGATGCCAAACTTTAACAAAATTCTGAAAAAAAATGATGTTGACTTTGAGCTACTTACTGCTGGAGAGCATAAGCGGACTTTGACGATGTTTGGAGAGAATACAGATAAAGGTCGAGAAAAATTTGTTGAAGAGCTGGAAGAAACTCATAGATTATTCAAAGAATATGTTTCATCTCGCCGACCTCAGATCGATATCGATAGAATTGCTACCGGCGAAATATGGTATGGCTCTAACGCACTCAATATGGCTCTTGTTGACGAAATAAAAACTAGTGATGAGTACCTAGTGTCCAAAATAGAGAGCTCTGATGTCTTTGAGGTATGCTATGTGCTGAAGAAAAAGCTTCATCAGAAACTTGGAATAGCTGCAGAAGAGAGTGCTGATAGATTATTGATTAAATGGTGGCAACGTCTCACCCAAGATTCAAATAAACATATTTGACGTAACTCAATCATTGGTTTCATTTTGTGTGAATCCTAATGAAAGTTTTAGAGGAATTTCAGGTTTAGATAGGTATTTAAAACATGGTAGATTCAGAAAAATCAAATGAATACGAAGAAGACAATGCAAAGGCAGATGCTATAGCGATTACCGCTGTGCTGATAATTGTTGTTACCGCCGTTGTATATTGGTTATCGCGCTTTTAGAGAGAATATATGAGGTCTTCGTCTAATGACTGATTCTCAAAATAATGTCCTTCATCTCGTGGAGGAGCAAAGGCAGGTCGTTGAGGATTATCTGAGCACACTAGCGTACCGGAAGGCAACTAGTGTCAGCAATCAGGATGCGCTTAGAGATGCAATTAAAGCCGAACTCAAGTCAAAAAATGCTGTTCTGATAGCCCATTACTATACCGATCCATCGATTCAGGAGTTGGCTGAGGAGACGGGCGGCACTGTGTCTGATTCTCTTGAAATGGCGAGATTTGGCAATAACCACGAGGCAGAAACCCTGGTTATAGCTGGGGTAAAGTTCATGGGAGAAACTGCAAAAATTTTAACGCCTGAGAAACAAGTTTTGATGCCTACTCTTGAGGCAACATGCTCCTTGGATGTGGGATGTCCAGCGGAGGAGTTTAGTAAATTTTGTGATGAACATCCTGACCGAACAGTCGTAGTTTATGCGAATACTTCCGCAGCAGTGAAGGCCCGCGCTGATTGGGTTGTGACCTCAAGTATCGCTTTAGAAGTTATAGATTATTTGGATGCTAAAGGAGAAAAGATTCTTTGGGCTCCTGATAAATATCTAGGAGATTATGTTCAAAAGCAGACCGGCGCAGATATGTTGCTGTGGAACGGGAGCTGTATTGTCCATGAGGAATTTAAATCCAGAGGTATTTTGGACCTGAAGAATGTCTATCCCGATGCAGCTGTGCTGGTGCATCCGGAATCTCCGGCATCTGTTATTAGTGTTGCTGATGTTGCTGGGTCTACGTCACAGCTCATCGAAGCTGCAAAAGTATTGCCTAATCAGCAGTTAATTGTGGCAACTGATCAAGGTATCTTTTTTAAGATGCAGCAAGCTGTTCCCCATAAAGATCTTATTGTTGCGCCAACAGGTGGAAGTGGAGCGACTTGCAGAAGTTGTGCGAGTTGTCCTTGGATGGGCATGAATAGCCTTGATAACTTGCTACTCTGTATTAAACAGGGGCTAAACGAGGTGACGGTAGATCCACAGCTTTCATTCCTAGCGAAGAGGTCATTGGATAGGATGATGAACTTTAAGAGAGAGCAGAAAAGTTAAAGTCTCTCCATCCTTTCTTCCATATTGACTACATCTCTCAGCCGCTGCCTAATTACTGATGAGCGCTTAAAATCAGCAAGAACTAACTTTAGAGCCAAGCTTAATTGCTCCCTGGCTAGCTTGAATGCGCCAACCAATATGAAATATTCGGCACGAGCCTCGTGTACGCCGGAAATGTTGCCCGCTAACCCGCGAACTTCTGCTAATCGGTACCAAATCATAGGATCTTCCTTTCTTTGTCTTGAGAGTACTGTTAAGACATCACTTGATCTCTCATATTGATGATCAAGCCAGAGTGCTTCAGCCTTCAGAGAGAGCAATGGGTAGTTTCCCGGATTTTGATTAATTAAATTTGTAAGTTTCGATAGGGCACCTTTATAGTCTTCCTGCGCAATATCTAATTCGATGTCTGAGTATTGGAATGCTAATTGGTATGGGTTGTTAAATAACAAACTGCCAAGTAATTTACCCGCTGCTTCGAAGTTATTTAGTTTTATGTAGGTAAGAGCCAGCCCATAGTGCGCTGCGTCTTTTTGTTGAGTATTGGCTTCCAGTAGAGCGTTAAATCTCTTCAGGCTATCTCTATTATTACTCTCCATGGCCACCTGAGCTCTCGCCTTAATTAAATAATAATCAGGGTGGTCAGGGTAGTGACGCATTGAGCCGTCCATTGTTCGTCCACGGGCATCGGCAATTCGCTTTTCTGTTACAGGGTGAGTTAATAAAAATTCAGGAGGGCGGTCTCCAGCATATCTGAGCCTTTTAAGCATTGTCTCAAACATATCCGCAGCCGCTCCAGGATCGCGTCCAGCTTTTTTCAATGTTCGAAGACCAAATTGATCGGCCTCCTTTTCGTTAGACCTACTGTATCTAAGTTGATTTTCCATGGTTAGCGCTTGAGTTGCTGTGATGGCAGCCATTCCCGCATCACCTCCAACAGTTGCGCTGAGAGCAAGTCCTGCAAGCAATCCCGCCAGACTGAGAGTAGATGAAGCTCTTCGCGCCTCCAATCCTCGAGCGAAGTGTCGTTGAGATAAATGAGCAAGTTCATGCGCAAGAACAGAAACCATCTGATCCTCATTTTCAGCGTACGAAAATAAGCCTGTATGAATTCCAACTATCCCACCGGGCACTGCGAAGGCGTTCATGGTGGGGTTTTTAACTATAACGAGCTCGATATTTGGATTTTCAAGCTCACTATAAGTAGCAAGATTATAGATAATTTCCTCCAAATAATTTTGCATTAGAGGGTCGTCAAATTCACGCACACGACCTCGGAATGCCTTTAACCAGGCGCGCCCTAGGTGATATTCTTGCTGCTTCGAGACAATCCCGGAGGTAGTATCTCCAAGAACAGGTAATTTTATTTCTTTTGACAGCACTTGATGGCTTGCCGGTAGAGCCAATAAAAAAAATAACAGCAGCGACTTTAAGTAGAATCTCAGTGCTTTAAAGTGACTAAGATAGACTGTACTGATTTGAAGTTTCAATATATTCTCAGAGAGGTGAATTGCAAGACATCTTACTTTAACGGATTATGTTTGAGACTTCGACAGTTGAAAGTTTGCCCAGTTTCATGTCTCATACGTCAACAAAAGAAATTACGTTTAAACTCGTGAAATTAAGCTCGTTAGAGGGTGGAAAATGAAACAAGTTGTTAACAAATGGCTCGGGCGCTATTTCGGAAGTGACGAAGCTGTTTTACTTGCAGTGATGATTGCTGCCTTTGTTGTGTTGGTAGCTACTGTCGGTACGTTCCTAGGTCCTGTCTTTACAGCTTTAATCATAGCCTTTCTACTGCAGGGAGTAGTTAACAAGCTCTCTCATTTGGGTCTGTCTCATCGGCTATCTATCGTTATTGCCTATGTGATCTTTCTTTTTGCTTTGATCTCTACTGTTATGGTGCTTGTGCCTATTGTGGGGAGGCAGTTATCGCTTCTTTTAGCAGAATTTCCATCAATATTGGCTAAACTACAGGCTCTTATGATTGCTCTTCCAGAGCAGTACTCTGACTATATTACCGCTGAACAATTTCAAATTTTATGGGTAAGAGCCTCGGAGGAGGTCGCTAAACTTGCTGAGCAGATTTTGACTTTTTCCTTAAATAGTTTTCCCAGTCTCTTTGGGGTAGGGATCTATTTATTACTTGTGCCGGTACTCGTTTTTTTTATGCTCATTGATCGAGAAAACCTAGTAAATTTCGTTGCTGAGTTGCTGCCTCGTAAAAGACCAGTGATGTCCAAAATTTGGGTTGAGATGGATAACCAGTTTGCGAACTACATTCGAGGCAAGGCTATTGAAATAATTATTATCGGAGTTATTTCATATCTGGCTTTCTTATTTTTGGGGCTTAATTATGCAGCTCTCCTCGCACTTTCGGTGGGCTTGTCCGTGTTGATTCCTTACATTGGAGCAACGGTAGTTACCTTTCCAGTTCTTCTTATCGCTTACATCCAATGGGGCTATTCATCTGAATTCTTTTGGTTGTTTATTTTGTATGGAGCCATTCAGATTTTTGATGGGAATATCCTAGTCCCATTGCTGTTTTCTGAGGTGGTTAATTTACATCCCATATCGATTATCATAGCTGTATTACTTTTCGGCGGGATCTGGGGTTTTTGGGGCGTGTTTTTTGCCATTCCTCTTGCGACTCTAGTGAAAGCTATATTCAATGCTTGGCCCGTGACTTCAACTAACAGCTAACAGATAAATTAATTAAATCTTGATTGGTCCCAAATTTTTTGGGGTGCGTATTTTGGAATGTCAGCGCAGTTATATACCAATACATATCAGCAAAATTCGGCAAATGATCACTACTCAAATTAAAGATGGTAAAACAATCATTAGCCTGGAGCCTAATCGCTCAGCTACATGGTTGCAAACAAGAAATATGATTCTCGCCTTAACTGGCTTCATGCTTTTAATCGGTGTCGGATGGCTCATTGCGGGCGTGTGGATGATTTTGCCATTTGTATTTCTGGATATCTGTGTATTCTCTTATTTCTTTTACCGAGTCTGTAGAGAAACATATCGGCGGCAGCTCATTGTTATCGATAAAAGCAAAGTTATTTTTCGCTCCGGTATTCATAGATTTGGTTCATCAAAAACGTTCTCTAGGCCCTGCTATCTTCTCATCCATAAAAGGCTCGCCCGCGTCCATCTTGATGCTTTCTCGCTTTCAGATGATCTTGAAATAGAGAGGATTGGGTCATTCCTAAACGAAGATGACCTCTCTATTCTTAGAGATCAGCTCAGTGCGTGCGGATTGATAGAACTCAACCAACAATGGTGGAAGAGGGAGCCATCTCAGTATTAGTTTGACTGGATTCAGGTATTTTTAAAGGTGAGAAGTGTAAGATAAGAGCGTTATTTGTAGTTTAATTAATTTTAAATAAAGCGATTAAAATCAGTAATTTATTGAAAATATATGTGAATATATCATCGATGATAATTTTATCTTGTCCTTTATTTTGTAGTAATTTGTAGTTATACTACACGTAGAAGCGGTTTTTGAAGTTTTCTCTACAGATTTGTTAGTAATATCAAAAAATGTCAGCAATCAGGAGCGGTCAACCGAACCCTATTTATGGAAGATATAGATCCTACCGAAACGAAAGAATGGCTCGATGCCCTAGATTCTATTTGCAGAATTAATGGAGTAGACAGGGCAAGTTTCATACTATCTCAGCTAAATTCCCAGGCTTACGATCAAGGGGTTGAGTTACCGCAATCGGTTACTACACCATTTTGTAACACAATTTCGCCGATCGCCGAGAAAGTAATGCCAGGTGATTTATTCATGGAGCGTCGCATCAGATCGCTTGTACGTTGGAACGCTCTAGCAATGGTTATGAGAGCCAACAGCCAAAGCGAGGGAATTGGAGGCCACATAGCGAGCTTCTCATCTGCAGCTACTTTATATGACGTTGGGTTTAATTATTTCTTCAGGGGAGCTGATAAGGATAATTTAGGAGATCTGGTGTTCTTCCAAGGCCATAGCTCCCCCGGAATGTATGCTAGATCGTTCTTAGAAGGTCGGCTAAGTGCGGAACAGTTAGACAAATTTAGACGAGAGGTTGACGGGCAGGGCCTGTCATCTTATCCACATCCTTGGTTAATGCCTGATTATTGGCAGTTCCCCACTGTTTCAATGGGTTTAGGTCCTATTCAAGCGATTTATCATGCCCATGTAATGAGATATTTGTCAGCAAGAGGTTTGGTGCCTCGAGGAGATAGGAAGGTATGGGCATTTCTCGGGGATGGCGAATGTGATGAGCCCGAAACTTTGGGAGCTATTTCATTGGCTGGTCGCGAAGGACTCGAAAACCTTATCTTTGTGATTAACTGTAATCTTCAAAGATTGGATGGTCCAGTTCGGGGGAATGGAAAGATTATTCAAGAGCTTGAGGGTCAGTTTAGAGGAGCCGGTTGGAATGTAATCAAAGTTATATGGGGACGTCACTGGGATGCACTGCTCGAAAAAGATACGACCGGCTTACTATTGCAGAGGATGAATGAAGTCTGTGACGGGGAGTTACAAAATTACAAGTACAATGGTGGCGCATATACTCGAGAGCATTTCTTTGGAAAGTATCCAGAGTTACTCGAATTAGTAAAAGATATGACTGACGACCAAATCATGGCGCTTAATCGAGGCGGCCATGATCCATACAAGGTTTATGCGGCATACTCTCAGGCTGTCGAACACACTGGGCAACCAACCGTGATTCTGGCCCACACTGTGAAGGGATATGGCCTCGGGCATGGGGGGCAGGCAGCTAATGATACACATTCTGTAAAGAAGCTTGATATTGATAGTTTGCGGACCTTTAGAGATCGATTTGGTATACCCATTTCTGATGAGCAATTGGAAAAAGTTCCATATTATCGTCCAGAAGAAGATAGCGCAGAAATTGCCTACATGAAACGAATGCGTGAGTCACTTGGCGGACCATTACCCTCCAGAATTTCAGATTTTGCTCAAATGAAAGTTCCTTCAATTGATGCTTTTGCCAAGCAGCTTACTAGTACGGGAGACAGAGAGATCTCTACAACCATGGCATTCGTGCGAGTTTTATCAACTCTCGTCAAGGACAAAGATATTGGCCAATATGTTGTCCCTATTGTCCCAGATGAGGCGAGGACATTTGGTATGGAAGGAATGTTTCGACAACTTGGCATCTATACATCTGCAGGTCAAAAATATATACCTCATGATCGTGAACAGATCATGTATTACAAGGAAGATAAGCAAGGTGTAATTTTGGAGGAGGGCATTAATGAGGCTGGAGCTATGTCAGCTTGGCTAGCGCTGGCAACATCATACAGCACTAGTTCGCGTCCAATGATTCCATTCTATATTTTCTACTCAATGTTTGGATTTCAACGTATTGGAGATTTGGCTTGGGCTTCTGGGGATTGTCAAGCAAGAGGATTTCTGATTGGGGCAACCGCGGGACGTACAACACTCAACGGAGAAGGCCTGCAGCATCAAGATGGGCATAGTTTGATTTTGGCGAATACCATTCCAAATTGTAAAAGTTATGATGCGACATATGGTTATGAGCTTGCCGTAATCATTCAGGATGGACTTGAGCGCATGTTTAGGAAAAAAGAGAACTGTTTTTATTATCTGACGACAATGAATGAAAATTATATTCAACCTGAAATGCCAAAGGGTGTTGAGGATGGTATTGTCAAAGGCTTTTATCCACTAGTTAAATCAAGTAAGAGGAAAAAGAATTCTGTCGCAAAGGTCACGCTCATGGGAGCAGGTACTATCTTAAACGAGGTTATTGCGGCTTCTAGTATTTTGAGTGATCAGTATTCTGTTGATTCTGATATTTGGAGCCTTACAAGCGTTAATGAGCTAGTTAGAAATGGTCAGGAGGTGGATCGCTGGAATCTTCTTCATCCAGATGAGGATCCTCGAATAAGTTATGTTGAATCTGAACTAGGAGATCTCACCGATCATGTTGTTATTGCGACAGACTACATGAAAGGTTATGCAGAACAATTAAGGCGTTATATACCCTCATCATTACATGTGCTTGGTACGGACGGTTTTGGCCGTAGTGACAGTCGGGAGTCGCTTAGAAATTTCTTTGAGGTGGATCGTTATTTTATAGTTGTCTCAGCGCTAAAGGGATTAGCTGATAGAGATGAAATAGACAAATCTATTGTAAAGAGTGCCTTGCAAGAATTTAGTATAGATCCAGAGAAAGCAAATCCATTATATGCTTAATTGTTGTCTCAGCTACTGGGACTGATGTAGCATGGAATTCAGTTTGATGAGGATGAATGCGTGTCAAAAGAAATTATCTTAGTTCCTGATCTTGGTGGTGCAGAGACAGTTGATGTTATCGAGCTTGGCTTGTCTCCAGGTGACGTGATCGCCGTCGAAGATGCATTACTAGTTCTTGAGTCAGATAAAGCAACCATGGATGTGCCTAGCTCGCATGCTGGCACCTTGATTAAGTATTTAGTTGCTGAGGGTGATACTGTAAAGGTGGGAGATCCAATTGCTGAAATAGATCTTGACTTAGCCAGTTTAGAGGCAGAACCTGAAGAGCTGAATGAGGCTAAGATTGCTGATACGTCCCATGAACATGAACATGAAAATCATGATGAGGTCATAAAAGCAGAACAAATGGAGGATACACTGGGGCGTTCAGAGAACCTAGAAGGCCCGGAAATAGCCTCTTCCATATCATCAAGTGATCAAACTAATAATCTCTCATTAACTGATCTCAGTGATTCCGATGGTGTTTATGCGGGCCCCGCGGTCAGAATGCTTGCTCGAGAGCTAGGAGTATCTCTCAAGAAAATCACCGGTACAGGTCCAAAAGGTCGGATTTTGAAGGATGATGTAAACGACTATGTAAAATCTGCTTTGAATTCTTCATCAGCCGCCACAGGACACAGCATTCCGAATATGCCGGATATAGATTTTAGTCAGTTCGGCGCTGTTGAGATAGTAAAGATGTCTAAGATCCAAAAAATAACATCTTCGAATATGCAGCGAAGCTGGCTAAATGTTCCGCATGTCACTCAGTTTGATGAGACTGACATAACGGATCTAGACGCTTTCCGAAAATCCTTAAAATCGCAAGCCGAGGCAAGAGGAGTCCGAATTACTCCTGTTGCTTTTTTGCTTAAGGCTATTGGGATTGCGCTTAAAGATAATCCTGAATTCAATCGTTCACTGATGAATGATGGCGAGAACTTTGTCCAGAAAAATTATTGCCACATTGGGCTTGCGGTAGATGCTCCAAAAGGTTTAATGGTGCCCGTGATACGCGATGTTAATGATAAAGGGTTATGGGAAATTGCCGAAGATGTCGGTCGAGTCGCAGGCCTTGCAAGAGATGGAAAATTAAAGCCTTCTGATATGCAGGGGGGATGTTTTACGCTTTCTAGTTTAGGTGCTATAGGGGGCAACGGATTCACTCCCATAGTCAACTCACCTGAGTTAGGGATACTTGGTGTATCAAGCGCAAAAATCCAGCCAGTTTGGGATGGTGTAGAGTTTAGGCCTCGACTTATGTTACCCCTTACGCTGTCTTATGATCACAGGTTAATAAATGGTGGCAGCGCAGGAAGATTCCTGACGCAAATCAACAGATTGCTCAGTGATATAAGATTGATGTCCCTCTAGTAACTTTAAAGAGAAAATTTAATATGCAATATCTCCATACAATGGTGCGTATCTCCAGCATAGAAGAGTCATTAGATTTTTATTGTACTGGCTTAGGAATGGTAGAAGTTACTCGAAAAGAACATCAACTAGGTCGTTTTACCCTGATTTTTCTTACTGCGCCTCAGGACGTCGAATC
>NTJY01000024.1 GCA_002457245.1 SAR92 bacterium MED-G29 | reverse complement strand
CAGGGTAATAGTTTCAGAATTATCTATCTCCATGTCCCGGCGGCTTTTTTAGCATTGGCAGGCTATTTTTTAATGGCTTCAGCGGGTGCTATTGGTCTGATTTGGAAAATGAAGTTGTCATACATGGTAATGAAATGTGCGGCGCCAATTGGTGCTGCACTAACTTTTTTTGCTCTATTTACCGGTGCAGTATGGGGAAAGCCAACTTGGGGTAGCTACTGGGTTTGGGATGCACGTGTTACATCCATGCTGATTTTATTTTTTCTTTATGTTGGAGTGATGGCATTAAGAAATGCTTTTCACAGTCAAGAAGCCGGAAACAAAGCAAGTGCTGTTTTGGCTTTGGTAGGCACAGTGAATATTCCCATTATTTATAAATCTGTAGATTGGTGGTTTACGCTTCATCAACCATCAACAATCAAGCTGACATCAGCCCCGACAATGCATCCTGATATGTTCCAGCCTCTCTTGGTAATGATTTTAGGTTTCTACTGCTTTTATGCTTTAGCGCTCCTTTTATCTGTTCGAGTAGAGATCCTAAAAAGAGAACGAAAGACAGCCTGGGTAAGAGAAATAGTCGGTGAGCACCTCACCTTGAAAGATAGTGGTTTAAGATGAAGTTTCAGTTTGAAAATCTACCTGATTTCATAGCAATGGATGGACATGGTTTCTATGTTTGGTCTGCTGTAATAGTAGCTGCTTTCATATCGGCATGGTTAATAATCAGTCCTTTGATAAGACTGCGGCAGGTGATAAAAGACATAGCTCAAGAAGTCGCTATAGAAAACATACATAAATCCGAAGGCGAGGGCTCTAAATAGTGCATCCATTGAGACGACAGAGGTTACAGATTGTAATTCTAATCATTTTTGCGGGAGCCTGTGCCTCCGCTTTGATAATATATGCGCTCGGACAAAATGCTAATTTTTTCTATACTCCAACTCAGATTGAGGAGGGCCAGGCGCCTAAAGGGACCTTTATTCGAGCCGGTGGCATGGTCGTGGAGGGAAGTGTGAAAAGGGATGATATCTCTTTAGCAGTTGAATTCTCCGTGACTGATGGGGCAGCAATATTGCGAGTACGACACATCGGCATTCTTCCAGATTTGTTTGCGGAGGGTGAGGCTGCGATTGCTGCAGGAAGAATTGATGATAATAATATTTTGCAGGCTACTGAGGTGTTAGCAAAGCACGATGAGAAATATACGCCGCCAGAGGTGGCTGATTCTATGAATGCAACCTATCAGTCTCGGCAAGAAGCTAAGGCAGAACTAAAATGAGTCCTGAACTAGGTCATCTGGCTGTCATTGCAGCACTTTGCTTGTCTTTCTTTCAGGCGGTAATACCCATGGTGGGATCCTTTGTGGGTCATCGCAGTTGGATGCGACTAGGACACTCACTGGCTCTTGGTCAGTTTGTTTTTTTAGGGTTGGCATTCGTGTGTCTGATATCAGTATTTATTCAAGATGATTTTTCGGTTGCTTACGTCGCGAACAACTCGAATACATTGCTGCCATTGCACTACAAGGTAAGCGCAGTATGGGGTGCTCACGAGGGCTCTTTATTACTTTGGACCCTAATTCTGGCTGGATGGTCCGGGGCTATTGCTTTGTTTAGTGGCCACATGCCACAAACTTTTTCAGCGAGAGTTCTGTCCATCCTAGGCTTCATTTCTCTGGGCTTTCTCCTCTTTTTACTTTTTACATCTAATCCTTTTGAGCGGCTATTACCTGTCTCGCCACTTGAGGGGCGAGATTTAAATCCGCTGCTTCAGGACTTTGGTTTAATTGCCCATCCACCGATGCTTTATATGGGATATGTAGGATCATCTGTTCCCTTTGCGTTTGCAATAGCGGCACTAATCGGAGGTCAATTCGATAGCGCTTGGGCGCGATGGTCTCGGCCGTGGATTAATACTTCATGGGTATTTTTAACTTTAGGTATTAGTCTTGGAAGTTGGTGGGCGTATTATGAGCTTGGTTGGGGTGGCTGGTGGTTCTGGGATCCTGTGGAGAACGCTTCGTTCATGCCTTGGTTGATGTCAACAGCTCTGGTTCACAGTGTCGCCGCCACCGAGAAGAGAGGTGTTTTCAGGAGTTGGACTCTTCTGCTTGCAATATTAAGCTTTTCTTTAAGTTTACTTGGGGCTTTTTTGGTGCGCTCGGGAATTCTGACATCGGTCCACTCTTTTGCTAATGATCCAGAAAGAGGAATCTTCATCTTGTGGTTCCTAGTTATTGTTGTCGGAGCGTCACTGTTGCTGTTTGCTATACGTAGCCCCCAGATGGCTAACTCGACAACCCACAGAGGATGGTCACGAGAGACAATATTGCTCGTCAATAATGTACTTTTAGTGACCTCCACGGCCACCATTTTTATTGGCACACTTTATCCTCTGTTTTCTGATGTTTTTCAGTTGGGCAAAATTTCGGTAGGCGCGCCTTATTTCAATTTCTTCTTTGTACCTTTGATGATTATTTTGATGCTCGCGTTGGGTTTTGCAGGATTCACCCGGTGGGGATCAACAGATGTCAACCTATTGTTACGTAGGGGATTATTTCCAGGGCTTCTGAGCTTTTTTATTGCTTTGCTGGTGCCAGCTCTGCTCACTGACTCATCCTCTGGTTCTAGCTACTCCTTCACTGCAGGCATAACACTATTTGTAAGTGCCTGGGTTCTGTTTATGACTATTGAAGATATTTATCTAAAGTCTCGAGGCAGCTGGATAAATACAAAACGTTTTACGGGCAGCTACTGGGGCATGGTAATCGCCCATATTGGATTGGCTGCTTGCGCCCTTGGCGTAGGAATGAGTAGTTCTTATGATGAACAGAGAGATTTGAGAATGATGCCTGGAGATGCAGTAAAAATTTCTGATTATGAGTTCAGATTTGGTGGAGTAAATCGAGTTGATAACGCTAATTTTGTGGCATTTAGAGGTGAAGTTAGCGTAACAGACAAAACTGGGATGACAATAAATCTGTTTCCAGAAAAGCGAAACTACAAGGCTGGTGGACAAGTAATGACAGAAGCTGCAATTGATGCAAGTTTAGCACGAGATCTCTACGTTTCTTTGGGAGAGCCACTCCAAGGAGAGGCTTGGGCCGTTCGCTTGCAGATCAAACCTCTAGTCCGATTTATTTGGCTTGGAAGCGTACTAATTGGGTTTGGAGGATTGCTTGCAGCCTTTGATAAACGTTATAGGCGTAGGAAAAAAGTATTGGACGGACAAAGTAATAGAGGAGGCCTAGCATTTGAATAAGTTTGCCGTCTTTGCTCCTCTTGCTCTATTTTTGGGGCTAAGTATGATTTTATTTTTAGGCTTGGATAAAGACCCAAGTATCCTGCCATCAGCTCTAGTGGATAAAGAGTTTCCAGAATTTGATTTGATGGCGTTAGATGATGAACATCGACAGATAACTAGGGAGGAATTATTGGGAGATGTTACTCTGGTCAATGTTTGGGCCTCCTGGTGCTATGCTTGCAGTGTAGAGCATAATATGCTTAATAAACTCTCAGATAGGGGAGTAAAAATAGTTGGACTGAATTACAAAGATCAAGTTGAAGATGCAATGCTTTGGCTTGAGAATCTAGGAGATCCGTTTGTTTACTCTGTGTCCGACATTAGAGGAAGACTTGGATTAGATTTAGGAGTTTATGGTGCACCTGAAACATTTCTCGTAGACGCCCAAGGAATCATTCGTTATAGGCGAGTTGGTGTAATTGATGAGAGGGTCTGGAGAAATGAATTCCGCGATTTATATGCTGAACTTTTGGTTGAAGCACAGTGAAGCGGCTGCTTTTGGTATACACACTATTATTCTTTTCAATCGCTTTTGGTTTGGATGACTTAGTTGAGTTTTCTGATCCTTTATTGAGAGAGCGTTATGATCAGTTAACTTGGGAATTACGCTGTCCCAAGTGCCAAAATCAAAACCTTGCGGATTCAAATTCACCTATTTCACTGGACCTTAAAGACGAGATACATCACCTGTTAGAGCGTGGTCTCTCAAACCAGGAAATTAAGTCACATCTTACTTCCCGTTACTCTGACTTCATTCTATACCGGCCACAGGTTAATAAAACTACGTCTATTTTATGGGGTTCTCCAATATTAATATTATTTATAGGTGGTTGGTTAGTGTTCAGGTTAAGTCGACGATCTAATGAACTAAAACAAGAAAATCTTAAAAGTGAAATGGATAAGCAACGTTTAAAAAATCTACTAGATTCAGGAACTATTGAATAATGTTCATTGTAACAATCGCGATTTTAATTTTTGCGATGTTATTTGTTTTGTTTCCCTTTGTATCTGATATTAAGGCTCGAAGAGATAAAGCTGTCTCGCAGAGTAGACTCACAGAACATCAAAATATTGCTCTTTTCGAAGAGCAGAAGGGTTTGTTCGCGGCTCAGTTGGCGAGTGGGGAGTTAGATGAACAGCAGTACCATGACTTAAATCTAGGTGCTGAAAAGTTATTACTAGCGAACACTGAAGCCACAACGTCGTTATCTGAGGAAAATTTTTCAGGAGGTATTTGGCTTTTACCCTGCCTTTTAATCGCGCTACCAATTATTACAATCACAACCTATTACCATCTTGGAGCTCAACAAGATGAGGTAATAAAAGAGCTTATTGAAGAGCAGTCTGATAACGTTTCTTCAAATCAAAGAGAGAACCTTGCTAGAAATATTCGGCTTAATGAGGCGCTGGAAAAGAGAGTAAAACAGACGCCTAATAACATTTATTACTGGACCTTACTTGCGCAATTTGCAATCAGTAAAAACGATTTTCAAAGGGCGAATGACTACTTTTTAACAGCGCTTCAGATTGATCCGCAGGATAGTTTTTTGTTAGCTCAATACGCGGAATCTCTGTTTTTAGTTGATCAAAGCAAGTTTACAGAGCGAGTAAGATTAGCTGTAGATAAGGCTTATGAGGTTGATCCCTCTAACTCAACAGTATTAGGTTTAAAGGGAATCGAAGCATATTCCAAAGGGAAACCTGCGATTGCTGCAAAATTTTGGCGTAAGGCTCAGATTGGGCTTGATCCTGATGGGTCCATTTATGGCGGGCTGCAAATTGGAATTGAACAAGCTGAATCTTTAGTGCTCTCTTCAAGTCACACTGAATCAAATGATTCTTTTTCAAAAGGCATTAAACAGATAGTGTTGACAGTGAGTTTGCACCCCTCCATCCCCGTCAAAAAAAATCAGATTGTATTTGTAGCAGCCATAAGACCGGGCGATTCGAAGATGCCCATTGCAGCAAAAAAAATAAGTGCCTCGCGCTTACCTGCTACCATAATTTTGAGTGATTTAGATAGCTTAATGCCAGGCCAAAATTTGTCGGCCGTTGAAGAAATTCAAGTGGTGGCTCGCTTGTCCTCCACAGGCTCTGCTACTCCCCAAGCAGGTGACTGGGAGGCAATTGGTGAACCCTTCGCACTTGAGGAATACAGCACTGAATACAAGTTGATAATCAATAGCAAAAGACTCTAAATTAGTTGAACTTTTATAGTTCAAAAACTACTGATATACCCACTATTTTCTTCAGTTTTGTAGTATCCTACCAGTGACAAATCATTTGATGAATGTTTGGTTGAAAGCGTTCTTTTGAGAGTGGATTAAAACAATAAAATAGGTATTTATGCGGCTTAAATCGATAAAACTTTCTGGATTCAAATCCTTTGTCGATCCTACAAATGTTAACTTCCCGAGTAATCTTTGTGCGGTTGTCGGGCCAAATGGTTGCGGTAAATCAAACGTTATTGATGCTGTTCGCTGGGTTATGGGAGAGACATCAGCAAAGAATCTTCGTGGCGAATCGATGTCTGATGTCATTTTCAACGGTTCCGCTGAGAGAAAGCCCGTTGGGCAGGCATCAGTTGAGTTAATTTTTGACAATAGCCAAGGTCGAGTCACTGGAGAGTTTGCTGCCTACAATGAAATTGGTATTCGTCGGAAAGTGGCTCGAGATGGCCAGTCAAATTATTATTTAAATGGTAATAAGTGCCGGCGTAGGGATATCACAGATATCTTTCTAGGAACCGGTCTTGGCCCTAAAAGTTACGCCATTATAGAACAAGGGATGATTTCTAGACTGATTGAGTCGAAACCAGATGAGCTGAGAATATATATAGAAGAAGCCGCTGGGATATCTAAGTACAAAGAACGTCGGAGAGAAACAGAGAGCCGGATCTCGAGAACTATCGAAAATTTAGAAAGATTGACTGATATTCGTGATGAGTTAGAACGCCAGATAAATCGATTAGAAAGACAAGCTAAAGCAGCTGAAAAATACTCCGAATTTAAAAAAGATGAGAGACGACTCTCAACTGAACTTCTAGCATTAAGATGGCGAGAGCATAATAAAGATGCCTTGAAGCTTAAAACTATTATTGGTGGCTTGGAGGTTGAAAAAGAGAAAGTCTCTTCAGAAAAGGCGCACTGTGACTCTCAAATTGAAAAGCTCAGGACGCAGTTTGCCGATCAGAGTGACGGTTTTAATGAGGCTCAGCGAAAATTTTATAAAATTGGTGGTGAAATAACTCGCATTGAGCAGGCTATTGAGCATGCCCAGCAAAGAGCGCAAGACCTTGACAAGGAGCTACAAGAAACACAGCGTAATCTTCACGAAACTGAGACACTTCTTGCTTCCGATAGCCAAAAAATTAAGGGTTGGGAGGTAGAGCTTAAAGAATTAAAGCCAGCTTTAGAGAAAGCTCAAGCAGCTGAAACCCTGTCTGCTAAAGCTCTTGAAGATACTGAGCTCGCAATGAGTGCATGGCAACAGTTGTGGGATGAGTTTAATCAAACTTCAGTTTCTCCTCGCCAACAGGCAGAAGTTCAGCAGTCTAGGATTCAGTATCTTGAGCAATTAATGCGGAAGTTATCGGAGAGGCATCAAAGTCTAGAGGCTGAGGCTAGTAGCTTTCAGGCAAATTCCACCGAAGAAGAAATGATAACTGTTCAAGAAATGTTGAATGCCGCAGAACTAGAACGTTCAGCTTTAGAAAATAAACGAGATGACAATGATCAATATATTAAATCTCTGCGCGTAGAGGCTAAAATTTGTAGAGATGAGCACGATGATCTGCTCCTAAAGCACCAAACTTTAGTTGGTCGAAGAGCCTCATTGAGAGCGCTACAGCAGGCTTCCATGGGTGATGATACAGAGCGCAAATGGCTTATATCAAAAGGACTAGATAAATTCCCAAGGTTGTCAGAACAAATAAAACCCTCAATAGGCTGGGAAGTAGCGGTGGAGGCAGTTTTGGGTAGCTATCTTCAGGCCATCGCTGTAAAAAATATGAGTGAAACCGTGACGCTGATGGAGGAATTTGCGAAGGGAGAACTCTTATTAATAGGAAGACCAATCCCTAAAAAGATACAAAAGGGTTCAAAGGGTCGTCTCTTAAACGAATTTGTTGAAGGAGAAGCGGCGAAGGCATTGCTAGAAAATATTTATGCCGCTGATAATCTAACCGAAGCTTTATCAATTCAGTCTAAATTATCCGCAAATGAGTCAGTCGTAACTTCTGATGGTATTTGGCTCGGTCCAAATTGGGCAAGAGTGGCACGAGATAAAGATGCTACTGCTGGAGTTCTGCAGCGAAAACAGGAATTGAAAGTAATCGATGAGGAGATCGGCACTTTAGAGCTGGGTGTTAAAGACTCAAAGCTTATAATCGACCGCAACGAAAAAAAATTACAGTCCCTCGAATCAGTAGCTCATGAAATTTCAAAAGCTATGGGGTCACAGCAGCGTAATTATGCTGAGCTAAGGTCTAAACTTAGTGGGTTTGAAGTTCAAATTGAGCAGTATCGTGCCCGAAAAGAAAGAGCTGAAACTGAACTAGCTGAGGTCGATGAGCAAACTAAAACTGAGCAAGAAAATCTGTCCTCCGCAAGAACTGCGTTGCAGAATTCAATTGAAAAGATAGAACTTGATAGCGCTACTCGTGAAGACTTAACCTTGCAGAGACAGCAGTTGAAATCTGCTCTTGAATCTGCAAGATCCATAGCGCAAGAGGACCGTGAGAATAGTCAGGAGCTAACTGTTCGAGAAAATTCATTGACCACCCAATTGTTTTCTGTTCAAGAAAGTATATCTCGTTTAGCAATCCAGCTTGAACGGCTTGGTGAGAGAAGATCTGAATTGATGACGGCGTTTGAAATAAAAGAAGATCCTACTGACAACTATAAAGAAAATTTGGCGGAGTATTTGTCGCAGCGTTTGGGAGCTGAAACAGAACTTTCTGAAGTCAGAAAAGAGTTGGAAAACACTGAGTATCAGCGACTAGAGGAGGAGAAGAAGCGTACTCATTTGGAAACTGACCAACAAAAAGTACAGAGTGAACTTGAGAAACAGAGGCTTTCTGCTCAAGAAATCACTACCTTGAGCAAAACAATTGAAGAGCAGATACAGGAAAAACGAGGAAATCTTGCAAACCTTCTTGAAAGTTTACCAGATGACTCGGATCTAGTTGATTGGGAAGAACAGCTTCAGCTAGTAGCCAATAGAATACAAAGACTTGGTCCGATTAATCTTGCTGCTATTGATGAATACAAAATTGAGTCAGAGCGAAAAGATTATTTAGATAAACAGAATGCTGAGTTGGAAAGTGCGCTGGAAACTCTTCGATCAGCTATTCAAAAAATAGATAAGGAAACAAGAACGCGTTTTAAAGAAACATTTGAACTTGTTAATACTCACATTCAAGGATTGTTTCCTAAGCTATTTGGTGGAGGCCATGCTTATTTAGAAATGACTGGTGATGATCTGTTAGATACCGGCGTAACATTAATGGCACGTCCTCCGGGAAAGAAAAATTCATCCATTCACTTGCTATCTGGTGGAGAAAAGGCTTTGACTGCGATTGCGATGGTTTTTGCAATTTTTAAATTAAATCCAGCGCCTTTTTGTATGCTCGATGAGGTTGATGCTCCACTAGATGATGCCAACGTTAGTCGATACGCGACAATGGTGAAGGAGATGTCTGAGCAGGTGCAGTTTATTTTTATTACTCATAACAAGATATCCATGGAAGCAGCTAACCAATTGATGGGTGTGACCATGCATGAGGCTGGCGTCTCTCGATTAGTTTCTGTTGATGTAGATCAAGCTGCGGAGTTGGTTGAGTCATAACCGTAGAGATGCTAGGAAGTGGTTTTTCTTTTTGCTAAAACTAGAATAAACTCCGTTTGAAAAATGTGAAGGTTAAAGTTAAGTAATGGACTTTTTAGCTCCTACGGACATATTAATAATCATCGCCTCTTTAGCGCTTTTGGCGGTAATACTTGATATTGCTCGGCGATTAAAGAAAAGTCGTTACGAAAATCTCCAGATGTCATCCAGGCATTTAAAAAAGACGGCGAGTGATTTAGATAATTTTGAGGAGGATGATTTCGATCAAAGCCAATTTCCGTCCGGAGGGTCGAAAATTATTGGATCTAGGGACGTTGAGGAATCGGTTAATTTAGAAACGTCGCATGCCCAGTTCACCGCTGAAAATAATTTTGGCTTTAATAAGCCAAAGCAACAGGATTTTGATTTGGACAATGCAGGGTTCAAATCTCAAAATCGTCAAGAAGCAGAGGGCTTGATGTCTCAATCCTCGTTGACCAACGCATCGAGAATTAAGATGCCAGAATCACAAGAGGTTCTGGTTATCCACTTAGTAGCTAATAAAGGAGCAATGGTAAATGGGGCAGATTTGTTGGCAGCCGCTGTTGACTCCGGTCTTCGTTACGGTGAGATGAAAATTTTCCATCGGCATTTGAATAGTGATGGTTCTGGACCTATTTTATTTAGTATGGCTAATTTGGTAAATCCTGGCACCTTTGATTTGAATACAATGAACAGCATAGATACTCCAGGAGTTACATTCTTCATGGCATTGGACGATGTAGAGGACACAGTATCAGGATTTGATAACATGTTAAATACTGTAGATAAGCTGACTCAATCTCTCCCACTAAATATTATGGATGAGACTAGGAGTTCAATGACTCGCCAAACAATCGACCATTACAGGCAACGTGCAAAGAAAGTGTTTTCACAAAGGTTGGCAAAAAATTGATATTGATCCTCTAGAAAAATGACCTCAATACCCCAAAAAGTCATAATGGAGTACTCCAGGCTTATAGAGGTTGTTAATGGATATAACTATCAATACTATGTTTTAGACAACCCATCTGTTTCTGACAGCGAGTATGATAGGTTAATCAAGCAAATTATTTCAATTGAAACAGACTATCCGGACTTTATAACTCAAGAATCTCCTAGCCAGCGAGTCGGTGGAGAACCTCTTTCTTCCTTTGCTCAAATAAAGCATGTCGTTCCAATGCTATCTCTTGATAATGCCTTTAGTGATAAAGATTTAATGGATTTCGATCGTAGAGTGAAAGAAAGGCTAAATTTATTGACGGATATCGAATTTGTTTGTGAGCCAAAGCTCGATGGTGCTGCTGTCAGTCTGCTGTATCGAAAAGGACAGTTAGCTTATGCTGCCACAAGGGGCGATGGATCTATAGGCGAGGACATTACAGCTAATGTTCGCACCATTAGAAGTGTTCCTTTCAAGTTACGAGGCACTAACATTCCGGACATTCTAGAGGTTAGGGGTGAAATTTTCATGCCCCGGTCTGGATTTGAGATTTTTAACAGAAAGGCATTGGTAAATGGAGAGAAAACATTCGTTAATCCTCGTAATGCTGCCGCCGGGAGTTTACGCCAGTTGGATCCAAAAATAACAGCTAGTCGACCTCTTGATATATGCGCATATAGTGTAGGACAACTGGAGGCCCAAGAAATACCGGCTTCACATAAATCCATGCTCGAATCACTAAGCATCTGGGGATTTAAAATAAATCCCTTTGTGGAGACTGTCACGGGTGTAAATGGTTGTGTTGATTATTACGAAAAAATGTCAAGTCAAAGGGATGACTTACCATATGACATTGATGGAATCGTCTACAAAGTGAATGATTTGACTTTGCAGAAACGTCTGGGGTTTGTTGCAAAGGCTCCCAGATGGGCTATTGCAAGAAAATTTCCGGCCCAGGAGGAAATGACTCGTTTAATTGATGTCGAATTCCAAGTAGGACGCACAGGAGCGATTACCCCAGTGGCAAGGCTTGAACCTGTATTTGTTGGTGGTGTGACTGTGAGTAATGCCTCTCTGCATAATGGAGATGAAATAAAGCGTCTAGGAGTGCGAATAGGAGACACTGTCATTATTCGCAGGGCGGGAGATGTAATTCCAAAGATTGCGAAAGTGGTTCTTGAAAGACGTCCGCTTAAAACACAGGAGATAGTATTTCCTGAACGTTGTCCTGTTTGTAAGTCTGCTGTTCAAAAGTTTGGTGAGGAGGCAGTGGCTCGTTGTTCGGGAGGTCTTTTCTGCGCTGCCCAGATAAAAGAAGCGATTAAGCATTTTGCATCCCGAAGAGCAATGGACATCGATGGACTGGGTGACAAGTTGGTTGACCTTATGGTGGAGAAGTCTGTAATTTTTTCTGTAGCAGATCTTTATGATCTCAATCATAAAAAACTTATTATTTTGGAGCGTGTGGGAGAAAAATCTGCAAGGAATCTAATTAATGCTATCGAGAAGAGCAAGACTACAACTCTAGAAAAGTTTTTATATGCTCTCGGAATTCGTGAGGTTGGAGAGGCGACTGCAAGTACACTCGCAACAAATTTTGGGTCAATAGAAAAAATTTCCAAGGCCTCATTAGATGATCTTTTAGAAATTGATGACATCGGGCCTAAAGTGGCAGGGCATATTGTTAATTTTTTTAAAAATCCAGACAACTCCTCCATTATTACTGCTCTATGTGAGGCCGGAGTGTCTTGGCAAGACGTAGATTTGGAGAATTATAAAGAAGCGCCTTTGGTTGGTCAGACTTGGGTTTTAACTGGAGGGCTTGTTAGTATGAGTCGCGCTGAGGCTAAAGACATACTGCAGTCATTGGGTGCAAAAGTAAGCTCGAGTGTCTCCACTAAAACATCTCAAGTTGTTGCGGGGCCTGGTGCAGGTTCAAAACTCAAAAAGGCTAAAAGTTACAACATAGGTGTTATGAGTGAACATCAGTTTATTGCGTTTCTGGAAGACTATCGATAATTTTTTCAGGAAATACATTGGATTAAATTGGATTGTGAGATGGATGAATTAAAACAGTCTAAAACTACATCGAAGTCTTGGTCGCTTGCAAGAAAACGCTCAGCCTGGCTAGTGTCCATGTGTGCATGCGCATCTTTTTTGTACATGGCCGTAAGGGTTTATGAGATTCATATCGAAATACTCCTTAAAAATTTTTCTATGGTTCTTTTAGTTGCACTCGTTGTAATTAGTTTTGGTTTCTTCGTTGGCTGGTTGATGGCCTTTTTTAGGAGACCCAAATAGTATTGATCTGGTGTTTGATTTGTAGTGACTTGAGGAGATCCTGTTTTAATGGGCTTTGAATGCTAATAGAGCAGCAGTCACGGCAACGTTCAAAGATTCAATATCGTTTTCCATTGGGATACCTATTCGATAATCACAGATAGCTTCTATTTCCTGACTAACTCCATCACTTTCACTACCAAGGATATAGACGACAGACGGAGGTAAAGATATTGCGTTAATTGGTATGGCATTGTGAGATGAAAGCATGCATATGGCAAAGCCATGACTCTTGAGATATTGCAGGGAGTCGACCAGGTTTCTGCACCTTATAATCGTACTTTTAAAAATGGTACCAGCACTTGCTTTAATGACAAGAGGGGACAGATCAGAGGTTCCTCTGTCTGGAATTAATAAGCCATGGCAGGGACTGGCTGTAACACTTCTAATAATCATACCGAGATTTTGTGGATTTTTTACGCCATCAAGAGCGATTAGAACTTTGCTTTGACCGGCGAGGATAGCATTTTTTTGTTCGTCAAAACACTGATATCCAGGGCAATATATGTCGCAAGCGACTCCTTGATCTTGCTTGCTATTTTTAGAGATTCTAGAGAGTTCTGAGCGACTATGTCGAAAAATCTTTATCCCTCGTTGCTCAGCTAAATGCTGAATTTGTTGGATGATACCTCGATTTTGGTTGGTGTCCGCCAAATGGAGCCGGAATATCTCTATTCCAGGATTTTCAAGGATTTCAAGGACTGGTTTTCTGCCATAAGCAGTAATTAGTTGATCAAAAAAAGCCTTCTTCTTGAGATATTCAGGCCTATCTTGGCGTCCTGAAGCTGAAACTTTAATTTTCATTTTGGTCTTTATACATACCTAAATTTAATGATTTTTCCAGAAGAGAAGATATCTTATTTAAATTTTCAACTGGAGATCCTTGTTTCTCAGCGACATCTAATGTCACTTTTCCTAAGCTGATATAGACGTCTCGCCAGATTTGGGATTGATTGTCTAAGGCCAATAAATGAGAGGAGACAGTGTTAATATCTCCTCTGGAAATTGGACCAGTCAACGCTTTTTTAGCATCAGTAGAGAGATAATTATTTAATGTTTGTTCAATTAATGGCCGCAAGATATTTCTATCTTTTCCCTGCTCTATACCAGCCGCTTGGAGCATTGAATGACTGAGTTCTAACAAACTGACTAGGTAATTACAGGCCATAACAGTGCTCGCGTGATAAAGGGACTTAGTGTCCCTATCTATCTTGTGGAGTGTGGCACCGATTAATTTGAAGGGTACAGTCAAAATTTCCATCGCTTCAATATCTCCTTCAATAGCACAATGAAAATTAATGGGGTTGTTAAGAGATGAGTTTGCTTCCGCAAAGCTGTGGATAGGATGAACTGAAGCTACTTTAATCTCTATGTTATCCGGTGCATCCCAAATAGAAGATGATAGACTGCCACAGCAGTGAAAAATAACGTTTCCTGATGCTAAAACTCCGCTGCGTATTAATTTGTTGCCAACTACTTGGATTTGATCATCTGGGCATGTAATCATCCAAAGATCAGCGGGTTTAAATTCGATGAAGTCTTGCTCATCAATACCAATGGCTTCCCCGCTCCCTATCAACTCTACCGCAGCTTTAGCTGATTTTACCGTTGGGTTGATTACTTGATTTAGGCTTAGATGACTAGAGAGTAACCTGCAAAGTGAGGAGCCTGTTTTTCCAGCCCCGATACAACTCAAAGTTTTTACCTGAGAGGCACCATCATTGTTCGGGGATTTCTCCCACCTTAATTCAGACATATCAGACATCAACCTTGATTAAGGAGTTTTTTGTAGGCTTTTACCGCGGAAGCCATTCCCATTGAAATTGAGTCTACGATAAAGGCATGACCGATAGATACCTCTAATAAATTTTCTATTGAGGCAAATCGATGTAAATTCTTGAGGCTTAAATCATGTCCTGCATTTACTCCAATATCAAGGGACTTGCATAGCGAAGCCGCTCGTTGATGACACAAGAATATCGGTTCCAAAGACTCGCTTCCCCAAGCGGCAGCATAAGGACCTGTATAAAGCTCAATTCGATCTATTCCGAGCTCTGCTGCAAGTTTTATTTGTTCGATATCAGGATCCATGAATAGACTGACTCTTACATCTAGATTTTTCAGCCGGGAGATAATTGGGGCTAGATCATTTGCATATGACTTAATATCGAAACCATGATCTGATGTAAGTTGGTCATTTGAATCTGGAACCAGAGTGCATTGATCTGGTTTAGTCTCTTCTACTAACTCCATAAACCCCGGGTATCCTTGTTCAGCTTTTGCGAATGGATTTCCCTCAACATTCAACTCTATCTCTGTATTGGGTCTTATTAATTTTGCTAGTTGTCTAACATCATTAGGTCTAATATGGCGCTGATCTGGCCTTGGATGGATAGTTATTCCATCAGCACCGTTCTCAATGCATATTTTTGCATGCTCCAAGACATCCGGATAGTTACCTTCTCTGGAGTTACGAATTAGACCGATTTTATTAAGATTAATACTTAGATCTGTCATATTGCTATCGTTCTATTGAAGTGGAACGGGACGTTCAAACAATGATTTTAAAGGTTTTGAATCATTTGATGAATCAACTAATGGAGTCCAAGATCCCATGCGGATAAGAGTGGCTCTAGCAATTCTAATGGGTTCCACTGGCACATTTTGATATTGCCCTAAGCTTCTCGTTGGTACTTGTGCGATTTTGTCGACTATCTCCATCCCGCTAACAATTTTTCCGAAAACCGCGTAACCAATTTTATTACCTTTAGAGTCCAGAAAATCATTGTCTTTGTGGTTTATAAAGATTTGAGCTTTTGCAGAGTTAGGATCACTAGTCCGAGCCATCGCTACAGTTCCGCGCTTATTCTTAAGACCATTTGCTGATTCATTAAGGATGGCTGACCTATTGGACTCTCTGGATGTGAAATCAAACGTAAAACCCCCAGTCTGAATCATAAAGTTCTTTATGACACGATGAAAAATCAAGCCATCATAGTGATAATTATTGACAAGTTTAATAAAATTGTCGACCGTGATTGGAGCTTGGTTAGGCAGTAGTTCTACTTCAATATTCCCTTTTTCAGTCTCCAGTCTCACAAGGGGATTGACAGAAAAAGCATTTTCAGCCCATGCGAACTGAAAAAGCAAAGGGAAAAACCATAATATTAATCGATACATATTGTTGCCTATTTAGTGGGATTCAACATTTACGCGGTTACCTATATCTCTAGCCCCATTCGGAGAACTTCTTACGCCCTCTAAGTTTCGGAACAAGTATCGCTAGCAGGGCACCCAAGAAAACAGTGAGGCCTCCATACAAAAATGATTGATTTCTTCGATCATTTTCTAAAATTTCAATATCAGCTATCAGAACATCATTATTGCTTTGAAGAACATGATTCTGCTTAACAAGAGCCTCATTTTGATTATTTAGAGCAACGGGATCCGATGATATTCCCACTACCTCCGAAAGACGTCTAGATATTTGATCCTTATCATACTCGACGTTACTGACGGTATCTGAGAGCTCTCTGACTTGTTGTTTTAAACTAGCTATCTCTCGGAGCAAGCTCTCGTTTTCAGATCTTACAAAAGCATTTTCTACTTCACTAACAGAAAGCAAATCTTTAGCTACAGGTGAGGAAACGATAAATTGCTCCGGCATCCATCCCTTATGACCTGATAATGTGATCACCAAACCCCAGTCGTCTTTAACGTCGAGCAAGTCAATTTTTGTACCAGATTTAATGCCTCTGTGTATTATTTTACACCTGGCGCACGGTGTTTCTCTCAAAGGCACGAAGAACTCATCAGAGACATAACGCACTCGTGGTTGTATATCAGAAGTTTCTACTTCAGCTGTGGCAGATTGCTGAACTATTTCCGGGACATCGGGGGTATCAATGCTGCTGGCAGTATCAGGACCTAGATCTCCATCAATGACTTCCTGACTAATTGCATTAGTTGGCAGCATGATCAAGAAAAAAATTTTTATAACAATAAATTTCATAAATTTATAACACCAGTTGCATGAGACGAATAGTACTCTATTTTGTCTCTAAGATTTAATAGTTGCATTCAGAATTGCACTTTTTTTATGGCAGGATCTTTTTAAAGGGTTTAACTGTGACCGCACTGTAAACACCAGCTTCAACATAGGGGTCTGACTCAGCCCAAGTTTTAGCGGCGAGCAGGTTTTCAAATTCGGCAATTATTAAACTTCCAGTAAACCCCGCTGATCCCGGATCTTCGCAATCAATACTGGGATGAGGTCCAGCAATCAGCAGCCTACCTTCATTTTTAAGCTCTAACAGTCTATCAAGATGTGCCGGCCGGACTGCCATCCGTTTTTCTAAGCTATGCTCAGTATCCTCGCCAAAAATTGAATACCACATAATGTTTGTTCTCTTATTTTAGATTAATGATTTCTTCTAGTGAAAGACCTGTCAAACGCTTTATACCTCTTGAAACATAAACTAAATTAGCGATGTTAACCAGCATTGCAGGAAGAGCATTGACTGGGAAGCTTAGTGCAAGCATTTGACCTAGTTGCTGATTAAAAATTTCCGTTCCTGGGTCTGCTGTAAGGATGAAAATTGCTAGGAAAAAATTTAAGGTTGAGGCCAGAAAAAAGGAACCTGAGAGCAGCCAAGTAGCATTGGTTATTAAGATGTCAAAGCCTTTATGACAGTTATTGTCCTCAAGAGATTGGGTAAAAGCCTCGACATTAATGACTGCTGGATTTTTAAACAGCGAATGAATAAAAGGATTTGGTGTTCGGAGTGATAATAAAATTGCAATGCCAAGAATCCCCGGAATTGCGGCTTCTTTGATCGCGATATAGATTGCATCAACTTCTAAAAGACTGAGACCACCAGTCAGGGGTACGCTTATGACTCCCAGAACAGAGAATAAGTCTATTTTATTAGTGGCGAAAAATTCTTTGATACCAAAAGTCAAAGGAAAAATAAATGCAACAACAATACTTATTTTGACACCTAAGTAGGCTTCTCCACTTAATTTATTGAGTATTATCATTGGTATCAGCAGGCAAAACAAAAGGCTCCACAAAACACCTGATGGTTTTTGAGACAGATTTGCAGGCTTGTAATTGGCAGTCGTAACTTTGGATGCCTTCATGTCACTTATAAAACAATAAAAACAAGCATTGTATCGATTTATGTTGTGTTGTCGACTACGAGACTAATTGCATGACATTGTTTTTCATCGACAAACGCGGTAGCTGATATAAACTAATCGTTGTTTTATAAGTTGTGGGAGATCTTAATCTTGGTAAGTCAATATTTGTTTGTTCACTCTGAAAACCCTCAAGAAAGATTAATCGCCAAAGCGGTTGATTCGCTGCGCCGCGGAGGGGTGATGATTTACCCTACTGACTCTGTTTATGCGATTGGTTGCCACTTAGGAGATAAGAGTGCTCTCGAGCGGATTCGATCCATTCGGCAGTTGGATAAAAATCATAATTTCACGTTAGTTTGCAGAGACCTATCTGAGCTTGGTAGTTATGCCCGGGTTGAAAATAGTGCCTTTCGACTTCTCAAGTCAAAAACTCCTGGGCCGTTCACTTTTATCTTAAATGCTACATCAGAGGTTCCAAAAAGACTTCAGCACCCTAAAAGAAAGACAATTGGCATTAGGGTTCCCAATAGCGCTATTGTGAAAGCGTTGTTAGAAGAATTACGGGAGCCTATTATGAGCGTTACTTTGACTATGCCTGATGATCAATATCCTTTAACTGATCCCTACGAAATTAAACAGCTAATGAACCACCATGTCGATGTGATTATTGATGGAGGATACTGTGGATTAGAACCAACTACAGTAATAGATTTAACGGATCATACGCCTCAATTGCTACGTCAGGGTGCGGGTGATTTTTCAGATTTTGCATAATCCACATGGCAGTAACAGGTATACTAGTTATAATGAGTAGATAGAATTCATGGGAAATGAAGTGGCGAACGAAGTGCTCTCTAAAAAGACTAATCAGCATGCATCTGAAGAGAGTAATGCGGGGCTATCGATGTCTCGACAGGAAGAGATGCCTTTTGCTGTTGTGCAAGGGAAAGAGTTAACTGCTCTTCCGAAAGACCTATATATTCCACCTGATGCCCTCGAAATAATTCTTGAGGCATTTGAAGGCCCCCTAGATCTGTTGCTCTATTTAATTCGACGTCAAAATCTCGATATCCTAGAAATTGATGTTGCTGAGATTACGAAACAATACATGGGTTACATAGATCTTATGTCGACTATTCAGTTGGAGCTGGCATCGGAGTACTTAGTTATGGCAGCAATGTTAGCTGAAATTAAATCTCGGATTCTCTTGCCGAGACAGGTTGCAGAAGATGATGATGAGGGCGATCCTAGAGCTGAATTAATTAGGCGACTGCAGGACTATGAGCGATTTAAAATGGCGGCCGAGGATATTGACGAGATGCCTCGGATGGGACGAGATATCTATCAAGCCAGTGCGGAATCACCAGATAAAAAGAATGAAAAGCAGTATTCAGAGGTACATATGCAAGAATTATTGATGGCGCTTTCGGACGTAATGAAAAGAGCGGAAATGTTTGAGTCACACCATATTCAGCTCGAAAAGCTATCCACACGAGAGAGAATGTCTCAGATACTGGAGAATATTCGCGACAAACAGTTTGTTCCCTTTGCCACTTTGTTTAAGAAAAGTGAGGGTAGACTGGGAGTGGTAGTTACTTTTCTAGCTATTATGGAGTTGATAAGGGAGTCATTAGTGGAGATTGTGCAAAACGAATCTTTTGGACCTATTCACATTAAAGCTAAGTCATCATGAAATCGGATCTTTTAAGAAAAATTATCGAAGGTGCTTTAATGGCTGCGGGCAAACCACTCGATCTGTCGCGTATTGAGGGCTTATTTGAGGATCACGAAAAGCCACCTCGCGATCAAATTCGAGCGGCTTTAGAGGAAATACAGGAAGATTGCAGAGATCGTGGATTTGAATTAAAAAGGGTGGCTAGTGGTTATCGATTTCAAGTTGATCAAGATCTTGCGTCATGGATAAATCGTCTGTGGGAAGAGAAGCCAAAGCGTTATTCTCGTGCGATGTTAGAGACGTTAGCGTTGATAGCTTATCGTCAACCGCTAACTCGAGGAGATATTGAGTCGGTGCGAGGAGTTGCAGTTAGCTCAGATATTGTAAAGTCTTTGATAGAGCGAGAGTGGATTCGAGTAGTGGGACATCGCGATGTTCCTGGTCGACCTGCACTCTATGCAACCACCAAACAATTCCTTGATTATTTCAATTTGAAAACTTTAGAGGATTTGCCTGCACTCTCAGAAATAAAGGACTTCTCTGAATTAGATCCGGCTCTGGAGTTGGCATTGACTCCAGATCAGGCAACAGGCCCTGTTGCCGCAAATGATGAGACTACCATAGCTGCTGAGGAAAATTTGGACGATCCAACGCCCATTAACCAATCAAAAAACTCAATTGGTGGTATTTCTGATTTATCAGAAGCCGAAAAAATTGATGAGTGAGAAGTTGCAGAAAATTTTGGCGACAGCGGGTCTTGGTTCGCGCCGTGAACTAGAGAAATGGATATCAAATGGTCGCGTGTCCGTCAATGGGTCAATCGCGAAACTCGGCGATAGGGCGTTATCCTCAGATCGAATATTGGTTGATGGTCG
The DNA here is from genome assembly GCA_002457245.1 of SAR92 bacterium MED-G29. Classification (GTDB taxonomy): domain Bacteria; phylum Pseudomonadota; class Gammaproteobacteria; order Pseudomonadales; family Porticoccaceae; genus HTCC2207. The sequence goes on along the minus strand of NTJY01000024.1, from coordinate 3,011 downwards.
GCCTATTAAAATTAATTTAGATAATAGTCCTCGAGTTTTAATGTACAACAAGCCAGAGGGTCAAGTTAGCACCAGTAGCGATCCGGAGGGACGTCCCACAGTTTTTGATCAACTGCCTAAACTGAGTGTAGGTCGTTGGATCGCAGTTGGGCGTCTGGATATTAATACGAGTGGACTACTTTTATTTACTACTCATGGCGAGTTGGCCAATCGGCTAATGCATCCGTCATATGAAGTTAAGCGCGAGTATATGGTGCGTATTCATGGAGAAGTAGATGAGGTGATGATCTTGCGTTTAACAGAAGGGGTAATTTTAGAAGATGGAGTTTCTTCGTTTCAAACCGTGAAGGCCCAGCATGCTAGAACTTCTGGAGATCAAGAGCGCCTGTCCAGTAATCGATGGTTTAGAGTTATTTTGGCTGAGGGAAAGACCAGAGAGGTGCGTCGTCTATGGGAGTCTCAGGGTGTAGAGGTTAATCGATTAAAACGTATAAGTTACGGGCCAATCCAACTGCCGTCGTTTGTGCGAAGTTCTGAATTTATTGAATTGGATCCCAAACAAGTGGTTTCTTTGTTTAATGAGGTTTCACTTCGACCGCCCCAATTCAGTGAAAGAAATGTTTTAAAAGATATTCGGGAGAGAAAAGAGCGTAAGTTGAGGGCCAGAGGTAGCTCCTATCGCTAGATGTTATTTATTTGGCAATTGAGCATCGATAGACTGCCCATTCACTCCTGAGCTATCAGGTCCAAGTAAGTACATATAAACGGGCATAATTTCTAGAGGTTTTTTCAGTGATTCTGGGTCCTCTGCAGGAAATGCGTCTGCTCGCATTTGGGTTTTTGTTGCACCTGGATTTATTACGTTCATTCTTATCGATCCTAGGCCATCTATTTCTGATGCCCAAACTTGTGCCATCCCCTCAATTGCAAATTTTGATACTGCATAAGCTCCCCAGTATGCCCTCCCAATCCGGCCAACCCCCGAGCTAGTATATATAACGGATGCATCACTAGATTTTTCTAGTACGCTTATCAAGCACTGAGTCATTTTAAATTGTGAAGTCACATTGATTTGCATAACTTTGTCCCACAGTTCTGGCGAATAATATGTCAGAGGTGTCCGCTGGCCGAGTATACTTGCGTTTTGTAGCAAACCATCCAAGCGACCAAACTGGTTTGCGATAGATTCACTTAATAACTCATAATCGCTAGTTGATGCCCCCTCCAAGTCAAGTGGATAGATACTCGGCTCTTGATAGTTATTTTCAACAATTAGAGAGTAGGTTGCCTCTAATGTTTCAGTGGTCCTTCCCGCTAAGATTACTTTTGCTCCGGCTTGTGCGCAACAAAAGGCCGCCGCTTTCCCTATCCCACTGCCTGCACCGGTAATCAAAATAATACGACCAAATAGATGATTCGAAGGAGGGCGATAGCTAATCATTTCGGAGTTGGAAAGCAAGGGATTGCTCCTAAATTATTATTTAAATAATAAGTGATGAAGATCTTCAGATTTCAGCACTACATGGTCTGCGTTCCAATGTCCGATATTATCTCTCTCGTCAATATAGCCCCAGCCCGCCGCAATCGTGGCCATACCTGCAGCTCGACCTGCATCAATGTCGCGGCAATGATCCCCGATGTAAAGACAATCCCCAGGTTCAATATTAAGTTTTGAGCATGCTAAAAGTAGAGCTTCCGGATTAGGTTTAGGACTTTTCACATGGTCTGGACAAATAACCACCGACGAATCATCCAACAAATTTAGTTGTTTTAACACAGCTTCACTATATTTCCATGGTTTATTGGTAACTATACCCCAGGGGATAACTTTGGCGTCACATGAGACTAAGACCTTTTTAAGACCAGGAAAGAGGGTTGTTTTCTCTGCCAGGTTATCAAAGTACAGATCTAGATATTCTTGCCTGATTGACTCGAAATTTGGATGCTCAGCATCGATTTTAAAGCCATCTTGGATCAATCCAGCGGATCCATTAGTTACGCTGTTTCGGATGGCGGACTCAGGCAGCTCATCACGACCATGTTTTACCAATAGCTTATTCAAAGCAGTTACAAAATCAGGGGCGGTATCCAGAAGAGTTCCGTCTAAATCTAGGAGTAGAGCTTTAAATTTGAGCATTGGAAGGCGTTTATCCGAGCTTATAGTGGCTTTGTTACGCTGATCATATAATTAACATCAACGTCATTTTGACTAAGTTTGTAGTTTTTCGTTATTGGGTTATAAAGCAATCCCGTTATATCCTGAAGTTCCAAACTGGCATCTCTGATCCATGAGGTAAGTTCCGATGGTTTGATGAATTTGGCAAAATCATGCGTACCCTTTGGAAGCATTTTTAGGACATACTCCACCCCGATGATGGCGAAAAGATATGACTTAGGGTTTCGATTAATGGTAGAAAAAAACAAAGTACCTCCCGGCTTTGTCATTGAGGCACAGGCCTTTACTACTGATGCGGGGTTGGGAACATGTTCAAGCATTTCAAGGCATGTGACGGCATCAAAGCGCTGAAAATTCGAATCTGAAAAGGACTCGGCGGTTGCCTTAAAATAATCAATATTTAGCCCTGACTCTAGTTTGTGAAGGTTTGCCACGGCAAGTGGTGCATCTCCCATATCTATCCCAGTGACAATCGCACCTCTTTGTGCCATTGCTTCAGAAAAGATACCTCCACCACATCCGACGTCCAGCAAAGTCTTTTCGGCCACTTCGGCGCGTTTGTCAATCCAATTAGCTCGAAGAGGATTGATTTCATGTAATGGCTTAAATTCGCTGCCAGGATCCCACCACCTGCTTGCAAGTTCTTCAAATTTAGAAATTTCTTGAGGATCTAGATTCATGGATACAGTCTCCTTCTAAAAATGGCTGAGTACCGTCTGTCCAGTTGTAATTCATTTTTTTGAGGGTCATTACTACAGACCTTGGCCAAGTCAAACTGAATGCAGATCGACTTTGAAGTCGTGTAGCGATGTTTATTTTTGCGGTGAGGCGACTG
>NTJY01000023.1 GCA_002457245.1 SAR92 bacterium MED-G29 | reverse complement strand
ACATCGCCGATCACGATGGGGTCGGATTCTTCATGGTGCGCCGAAAAACTCACCGAAGACGCCATAGCCATGACCATCCAAGCCGCGCAAAATATTAGGTTTTTCATATTATTGTCCTTAGTTAGAGTAAGTAATCGTTATTGATGTGTTTACAATATTACCCCAATCCGGCTTGAAAATATATTCGCCGAGATTGTTCCTAAAGCTAGAGACATTGAGGATGTTCTATGAGGCCAAGCATTGCTTGTCCTCTTTTTATTTAACTCCTTCGGCGCTCATAATTCCCTTAAGAACCCTACTCGCTAGATACTCTTTCGCAGGCCTTGCCTTATCGAATATATTCCATCCATTAAACACCATCACCAACTCGTATTCAGGGATAATTAAAAGATATTGACCTCCATATCCGCTGCCACTGAACATCCAATTATCTCCTCCTTCATCATACGGTGCCAACCACCATTGGAAACCATAACTATTCCCCATGTAGCCAGTATCAAAGGCGGGCGCCATGGTAGACTCAACCCACCCTTCAGGTAGAATCTGAGCGCCTCTCCAGTTCCCATTATCTAGGTAGAGCTGCCCAAGTTTCATAAAGTCTGTTGAGGTCAGATACAGACCACTTTCGGCATCAATTAAACCTCTCGGAGTTTTTTTCCAATAGAAGTCTTTTATCCCCAAAGGCTCAAACAAGTATTTCTGCGCGTACTCATCTACTGGCATATCCACAGACTTTTGAAGGATATGAGATAGCAGAATAGTTATGCCACTGTTGTAAACAAATTGCTCACCTGGCGGGAAAGCCATTGGAGGAGATAAAATAAACTTTAACCAATCATCGCTACTTTCCATGCTGGCGGCATCGTTTAATGGATTGGTATAAGCATGCGTAAATTCATCCCATTTGATCCCTGCGGACATCGTAAGAAGGTCTCTGATTGTGATCGATTTCTTAAGTGGATCCTCAAAGAGGGACATAAGACGAGGAAAATACTGAAAAATTCTCTCATCCAGACTACTTAACTCGCCTCGTCCAATGGCAATTCCAAAAAGTGCCGAAGTAACACTTTTAGTCACTGATTGAATCGTATGAAGTCTAGTATCTTGATAGTAAGGATGCCACTCAGGGTCATGGTAGTTATATTGAGAGGTGGCATTATCTCCATAATTGTTCTCCATGATACGCTTTTGCTGGAGCTTACTTGTTTTTGTGAGGCTCTGATAATCGACATCATAATATCTCTCGAAAACTAAATCTCCACCTCTTACAAGAAGGAAACTATTAACATATCCATGCTTTCCATCCTCAAACTCTCGATGCAGTTCCTCTAGCACAACTTCATTCAAGCCCCTCTCGGATGGAGTTGCTGTTGGCCATTGCTGAACAGAACTCGGCATTTTTATATCCACTGCGTTACAGATGGAAGGAAGTAAAAAGAATGACAGAAACCATAACGTTTTTTGCATTTGAATCCTCAACTAGATCATCAACCTAAAAAATTAATTTAATTAGGCAAGACCAGGTTGATTTTCAATTACCCCGCCCCTATAAAAATCAGGAATAGGCATTGATTTTCTGGTTGTTGGATCAACAAAAACCTGCGTCATACTACCTTTAGCCATCAACTTTTCAGATCGTGAATTATATATTTCAAATACAACATCGGCGCTAGAATTACCAAGACGACTGTAACCCACGCAAATCATTGCCTCGCTACCGCCCGGCATTTCGTTGATGTATTCACAATTAATATCCACAGTAAAGATGAGACATGGCGTTCTACTAGGATCCATAATATTTAATCCAAGCTCTTCCATATACTTGCTGACAACCTCATCGCCATAGACTAAATAGTTAGCAAAATAGAGGTGGCCTTGTGCATCCAAATCACTGAATCGTACTGGCATAACCTGGCTGAAAGGTAACTCTTTATTCATATTTTCCAATTCTCTATTTATAAGAACAACATAGATTAGCAAACGGTTTTTGACCGTAACATTTGATAAATTTTAAGGCAAATATTTACCCCTAGAATTACTACTCGGATACTAGTTTTTCATTACCTTTTTACTCTTCTTTTAGTTCCTAAAATATAAAACTGTACGTCAAATAACTATAATCATATTCTCTATAAAACAGTATTTTGTGGCTATAATGTTTGATTATTCAGTCAATTATGGGATCGCCGTACAAGATGAACTGGCTCAGCAAAATTATGTGGTATATCACTGTTATACCACTCCCACTTTGTGGACTGTATTCGGCAAGTATCGAGGCTCAAAGTAACTATTTTGTAAGCTCATCTGGAGGCAATGATTCCAATAGCGGGTTAACGCCTGAAGCATCTTGGGCTAGTCTTGATCGAGTCAATCTTGCCTCTTTGAACCCTGGTGACTCGGTTCAATTTAAATCGGGAGATACCTTCTACGGCCAGCTCACAATTGATGAATCAGGAACTGCTGAAAAGCCCATACTCTTCACATCATATGGTTCCGATGGGCCAGCCGTAATTGATGGCGCTACCCGAAGCAATGGAGATAATGTTTCAGCGATCTCAGTCATTGACCAAGATCATATAGAAATTAGTCATCTCACTATTACCAACTTCCGAAAACAGGCACGGCAGACAAGCAAATCCTCGAATAAGGGAACTTCAGATTCAGTCAGCTTAACAGTGAGAGCGCGTGGAGCAAAAAGTGTGCGGCTTCACTCCAATCTATTCAATTGGAATCCCAAGCACCCTAAAGGTCGGGCGTTTAGTAATGGCGACGGCTCTTGGACCGTTATTATTGAACCTTCCGGGAATGGAACGTCTCGCTACAAATGGATCGTAGATGGTGTTAAAGAAAATCTTGATAATGACGTTGCGAGAGGTCGTTGCAGAACTCGACTCGCAGACGGATCCGTAATCTCAGGAGCCAATTTCACACATAGAGTATGGAGTCCTAGAAATGGTGACATCACCAATGATGTCGCAGGAAACTGCAAGAGTGCTGATGATAATAAAGTAAAAGCAAATCCCAGTGATTTAAATGCATACGGTATTTTAGTGAAAAATACAGGCCGTCGAACTCTTCAAGGTTTTGAGTTTCATCACTTAACTGTGGAAAAAATTTATCCAATTCGAGCCAAAAGTAAATTTAAGGAGCAAGCATTTGTTGAGAATACAGTGACGGGAATTCGGTTTGAGACCCTGCCAGCTAAATCAAAAAAGAATGCATTCAATACTAGAGATATTTTCTTGCACGATAATCTCATTAGAGAGACAGGTCGATTTGGTATTGCTGCGCGGCATAGAGCTTCAAATGTCAAAGGGGTTACGGGCACATCTTTAGACTACGATGTAAACTTTATCGTGTTAAATAATCGTTGTGAAAACTTGGGCGGAAGCTGTGTGCTGATGAGCGGTGTCTGGCAAGGTCTTTTGGAGGGAAACTCGTTTATTCGCTCGGGCTCTATGGTTGAGCCAAGCGTTTCAGTAAATAGAGGCAGTGGCGCATGGTTTTTTCGCAGCAAGCATGTTGTTGCTCAAAATAATGTGGCGGCCTTCTCAAGAGGACACAATGACTCTGCAGGAATACATGTCGACTACAATAATGAAAACATTTTAGTTCAATATAATTTTACTTATGACAACGAGGGTTACGGCACCGAAATTTTAGGTAGTAACAAAAACATAATTTGGCGCTATAACCTCAGCGTGGGCGATGGCACCAGAAAAGTTAATGTCGCTCGTCCTGAAGGAGGACAAAGTCAGCATCCAGGAAGAACCCTTCATATTAGCGACTTTGCAAAACCTAACCGAGCACCTTCTAGTGACCTCTTTATTTACAATAATACTTACCTAATCTCCTCAGGATCCACACCCAACATAAACTTAACCGCTGGAAATCTATTATTGAAAAACAATTTATTTATCGTTGAGGACAAGGCCAAGCTTGGACAGCGAGTCAACATTGATAAGTCTTGGTTAAGTGATTTCAACATTGCTAATAATGGGTTTTCAGGTAATGTCTCCTCATCGCTCACTAAAATAGACATTTCTCCGATTTTACTGAAGCTTAGCATCGAAGGAGAAATCAGTAATGCAGATAGTTTTGCGTTTGATTATCAAAACGTAAAACTCACAACAATCGGCCAAGCAATTCATCATCCAGACTTTCCAGCGGCTGGGTCTGGAATCTTCACCCATATAAGTAGAGAACCGACTACCGACTTTTTCGGTAACTTAATTAGCAAGGAGCATAGTTTTATAGGCGCTGGTGTAGCGGCCGAATCAATGCATGAACCTGCTCGTTTTGACCTCTCGACGAGCGAATCGTGATGCAGCAAGTAAGAATAGGGAGTACCCCACTAACTCTAAAGATTCCTCGTACAAGACGTTGTGTGGTATCTCAACATTCTCAAAAGAATCTCCTACCCAACAAAATATTCCAGCACTAAGAGCTGCAAAGCCTGTCCTGCTTCTTACAAAACAAATAGACAAATCTAAGTAATAACGAAATTTGAACAACGCACAACCTAAAGTTGACAAAATACCAACTGCCAAAAGTAGATTTCTTCCCTGCCCCGACCCCAGTAAAATCAAAATATTTGGCAGATCAAAAGTCTCAATATCAAGCTCTCTCAAAATAAAGCCTAAAGTCAAAAAAGAGAAAAAAACAGCCAGTAATCGGTCGCTTCTAAAGCGATTAAACATTGGAGCCAGAAAAAACAATAAAGTGATTGTTAAAGTGAACGCTTGAGTATTTTCAAGTAATCCGTTCTCTTTAAAAACTGAGGAGTTTTCAAGCCAAACTCCGCTAAAAAGTGACCAGAAAATAACGCCAACAATCAAGACTATCGCCAACATCGATGACTTCATAATGAATTTCATATTGGTCTATGCTTTTATAACTGAGTTGTTTTTAGGAACATTATGGATCATGTTCATGTTATTTTTTTATGTACTCCCAGATCTATTCCTAAAAAAAGGGCGACCTAAAGTCCTCGTATCTTACACTAAAATTCACAGTTTTTTTTGTAAGCTGAGTCCAAATTCAATTCGACCAATTGGTCACGCCCTTGGATAAAAGTGGCTAGGTCATTTTTATTAACAAGGTTACAATTATTATTAAAATGAGGATGTGTCGAAGATCAGCTCTTACTCGAGTTGCGTATGTAAGTGCTAAAGACCTAGAAACATTTAACGTTGAACAATATAAAGGATTGAGTTATGGCTTTGCCCCCAATTTTATCTGAGCGATTGAAATTGCCAGTAGTCGCCGCACCACTTTTTATTATTTCTACACCAGACTTGGTGATCGCCCAATGTAAAGCCGGCGTTGTTGGATCCTTTCCCGCTCTAAACGCTAGGCCCGCTGAAGAATTAGATCGTTGGCTTGAGAAAATTACCACTGAGTTGGCCGAATATGATGCAGCTAACCCTGATAATCCATCGGCACCCTTCGCTGTCAATCAAATTGTTCATGGTTCAAATGACCGTCTTCAACATGACGTGGAAATGTGCGTCAAGTGGAAAGTACCCATTTGTATTACATCTCTAGGTGCAAAGGAATTTGTTAATGACGCAATACACTCCTACGGAGGAATTGTCCTCCACGACATAATCAATAATCGGTTTGCTAAAAAAGCCATCGAGAAAGGCGCTGATGGACTCATCGCAGTTGCTGCAGGGGCTGGTGGGCATGCCGGATCCTTGTCTCCGTTTGCTCTGATTCAAGAGATCCGTGAATGGTTTGACGGCCCTCTGCTACTGTCTGGGTCTATAGCCAATGGTGATGCAGTGTTAGCATCTCTGGCAATGGGGGCAGATCTTGCTTACATTGGCTCAGCGTTTATCGCCACGAAAGAGGCCAATGCTCAACCTGAATACAAGCAGTCTATTGTTGACCACAATGCGGATGACATTGTGCTTAGCAGTTTGTTTACAGGAGTTCATGGTAACTATTTAAAGCCATCCATTGTGGCAGCAGGTTTAGATCCAAATGATCTCCCAGAAAGTGATCCCTCAAAAATGAGCTTCGGATCAGGAGGGAATTCTGATTCAAAAGCATGGAAGGATATTTGGGGCTGCGGGCAGGGTATTGGAGCCGTTAAGGCCGTAGACTCGACTGAGTGTGTCGTAGATCGACTACATGAAGAATACAACTCCGCAAAGCAAAGATTGAAGGTAGCTTAATGTGCTGCTAGCTCCAAGGGAGGAGCACCAGCTCCGACTTAGCATCTTTAGTTTTGATGTCAAAAATTCACGATACGTTTAAGGGGAAGTGATGAAGTGTTATCATCTTGATTCCCCTTTATTTAATTCCAAGGTTCATGATGTCCCGAGTGCTGTCTTTTCTGACTATAACTCTACTACTCAGTAGTGTTTCGTTCGCGAATGAATTAGAAAAATTCAGGGTTATAACCACATTTACAGTCATCGCGGATATTGCGCAGAACGTGGCAGGCGATGCGGCAATAGTTAAATCAATAACTAAACCTGATGCCGAAATCCATAATTACCAAGCAACACCCGGTGATATAAGGCGAGCACAAGGGGCTGATCTGATTCTTTATAATGGTTTAAACTTAGAATTATGGTTTGAAAAATTTTTTAGTAATCTTCGTCAAGTACCCAAGAGCATAGTGACTGAAGGAATAGAGCCAATGGGTATAGCGCAAGGCCCCTATTCAGGAAAACCCAACCCACATGCATGGATGTCAGCCTCTAACGCTCTGATTTACATCGAAAATATTCGAGACACTCTTGTTCATCATGACCCTAGAAATGCTGACATCTACAAGGAAAATGCCGAGAGATATAGCCGCCAAATTTTACGTGCAGTCAAGCCATTAAAGGCTATGATTGATAACCTACCAGAGAATCGTCGCTGGCTGGTGACTAGTGAAGGTGCTTTCAGTTATCTAGCTCGTGATTACAATCTCAAAGAGCTATATCTTTGGCCCATGAATGCTGATGGTCAAGGTACTCCTCAACAGGTAAGATCAGTCATAGATCAGATAAAAAAACATAAAATTAAAGCTATATTTAGTGAGAGTACTGTTTCTGCAAAACCCGCTCAACAGGTTGCAAGAGAAACCGAAGCCAACTATGCCGGCGTGCTTTATGTCGATTCATTGAGCTCAAAAGATGGGAAAGTGCCAACATATATTGATTTACTGACAGAAACTCTTACCACAATTGCCGAGGGCCTCAGTAAGTAATGTCCGGATTAAATGTAAATGATATTACCGTCATCTATAAGAATGGGCATACAGCTATATATGACGCATCTTTCTCACTCCCAAGAGGGTCTATAACAGCTCTGGTGGGGGTCAATGGCAGTGGAAAATCCACACTTTTTAAGTCTATTATGGGTTTCGTCTCTCTTGCCAAAGGGTCAGTGCAAATTCTAGGATCTACCGTTTCTAAAGCTCGTTCACGCAACCAAGTTGCCTATGTCCCGCAGAGCGAAGAAATTGATTGGAACTTCCCTGTCCTGGTTCAAGATGTTGTCATGATGGGACGATATGGCCATATGAATATGTTCCGAATACCACGACAAAAAGATAGGGATATGGTTTCTCTAGCTCTTGAGCGAGTGGGTATGGAAAAATATCGTAACAGGCAAATTGGAGAACTTTCAGGTGGCCAGAAAAAACGTGTGTTTTTGGCAAGAGCCCTGGCTCAGGAAAGTGAGGTGATATTACTAGATGAACCCTTTACCGGTGTGGATGTAAAGACCGAAGAACAAATTATGGCGCTTCTAAGGGAGATGCGCGAGGAAGATAAAATTATTCTTGTCTCCACTCACAACTTAGGAAGTGTGCCTCAATTCTGTGATCGGGCTGTTCTCATCAATGAAACAGTTTTGGCCTCAGGAACAACAGAGAAGGTATTCACTCAAGATAACTTGCAACTTGCCTTTGGTGGAGTGCTTAGACGATTCGTTTTAACCGGAAAGCAGCTTCATGACGATGACGACACCCGACAGGTAACTGTACTTTCAGATGATGAGAGGCCTGTGGTTCTCTATGGTGATAATGCACCTGATGAAAACGAGAATACAGATTAATGGATGAGCTACTCGTTCCATTTAGCTATTCTTACATGGTGAACGCAATTTTTATTAGTGCCCTTGTAGGAGGGGTGTGCGGGTTTTTGTCTGCCTATCTAATGCTCAAAGGCTGGTCTCTAATTGGAGATGCCTTATCTCATTCAATAGTGCCAGGAGTCGCAGGGGCATACATGTTGGGTCTACCCTTTGCTCTTGGAGCATTCTTCTCTGGAGGGCTTGCTGCTAGTACTATGCTGTTCCTGAGCCAACGCTCTAAACTTAAAGAGGACGCTATTATAGGTCTAATTTTTAGCTCTTTTTTCGGCCTTGGGCTTTTTATGGTGTCACTCTCGCCGACTTCAGTAGATATACAAACTATTGTTCTAGGTAATATCCTGGCAATAACGCCAGCTGACACCTTGCAGTTAGTTTTAATATCAAGTCTTTCTCTAATGATCCTGACCGCCAAATGGAAAGATCTTTTAGTCGTTTTCTTTGATGAGAATCATGCTCACACTATTGGCCTTAATCCTAATCGACTTAAGGTTTTATTTTTTACTCTCCTAAGTGCCTGCACTGTTGCTGCCCTTCAAACCGTCGGTGCATTTCTTGTTATTGCCATGGTGGTAACTCCAGGAGCCACTGCATATCTCTTGAGTGATCGATTTGGTTTTGTAATTTTGTTAGCTACCGCTATTGGTGCTGGAACTTCCCTCATAGGCTCTTATCTTAGTTTTTTCCTCGACGCTGCAACGGGAGGGATCATTGTAGTTTTGCAGGCGATAATCTTTTCTTTAGTATTTTTGTTTGCACCAAAACATGGATTCATCGCATCAAAAATTCGTGGTAAAAGGAATATTCATTTGAGAGAGCGGGTCAATGTTTGACCAAAGTCTCATATTGGAACCGTTTACCTTTGTTTTTATGCAACAGGCCTTTGTGATTGTGCTGTTGATCTCGATACCAACTGCAATCTTATCTTGCTTTTTAGTTTTAAAAGGTTGGGCACTGATGGGGGATGCAGTATCTCATTCGGTATTACCGGGTGTCGTAATTGCTTATATTATTGGCTTTTCTTATGTGGCAGGAGCATTCATAGCGGGAATGATATGTGCAATCATGACCGGTTTCTTATCTGAAAACTCTCGGTTAAAAGAAGATACTGTAATGGGAGTAGTCTTTTCGAGTATGTTTGGCCTTGGACTAGTAATGATGTCAAAGATTGAGACCTCAGTTCATCTGGATCATATTTTATTTGGTGATGTACTAGGTTTAAGCTGGGCTGAGGTCGGAGAGGCAGGTGCGATCGCGCTGATTGTGTGCTCATTTGTTTTATTAAAGGGAAAGGATTTAATAGCCTTTGTATTTGATCACCAACACGCCAAAGCTATTGGCTTGCCTGTTAAGCTTCTCCATTATGGGCTTCTGTCACTGCTATCGCTCACTATTGTCGGCGCTTTAAAAGCAGTTGGTATGATCCTTGTAATAGCTATGCTGATTGCTCCGGGAGCAACAGCGCTCTTATTAACAGATAAATTTGAAATTATGGTGCTAGTAGCTTTGCTAATATCCTCCTCTTGTTCCTTACTAGGAGTTTATTTGAGTTTCTTCATTGACAGTGCTCCAGCACCCACGATTATTGTACTGATGACAATCACGTTTATCTCTGTCTTTAGCTATCAAATTCTTAAGAATAAAAGTTCATCAAGGGCGCTAATCTCAAACAATTCGTAACCAGCACTCAAGATAAAATTCTATTTTATCGATGTTGATGAGAATTCCATGAAATCATCTTCCACAGATTTAAACCGCAGTCCAATTAGATCTAGAAAATAATTTTGATGTAACTTCCAAGGAGAGATTATCCCCTCCTTTGGGAAATTATCAATTGAGCGCTGAACATAACCCGACTCTAGACCGATCGACATAACTTGCTTTAAGGTTGAGTCTCTAGTTCTGGGAACGCAGATATTCCTTTTTGTTTTATCTAAATGATTGATTAGTCGGCAAACATACTCACTAGTCAAATCGCACTTTAAAGTCCATGACGCATTTGTATAACCCGTCGCAAAAAACAAATTGGGCACATCACTCAGCATCATACCTTTGTATTGGGTTGTCTCAGAGATATCAACAGGCTTATCGTCAACCTCAATTTTTATTCCTCCTATAGCCAACAACTCAAGCCCAGTGGCAGTTACGACAACATCGGCTTCAAGAGACTTTCCCGATTTCAATCTAATACCTTTGTCATAGAAATGATCGATATGGTCAGTCACAATTGAAGAAGAACCTTTGCGTAATGATTTAAAAAGATCACCATTAGGAACCAAGCAGAGCCTTTGATCCCAGGGCTTGTAACTTGGTGAAAAGTGTACATCGACATCAAAATCCTTTCCCAACTGAAGTTTGGTCCAATGAATCAGCTTATCTCTAATATAGTCAGGCCAACGCTTGCTCATCCGATATAAAATCATTTGAGCTATGACATTTTTCCATCTTGTGACCATATAGGCCATTTTTTCAGGTAAAAAGCGCTCAATTTTGGCTGCCAATTTATCAGTTGATGGGCTCGAAATTACATAAGTGGGAGATCGCTGAAGCATCGTGACATGTTTTGCCGACTTAGCCATTGCTGGAACTAATGTTATAGCAGTAGCACCACTTCCAATTACCACAACCGTTTTACCGTCATAATTGAAGTTATCTGGCCAATGTTGTGGATGAATAATTTGGCCCGAAAAACTTTCAAGATTGGAGAACTCAGGCATATATCCCTTATCATAGCGATAGTAGCCTGTGCAACTGTATATGTAAGAGCAAATTATAGTCCTCGTTTGCCCTTGCTCACTCAGTGTGACCGTCCAAACTCCTTTGACGCTGTCCCAAGAAACTACTTCTACCTTTTGTCCGAAACGTATGCGCCTTTGAACGTCGTACTCCTCAGCAGTCTCATGAATATAACGTAGAATCGAAGACCCATCAGCAATTGACTTCTCATGTTTCCATGGCTTAAAACTATAGCCGAGAGTGTGCATATCAGAATCTGAACGAATGCCTGGATAACGGAAAAGATCCCAAGTCCCCCCTATCCGACTCCTACTCTCAAGCACAATATAGCTCTTACTGGGGGTTTTTCTCGTCAAATGACATGCCGCACCGATCCCAGACAGGCCCGCTCCGATTATAACCACATCGAAATACTCGACCACCATATCCGGATTTACAGAATCCATAATTTATCTTTCAATCTTTAGGGAGTTGGGTAACTTACTTTCTGAAGCTTTCTCCATACTTGAGTAGCCAAGATTTTATCTGCTCGATAAAAGGCTCAATTGATTCATCGAAACACGCATCTAGCTCTACTCTCGGCAGAATACGGGTGCCACCAGCTTCTTCAAGAAATCTATCAAAATCCTTTCCTGCTTGGGCAAACGACGGATAGCCAGTGTCTCCAAGAGCACAAACTGCAAATGATAGGGATGTTAGATCAGGTTCTTGTGTTTCAAGCCACTCATAAAACGTCTCGCCATTATAGGGTGCTTCCCCATTTCCGTAGGTGCTTGAAACTAATATGGCGAGACGCTCAGACTTCAAATTATCCACCTCATAGTCGTCCAGGTCGCATACCTCACAATGATAGTTTTCAGCTTGCAGCGAATTCCCAAGGTCAAAAGCGTACTCCTCGGCTGTCCCAGTCTCAGAGGCAAATAAAACCATGACTTTACTGCCATCTGGGGCGGCTTCGACTAATGGATTCCCTTGATCTATATTCATTTAACGATTCCTTGAAGCATTTACTCATTAGATATGCTTCCTTACTGATTATTCGTGGGAATTGGATTTATACTTTCGCTGGCCAATACTTAAAAAAATCATCTTTTTTAATTGCCTTCAATGGACGATCCGCTTTCATCGGCGTTCCTATATATAAAAATCCTAAGATTTCCTCGTTAGAATTAAGCCCTAAGCCCTCGCAGACAGAAGATGAAACGGCATAGGGCCCTGTCCGCCACACCGAGCCATAGCCACAAGAATAGATTGCCAGACCTATATTATTGAGCACGCAACCCGTAGCAAGAGCCTGTTCAATTTCTGGTACTTTAGGATGGTCTGTGTAATGAGCAATCCCAACAACTATTAGTGGCGCGCGAAGTGCTTTCTTTCTGGCACTCTCACAAGTTTCTTCGCCAGCATTAGGGTCTTTTTGCAAGCAATCTTTAACAAATAGATCTCCCAGATGATTTCGATCATCTCCACCGATAATTAAAAAACGCCAGGGTCTCAAGTGCATGTGGTCAGGGACGCGAAGAGAAGACAAAAATATATTATCTAACAGCTCTTTATCTGGTGCCGGCTCTTCTAGACGAGGAAATGAGCGTCTTTGTCCCATAATCTCTATGAAATTTTTTCCAGGATTTGCATTAGAATCCATATCCACCTGCCCCTCTGATTTTTTAACAAAACTCGTGGGATTAACCGAGGGTGGAGTGTAATGTCTATCAAAGGATAAATCCAAAAGTCTTTCGAATATGAGTGACCAACTTCTGTACCTTGCAAGAACCTTTCAGCGACTGATTACGTATTATTTGTGGAACTTACCAATGCAAAAATATAACTTACCCAGTAACGGAACTATGGTTTCCCTAACAGGTTTAGATTAACGATAGCAATGTTTGTAATACGTCGCTGATCATATCTTTTTGGTTCTTAATTTAACTTAAGTTTTATGATTAAAACCGTTAGAATGCGGTGCATGAGGAACACATTCGAGACAACAAAATGACGCAAGAAAAAAGCATTGACAATAACTTGATTTTCACAGGAACCTGTCAAGCTGGAACAGGCGTTGTTGCTGCTGTCACTGGGTTTTTAGCGTCAAGGAACTGTTATATCTGCGCGCTCGAACAATTCGACGATGAATCAACAGATAAGTTCTTCATGCGCGCTGTCTTTCGTCCGCAAAAAGATTCGCCGGCAGTAGAAAAAATTACAGAAGACTTTGCTGTCATTGCTGAGTCTTTCGATATGGAATGGAAATTTCACCGACCCCAAGTTGCCGTAAAAACCATAATTCTAGTCTCAAAGTACGATCATTGTCTCGACGATTTACTTTACCGGCGGCGTAAAGGCGAAATCAATATGGAGATAACAGCTGTTGTCTCCAATCATCAAGAACTGAGACCAATGGTCGAACGAGAGGGGATACGCTTCGTTCATCTGCC
Source organism: SAR92 bacterium MED-G29 (assembly GCA_002457245.1). GTDB lineage: Bacteria > Pseudomonadota > Gammaproteobacteria > Pseudomonadales > Porticoccaceae > HTCC2207. The sequence continues at coordinate 10,128 of NTJY01000023.1, read as the reverse complement.
AATTACGGCGGCGACCAAAACCCAGCAAGAACATCGACTAATCGAAATCGTTAATGAAACCAATTCTGAACTTGTTGTCCTTGCACGCTACATGCAAATTCTCTCAAATGAGCTCACAGAAAAATTATCTGGTAAATGCATAAATATCCATCACTCTTTTTTGCCTGGGTTTAAAGGCGCCAAACCTTACCATCAAGCTTTTGACCGCGGAGTAAAGGTTATTGGAGCTACGGCTCATTACGTAACATCCGATTTAGATGAAGGCCCAATTATTGAGCAAATACTGACTAGAGTTGATCATACTTATGATGCACAACAACTTGTTGGGGTCGGTAGGGATAATGAATGCTTGGCATTAGCTAAAGCAGTTAAATATCATCTAGAAAGACGAGTCTTTCTAGATGGCAATAAGACGGTGGTGTTTCTTGGAAGCTAGATTAAATTACGGTCTTTTCATTAAAAGGAGACTGAATTAATGCCTCTTGGCCTTCTAAAATATGGTTTCAGCTCTAAATACCCCGCCAAACACCACTTTACGCCTGCTAAGGATCTAAAAAAACACTATGACGTTGTAATCATAGGTGGTGGGGGCCACGGTTGCGCGATCGCCTATAATCTAGCGAAATATCATGGCCTACATAATGTTGCAATTCTCGAAAAAAGCTATCTAGGCGGAGGTAATACAGCTCGCAATACTGCCGTTATCAGGTCTAACTACCTCACTGAGGCTGGTGTCAATTTTTATAGCGAATCAGTTAAGCTATATAACAATTTGAGTAATGAATTCAACTACAACATCATGATGGAGAGCCGAGGCCAACTAACACTAGCCCATAGTGATTCAGCTATTCGAGGCTTTCGCTGGAGGGCTGAGGTAAACAAGCATCTAGGAGTAAGGTCAGAACTCGTTGATCGCCAAACAATCTCCGAATTAGTTCCAAATCTAAATATGTCCGAAGATACCCGTTTCCCAATTATGGCTGGCCTATGGCATGCAGATGGTGCCACCGCGCGTCATGATGCAGTCGCTTGGGGTTATGCCAAGGGAGCCTGTGATAGAGGAGTCGAGCTTCACCAACTTACTGAAGTTGAGGATATCGAAATTACAAATAATCGAGTCACTGCCGTAAAAACAAATCGCGGCCGAGTTGAGTGTGGAGCGGTTGTTCAAGCAGTGGCGGGCGCCAGCTCAATAGTAGCAAAGAAGGCAAAAATTCCACTACCGATACATTGCTATCCTCTACAAGCAATGGTAACTCAGCCATACAAACCTATCCTTACACCTCATGTAAGTTCACCACAAGTTCATGTTTATGTGCACCAAACCTCGAGAGGTGAATTTGTTATAGGTGGTGGATCTGATCCCTACCCTCTTTACAACACGCGGGCCACACTTGATCAACGGGAATCATTATCATCTGCGGCGCTAGAATTATTTCCTTTTCTATCTCAAGCTCGCCTCCTAAGACAATGGGCTGGCACGACTGATATGACCCCTGATTACAGCCCCATCATGGGTCTTAGTCCAGTTGAAAACTATTATCTGGATGCAGGCTGGGGAACATGGGGATTTAAAGCTACCCCCATTTGCGGAGTAACAATGGCAGAATTAGTGGCAACCCAGAAGGTGCCTGAGTTAATTCGACCTTTTGAACTTGAGCGATTTTATCGGTTTGAACAAGTTAATGAGGCCGGAGCAACCGCGGCCAGCCACTAAAGGTGAATCTATGAAGCTACTTAACTGCCCTCTTAATGGTATCAGGAATATCTCAGAATTTAGTTATGGTGGGGAATATCATCCAATGCCTGATCACATTGCCAGCTCATCACGTGACTGGGCAGAATATGTTTTTTTCCATGATAATAATGCGGGTATTGTTACTGAGTGGTGGTGTCATATTGCGAGCTCGTTTTGGTTTCTAGCAGAGCGGAATACTGTTACTGACGAAATTATTCGGACCTTTAAAACAGACGAACTATTCCATGGACGCGCAGATGTCACTGATCCTAAATCAGAGAGTAAGTGATGACAAAACGTCTACCTCATCCATACGGCAGATTAATAGATCGAACCAAGAAGATTCAATTTTCTTTTGAAGGAAAAATAGTCGATGGTCTAGCTGGAGATACCGTTGCAACTGCACTGCTAGCTAACAACGAATGGTTGCTTAGCCGGTCATTTAAGTATCACAGACCACGTGGCGTCCTTACTCTGGCCGGGCAAGATGCCAATACCATGATTCAGCTTCCTTCGAATCCAAATGCTTTGGCAGATAAAGAATTAATTACCGAGGGCCTTGAGGCTAAAGGTCAAAATTATTCAGGCACGCTGGAAAAGGATAGAGGTTCTATTTTGGGCCTTTTCTCTCGATTTTTGCCTGTAGGCTTTTATTACAAAGCATTCTTTAGGCCCCGTGGTATTTGGGAAAAATGGGCGGCGGTAATTCGAAAGAAAGCTGGTCTTGGAGTTATTGATCAAAATATATCACCCAGCTATTACGACAAACAATATAAGTTCTTTGATGTAGTCGTAGTTGGTGGAGGTCCAGCGGGAATGCAAGCAGCTCTGGATTCTGCAGTAGACGGTTGCGAAGTCCTCCTTATTGATGAGAATCCAATATTGGGTGGATCTCTAAACTATAGTAGATTTGATGTAGAGGGTTGCCAAGGTCAGTTAATTCGCCAAGAACTGATCAGTGCAATTGAAGCTAAAAATAATATCTCTGTCATGACAGATGCAGTTTGCAATGGTTGGTTCGCAGATAACTGGCTTCCTGTGGTGGCTGGCAATCGACTATTTAAAGTCAGAGCAGCTCAAACTATTCTCTGTACAGGTTCTCTCGAACAACCTGCACTTTTCCATAATAATGATTTACCAGGTGTAATCATGGGTAGTGCGGCTCAGCGAATGATTCATTTGTATGGTGTCTATCCGGGCTCTGCTGCTGTAATTCTGACCGGCAATAATGATGGCTACGGAGTAGCTCTAGATCTGCATGATGCAGGCATAGCCATCAAAGCCATCGTCGATTTACGAGATAAACCAATCTATGATGCAATTGCAGAAAAGGCGATTGATTTAGGGTTAACTGTAAAAACTGGTTATGCGGTCTACGCGGCTCATCATAAGCGAACTCGCAGCGTTAAGAGCGTTGATATTCGAAAAATTATTCGTCCAGGAGTTTGTGAAGAAATTGGAGACATTATTGATTGTGATGTAGTTTGCATGTCCGTTGGCTACGCGCCTGCTTATCAACTAGCATGCCAGGCAGGTGCGCAACTTAGCTATAATGATACCTCGGCAATCTTTACCTTGAAACATTGTCCTAGTAATCTTCAATTAGCCGGCTCGGTCAATAGCTTATGGGATCTTGATGAGGTCCGTTCTGAAGCTTCCCGAGCCGCACGTATAGTAACTAAATCTTTAGGATTTATCAGCGAGACTGAAGGGGAGATCATTTCCAGTGCAAAGCCCAGTCCAAATCATCCATGGCCTATTTTTTCTCACCCAAAAGGAAAGGAGTTTGTCGATTTTGATGAAGATTTAACTATCTCGGACATTATTAATGCGACATCTGATGGATATGAGCATATACAATTAGTAAAGCGCTACTCAACTTGTGGAATGGGTCCCTCTCAAGGTCGACATTCTGCCTTAGCTGCTGCAAGAATCGTAGCCTGGGCAACAAATCGATCAGTTGCTGAAACCGGTGTGACTACTGCGCGCCCACCCTTTTCCGCCGAGAAATTAGGCCTCAGTGCCGGTCGGAGCTTTTATCCGAAACGACTTACAAATATGCATACAAGGCACATCGATGCGGGCGCTGAAATGCTCCAAGCAGGGGCCTGGTTTCGACCTGCGTTCTATCATCAAGGGAAACTTGATAACCAGTCCTGCATTAATAATGAAGTAGATAATATTCGAAATAATGTTGGATTGGTTGATGTATCCACACTGGGTGGAATTGATCTTCGTGGGCCTGACGTTGCAGAGTTTCTAGAACGCTTTTATACGTTTAGGTTTAAAAAGCAGCCTGTTGGACGCGCTCGCTATGCGCTACTTACAAACGAAGCAGGCATAGTCATAGATGACGGTGTTGCCTGTCGTTTGAGTGAATTTCATTACTATATTACCGCAACAACTGGCGGCGCAGATCGCGTCTATCAAAGTATGCTGAAATGGAATTCTCAGTGGCGACTGGATCTTGATATAAGTAATGTGACCTCCGCTTACTGTGGTATTAACATCGCTGGACCTAATGCCCGCCATGTACTTACCAAGCTACAATCAGATATAGATTTTTCTTCGGATGCTTTCCCATATATGGGTGTCCGCACTGGAGTTATTTCAAATATCCCTGCAAGAGTCATCAGAGTCGGCTTTGTTGGAGAGATAGGTTATGAAATTCATGTCCCGCAATTGGTCGGAGAAGCTCTCTGGGACCTTGTCATAGAAGCTGGACATGAATTTGGAATTCAGCCATTTGGAATTGAGGCACAACGGATATTGCGGCTTGAAAAAGGTCACATTATTATTGGGCAGGATACGGATGCTATGTCTAACCCTAATGAAATTCAGATGGGGTGGGCAGTATCGAGAGACAAACCTTTCTTTGTTGGTGGGCGAACCATTAGTGAGCTAGAACGAAAGCCTCCACTGCGTAAGCTAGTTGGATTTTTAATAGATGATTTAAATAGTCCAATGCCGCAAGAGAGTCATTTGGTGTTAGACGGAACCAAAATGACTGGGCGTGTTACTTCTTGCAACTACTCTCCCACTTTGAAAAAAATAATTGGCCTTGCTTATGTCCCGTTAGAAAAAGCAGAGTCTGGAAGTACCATTGTGATCAAGTCGTCTGAAGATTACTCTGTTGAAGCTACTGTAACAGAACTACCTTTTTACGATCCCAAATCACTTCGGCAGGAACTCTAATCATGTCTATAGCAGACCCAACCACTTCAGCTCGGCGAAGTCCCCTTACGCACTGGCATAAAAATAATAGAGCAATTTTTACAATGATTGGTAGTAGCAGTGTCGTTGAAAGTTATGAGCCCAAGGACGGTAGTATAGACGAGCAAAGGCAGGCCAAGGAATTAGCAATCTGTGATTTATCAACTCTACCAAGGACCGGTTTTAAAGGCCAAGGGGCTTCAATGTGGCTAGGTGAGCAAGGTCTTCATCTACCCTCAAGTTCAAACTCAGCGGTTATACAGAGCAGTGGGTCTCTAATTGCCAAGTTATCTGACCAAGAAGCACTCATTCTTTCCGATATATTTGCCTTAAGTAATGATGTTGGAAATCTAGTTAACAGGTCAACTAGCGATCATCGTGAACTCACTCAGCAGACTTATATTTTACCTCGCGGTGATAGCCATTGTTGGTTTACAGTAACCGGCTCAAAAGCTAGCGAGATGTTTTCTAAAATTTGTGCTGTTGATTTACGAACGCATAAATTCCTTTTAGGTAGCGTAGCCCAAACGTCTTTGGCGAGAGTTAGTAGCGTTATCATCCGTCATGATTTTGGAGATACGCCCTGCTTTTATGTGCTAAGTGACATCAGTAGTGCAGAGTTCCTCTGGGACTGTCTGCTAGATGCGATGTATGAATATAATGGCGTTAATATTGGAATCAACGCATTACAATCGCTCATTGATAAACACTGACGATGTTAATTTTTTGGATATCTTTAATCTAAAAAATTATGGATATTAAAACTACTAATCACTTCCGCCAATTACTCCTCAAACTTCAGAGTGCAACCGAAGAACTCGAAGTAATCTCCAAGGACTCAGGCAAACCTGTTCAGCTAGATCAATCTATGGTGGGCAGATTATCCCGAATGGATGCCATACAGCTAGCCGAGATGGCTCAGGAGGCATCTCGCAGACGAAAGCAACAGTTAGTAAGAATTCCGATCGCGCTTGCAAGGATTGAATCAGGAGATTACGGATTCTGCTTGTTATGTGACGAACAAATCCCTGTTGGCCGACTCGAAATAGATCCCACTTACATACATTGCATTAGGTGTGCTGAAAAAATGGAATAGCTTAACTAAGACTAAATTTAACTAATATTGACTAAAATAATATATTTTGTATCATTTTATGTATAAAGTTGAGATAAGTTAAGTGTTTTGAGAATATTAGAAGTTAATCGTTGATGAGGTCATCATGTCATCCAAAATAATATTACCTAGAGTTCTGCAGATCGGTGGAGGCGCGAGTAGTGAGCTAGGTCCTATTATGATAGAAATGGGCCTTGCTCGACCTTTAATTATCACAGATAAAATAATGGTGCAGCTAGGTTACTGTGATCGTATTCAGGAAAGCATAAATAAGCTCAATATATTTGCCGAAGTCTTCCATGATACCGTGCCTGAGCCCACTGTGAGCTCAATTCAAAATGGTGTAGATAAAGTTAAGCACGGAAATTATGACTGTATCATCGCACTTGGCGGTGGCAGTCCAATTGATAGTGCCAAAGCAATTGCGATACTCGGTAAATATGGTGGAAAAATGCGGAATTACAAATTTCCCAATATCGTTGATAAGCCGGGTCTTCCAATTATTGCAATCCCAACTACCGCTGGGACTGGCTCAGAGGTTACGAAAGTTACGGTTATTACGGATGAAAAGACAGGCGAGAAGATGATGTGTATGGGGATGGGTTTTATGCCTTCCGTCGCCCTAGTGGACTATGAATTGTCAATGAGTGTTCCATCTCGAACAACTGCGGATACTGGTATAGATGCAATGACCCACGCCATCGAGGCCTACGTGAGTAAAAAGTCTAGCGTTTATACTGATATGCAGGCTATTTCGGCTATGAAATTGCTAGGACCTAACCTTCGACAGGTTTACCAAAACCCCTATGATGCAAATGCACGCGAAAAAATGATGCTTGGTTCGACATTAGCCGGTATTGCATTTTCAAATGCCTCGGTTGCTTTGGTTCATGGTATGAGTCGACCTATTGGCGCGTCTTACCATGTACCCCACGGACTATCAAATGCGATGCTGCTTCCCACAGTGACTGAGTATTCAATTCCTGGAGCGCCAGATCGTTATGCTGATTGCGCTCGCGCCATTGGCGCAGCGAACTATAACGACACCTCTGATGTCTCTATTAATAAACTTATGGATGAGCTAGTGTCTCTTAATAGAGAATTACAGGTTCCATCATTGAAAGAATTTGGCGTCGATGGAAACCATTTCTTAACAAACCTTCAAACGATGGCAAAACAGGCGATTTCCTCAGGGTCACCCTCGAACAATCCTCGCGTGCCTGATATTGAAGACATAGTAGGGCTTTATAGAAAACTCTGGTAAAACGCTAACATATTTAACTAAATTTCAATAAGAGGAACATATCATGGCCATAGTTGGACATCTCATTAACGGTCAAATAGTTACTGATGGAGATCGTAATCAAGACATTTATAACCCCTCCACTGGAGAGATTAGCAAGCAGGTCGCATTAGCCTCACGAACAACCGTTGAGCGGGCTATATCTGTGGCGCAGGATGCTTATCCCGCATGGCGTAACACTCCAGCCATAAAGCGTGCGCGGATCATGTTTAAATTTAAAGATCTACTTGAGCAGCATGCTGATGAAATTTGCTCCCTCATCGGCGCCGAGCATGGGAAGATTTCCCATGACGCAGCTGGAGAATTACAACGAGGTATTGAAAATGTTGAATATGCTTGCTGTGCTCCTGAGTTACTGAAGGGAGAACATAGCAAGAATGTTGCCCCAGGCATCGATTCTTGGAGCGAATTTCAACCTCTCGGAGTCGTTGCTGGTATTACGCCATTTAACTTCCCCGCCATGGTTCCTCTATGGATGTATCCTATGGCCATTGTGTGTGGTAACTGTTTTATTTTAAAACCATCTGAGAGAGATCCTAGTTCAACTCTCTACATTGCTGAACTACTCAAAAAAGCAGGGCTACCCGATGGAGTGATGAATGTTGTGAATGGCGATAAAGAGGCCGTCGATACTCTTTTAGCAGATGATCGAATCAAGGCTGTCAGCTTCGTGGGTTCTACGCCAATTGCGGAATACATATATAGCACTGCCAGTGCTAATGGCAAGCGTTGTCAAGCTCTTGGTGGAGCAAAAAATCATGCCATCGTAATGCCAGATGCAGACATGGATAATGCTGTATCTCAATTATTAGGCGCTGCATTTGGCTCTTCTGGCGAGCGATGCATGGCACTCTCTGTTGCTGTTGCTGTTGGTGAGGCTGCCGCTGATCAGCTAGTCAGTAAAATGGCAGAGGCAATGAAGACTTTAAAAATTGGTCCCTGTCATGACTCAAGCAATGATTTTGGACCTGTAATAACAAAACAACATCAACAGAAAGTGTTCGGTTATATCGATAGTGCGCAGGAACAAGGCGCATCTGTTGTTGTTGATGGTCGAAATCCTGATATTGCTGGCTATGAAGATGGGTTTTATGTTGGTGGTACGCTAATTGATCATGTGACCTCTCAGATGGAAAGTTATAACGCGGAGATTTTTGGTCCAGTACTTCAAGTTGTCAGGGTAAATAGTATGCAGGAGGCAATGGATCTAATAGACGCCCATGAGTATGGCAATGGAACATGTATCTTCACTCGTGACGGTGAGGCAGCTCGCTACTTCTCCGATCATATCCAAGTGGGGATGGTTGGCATAAATATTCCACTGCCTGTACCTGTTTCATACCACAGTTTCGGCGGCTGGAAACGCTCCTTATTTGGCGACTTACATGCCTACGGGCCTGATGGTGTCCGTTTTTATACTAAGCGTAAGACCATTACTCAGCGCTGGCCTTCGGCAGGTGTTCGAGAGGGTGCCCAATTCTCAATGCCTACTATGAGCTAAACTGGAAATACTGATGGAAGTTGATAAAGCAGATAAAAAATCAGCAATCTCCAGAGCAATGAGTATTATTGAGGCGATATCCTCGGCCGAGCGACCTCCTTCGCCGGCCGATCTCTCACATCAACTATCGATTCCAAAGCCAAGTATTCACCGACTACTCAATCAACTTGAGTCCGATGGATACATTCAGACCTCCTTACGTGGACTTATAGTTCCCGGTAATCGCCTCCAAGGAGTCGCGTTAGGAATTCTATACAGCAGTCGCTTCAAGGCACTGCGTCAAGCCATTTTAGAGAGACTGACAGAGAAGACTGGTGAGACTTGTGGAATAGCAATTCCAAATGGAATAGAGATGATCTATTACGATCGCGTCCAGACAGATTGGCCATTACAAATGCATTTACAAGTTGGGAGTCATACTCCAAGTTGGTGCACTGCAAGCGGCAAGCTTTACCTAAGTAGTATGGGCAAGGATCGCCGCCTCAAATTAATTAAAAATCTGCCTCTAAAACAATATACGCGCAACACTATTACAGATCCTTGCACCCTAGATAGTGAATTAAAGGAGATCAGGAAAACTGGTATTGGGAGGGATCAGGAAGAATTCGTTGATGGAATGGTAGCATGTGCCGTACCCATTAAAAGTAATCGGGGTAAATTACTTGCTTGCTTGTTCACACATGCCCCAGTCATACGAAAAGATCTAAATCAATTACTTGAATATATACCCGCCCTTCGTGAAGCCGCAGTTGAATTAAGCCAGTTCATTGATCAGCCTTAAAAAAATTGCTGACTAATCTCCTGCTCCAGCCCTTGAGCGATCAGTAGACTCGACAAGTACTCTCGCAACAAGTTCATCCAGCATAGACCAAAGCGCTTCATCTATCTCGATACCATATTCTAAGGAGGCCTGATAACATTCCTCCATCCTTGAGTAAGAAAAATAATCAATTTGATCACCAAACTCTAATTCACCAGCGTATTGTTGTTCGATGTTGGCTAAGGATGCACCACAGAATATCTTTAGGGATTGAGGATCGAGTTTCCCAGCAAACTCATGAGTACTATAGTGTGGAAGCAACTCATCAGGAGAAATTTTTATCTTCACGCAATACTCAAGCTGTCTCCAATATGCAATGAAAGCAAACCCCCTTTGCGCCGCCTTAACTAAACGCTGAAGAATAAAAGTGCGGTTATAGCAATTAATAAGCTCTAATCCTGCACTTTTACCCTTTATCACCTCAGCTCTAATAAGGTCT
>NTJY01000022.1 GCA_002457245.1 SAR92 bacterium MED-G29 | reverse complement strand
TTAATTTATGAGTAAACCGCAGTCCATTCAGGTACTTGCGCGTCATGGTAAATCGTTTTATTGGGCTAGCTATTTCCTTGGTTCCTCACTAGCATTTCGGGCAGCCCGGCTTTATGAATTTTGCCGCTTCGTAGACGATATTGCAGATGGTGACCTCCCGAATAGACAGGAAAGCCTTCAAGAAATAAGTCACAGTTTATTAGACTCTGTTAGCTCCTCTCAGGCTTCTAAAATTCCAGAACTCAACGATTTTCTTAACCTCGCCACAGAAGCTAATATCCCTTTAGCAGCGGCTCATGAGCTTCTTGAAGGAATGCTTTTAGATCAGAAACCTGTTGAATTCAAAACTGAGATCGAGCTTTTAAGGTATTGCCATGCGGTAGCTGGCACAGTGGGCTTAATGATGTGCCGAGTCCTTAACTGCAGTCATGCAAGGGCAGACAGTTTTGCAATTGATTTGGGGATTGCAATGCAATTAACAAATATCGCTCGTGATGTTTTGGAAGATGGAAAAATGGGTCGCCGTTATATTCCAGCATCGTGGCTGAATATTGATGTGTCCCCAATGGATATAAAGAATTCAAAACACCATACGCATCGGCCAGTCTCCGACTCTGTGGATCAACTTTTAACGCTAGCTGAAAAATACTATAAAAGTGCCCTAGTCGGTATACGCCTGCTACCTTTTAGATCAAGATTTGCCATCGCTGTTGCACTAAGAATATACCGTCAAATAGGTATCGTTTTACGTCGTCGAAAGTTAGCATGGTGGTCTGGTCGTGTTATGGTTGGCAAGGCAGAAAAATTTTTACTTAGTATTCGTAGTCTAGGGGAACTTATTCCCGTAACTGTTCCAGAGCATGATGGCAAACTCCATAAACATTTAAAAGGACTCGCCGGTGTCTCGAATGACCAAACTTGACATTGCAATTATTGGTGGCGGCAGCGCAGGTATGACCCTCGCGAGAAATTTATCGTCCTCTGATACATCCTTAGTAACAAAAGTATTTGAGCCTAAAACACCTACTCAGCGCGACTGTTGCTGGAGCTTCTGGTCAACTGATGAACACTGCACCCAAATCACTGAATCTACAAAAGGGCACTGGAAACAATGGCGGCTTGTGGATGAGTATGGAGAGGTTGTTCTTGGTAATGGACGCTTTGGATACACCTGTCTCAGCTCAGCTAAATATTTACAAAGCTGTGAAGATAGCTTGAGTGGTTGTGTATCGCTAACTCGCTCCAAAGTCGACAGCGTAGAGCGGCAAGCTGCAGGCGGTGAAATATCAGTTGGGGATGACCGATATCAAGCTTTAAAAATTTATGATAGCCGGCCAAGCCAACATTCGGAGCAAGGTCTGCGTCAACACTTTGTCGGTTGGGAAATTAAAACAAGTAAGCCCCTATCCAATACTGATATGGCGACGCTGATGGACTTCCGAGTAGATCAATCTCGAGGTTTACACTTTATCTACGCTCTACCATTTTCTGATGATCATCTTTTGATTGAATCAACAATGATTTCGCAAAAAATCGAGGACAAGCAGTGGTATCAGGATGCTATGACCAGCTGGTTAAAGAGCCAAGGGATTGCAATCGCTGAACTAGTTCGAGAGGAAGTTGGCGTTATTCCAATGGAGCAGGTGACTAAGTCAGAGGATGGTTTGCAGACTATTGGCGGCTCAAGCGGTGCAATTCGTTTATCATCCGGCTACGGGTTCTCCTCCATACAATCTCAGATGCATGAACTAGCCATGAATTTATCTGAGGGTAATGATCAAGTACCTCAATCAATGTCGACAGCTTTAATTAGGATGGATAAAATTTTTAATAACGTCTTATTATCTCGACCTGATTTGTCTAAAGAAATTTTTATGCGCACGGCCAGAGCTCTTGATGGAGATGAATTTGCCCGATTTATGCTAGGTTCAGCAAGCATCAAGGAATGGCTTAAAGTAATCTTATCTATGCCTAAAGCTCCTTTCATAAAACAACTGTGGAACGAAGTGGTGAGGGGATGACCGGATTAGACTATCTCAGTATTGCTGCAATCTTATTGATTGGAGTGCCGCACGGCGGACTTGATGGAGCGGTTGCTCGCAGGGTTGGCTGGCCTAATTCCATAAAAGCTTGGGTAACGTTCCATTTCAGCTATATCCTCATTGCAGCATTAGTCTCAATTTTTTGGTGGATCTACCCACTAGCCAGTTTGACCTTGTTTTTAATCATCTCGGGAATTCATTTTGGTGCAAGTGATATAAGACACATCATGGAATATGGAGAAAACCACTGGCTACCAATAATTGCTCATGGAGGTTTAGTGTGTATCGCAATACCTGGGTTTCAAGTGAGCGCAGTAGCCCCAATATTCACTGTTTTAATTGGAGAAAATGGTGGATCTTCACTCCTCCAGGCAATCAGTTATCTTCTGTATCCTTATTTAGGGGTTGTGATAATTTATTTCGGGTTTAGCCTCAAAAATGGGAAATGGAAAGCCTGCGCCCTACATTTATTTATTCTCCTACTTCTTGCGTTCTGGCTACCTCCTTTAGTAAGTTTTGCGTTGTATTTTTGTTTTTGGCACAGCCGTTCCCATGCACTAAGAATATGGGAAAACATTAAGCCTAAGGAACGCTCAAAGAGCCTCATCGAGACCTTTGTATACAGTGGCGTGGCATGGCTAGTTGCTCTTTGCTTTTTTTGGTACTTCCAAGAATCAGCTGATTCTGCACTTTTACAGTTAACGTTTATTGGACTTGCCGCGCTAACAGTGCCTCATATGATTTTAGTTGATCTTGTAGACTCAAAATTACATAGATTGATATCATGACCGATATACGACAAAGAAAAGATGATCATATTAATTTAGCTTTAGACCCACAGCATCAAAGAAGAGCGGTATCATCATTTGATCAAGTATGCTTTGAGCACAATCCTATCCCTGAATTAAAATTCAGCGACATTGACATAACCACATCTTTTCTAGGAAAAATACTCTCTGCACCCATAATCATTGGAGCAATGACAGGAGGTTCAGATCGTGGTGAGATCATTAATCAACATCTTGCGGAGGCTGCTTTAGAGTGCAATATTCCGATGGCTTTAGGTTCCCAACGAGCTGCTTTAGAGCTAGGGCTTGATCAAAAAATTCGAAGGTGGGCTCCTCAAGCCACTATTTTAAGTAATATTGGCGCCACTCAGCTACAACAACATGGGCCTGATTTAGCGGTTAGAGCTATGGAAAGTGTTGAAGCAAATGCCGTGATGATTCACCTCAATCCATTGCAGGAACTGATTCAGCCTGATGGTGATAGAGATTGGCAATCCATTTTAGACATTATCCAGAGATGCTGTGAAAAGTTACCCGTTCCAGTCATTGTTAAAGAGGTAGGGTCCGGGATTGGACCAACTTCCGCAACCAAACTAATCGAGGCCGGAGTTAGTTTTATTGAAACCGCGGGTCGAGGAGGGACCAGTTGGGCGAGTATAGAGTTGGCGAGAAATAATAGTGATAAAGAAAAGCAGATAGCTGAACCATTTTTAAACTGGGGTTTAGATACAGTAGCCGTACTAGGAAGTTTAAATCAGGTCTTACCCTCAACTAGCTTAATTGGATCTGGAGGTGTTAGGCATGGCTTAGACGTAGCAAGATGTCTGCGTCTTGGCGCAGATATGGCTGCACTGGCGCAACCATTCCTCAAGCCTGCCTTGGAATCTACTGATTCAGTGATAAACAAGATTACTATTCTTTCCGAGCAGCTAAGATGGGCTTTATTTCTAACTGGTAGCAGGAATCTTGACGAGGTAAAAGTCGCCCCTTTATTTAATTAAAAAAATAACAATCTCATCGAGATAAGCAGTTGAGAAAAAAATAATCTGATAATTAGAATAAATCAATTCGATTAACTAAAACTACTAGACCGATCAATGTTTGAAGGCATAAACTATAGTAAATTAGGCATTGAAAATAACTAAGCCACCGTAAGTGTAATTTGTATTATATTTAAACGCAAATAATTATCATTCACAATTAATAAAAAAATAGTTTCACTAAACAAGGTAGGAAAAATGAATAATGAATCTCAAGGAAAGTGCCCTGTTATGCATGGGGCTCTGACTAGTAATAGCAACAGCGGTACCACCAACCGTGAATGGTGGCCTAATCAACTTAATCTCAATATCCTTCATCAACACGATCAAAAATCAAATCCCATGGATGAGGACTTTGATTATTCGGAAGAATTTAAGAAATTAGATTATGCGGCCCTCAAGGAAGATTTAAATGCACTTATGACCGACTCTCAGGATTGGTGGCCCGCAGATTACGGCCACTATGGTCCATTCTTTATAAGAATGACTTGGCATGTCGCGGGTACCTATAGAACAGGGGATGGCCGCGGTGGCGGTGGAACTGGAGCTCAACGCTTCGCTCCTCTCAACAGCTGGCCTGATAATGGCAATTTAGATAAAGCGAGGAGATTACTCTGGCCGGTCAAACAAAAATATGGCAATAAAATAAGCTGGGCGGATTTAATGATACTAACTGGTAATGTTGCGATTGAGTCAATGGGCGGAAAGACCTTTGGCTTCGGAGGCGGACGGGCGGATATTTGGGCTCCGGAGGAGGATATTTATTGGGGAGCGGAAGATGAATGGTTAGATAACAAGCGTTACACCGGTGAACGTTTGCTGGACAACCCTTTAGCAGCTGTGCAAATGGGTTTAATTTATGTCAATCCAGAAGGCCCTGATGGCAATCCTGATCCTCTCGCTAGTGCATTCGATGTGAGGGATACCTTCGCCAGAATGGCAATGAATGATGAAGAGACGGTTGCACTAGTAGCAGGCGGCCATACATTCGGAAAGGCTCACGGCGCAGGTGATGCAGGGCTTGTGGGAGTAGAACCTGAGGGTGGCCCTATAGAAGATATGGGCTTTGGCTGGAAAAGCACTCATGCCTCTGGACATGGGAGCGACACGATAACAAGTGGCTTTGAAGGAGCTTGGACATCTAATCCTACACAGTGGGATAACGGTTACTTCGATCTTTTATTTGGCTACGAATGGGAGCTGGTAAAGAGCCCCGCAGGTGCTCAGCAATGGCATCCTATTAATCCCGATGAAAAAGATTTGGCGCCAGATGCAGAAGATGAATCTAAGCGTGTAACAACGTTCATGACGACAGCCGACATGGCGATGCGTGAGGATCCAGAATATCGGAAGATTTCTAAACGATTCCATGAAAATCCCGATCAGTTTGCTGATGCTTTTGCTAGAGCTTGGTTTAAGCTACTTCATAGAGATATGGGTCCTATCGATCGCTATCTCGGGCCAGAAGTACCCTCAGAGGAGCTTATTTGGCAAGACAGAGTTCCAAAGGGATCAACTAGCTATGACGTGGAAGCTCTCAAAGCTAAAATTGCGAGTTCTGAGCTAAGTATCCAAGAAATGGTAGAAACAGCTTGGGCGAGTGCCTCTACGTATCGCGGATCGGATATGAGAGGTGGAGCTAATGGTGGGCGAATTCGTCTTGCTCCGCAGAAAGATTGGGCAGTTAACAAACCTGATCAGTTAGCGAAAGTATTAAGCGTTCTTGGAGAAATTTCTGACGAGTCTGGGGTCGCTATCGCAGATATCATTGTTTTAGCAGGCAATGTTGCAATAGAGAAGGCTTCTGGACTCAGTGTGCCATTCACTCCTGGAAGAGGCGACGCATCGCAAGAGCAAACTGATGTCGAGTCGTTCGATATTCTGGAACCGGTAGCAGATGGGTTTCGAAACTACTTAAAGAAAATGTATTCAGTTAGCGCCGAAGAAATGCTTTTGGATAAAGCTCAATTACTAGGATTAACTGCAACGGAGATGACTGTATTGGTTGGTGGATTGAGATCTTTGGGAATCAGCACTGATAATCGAGGTATTTTTACTGATAATACAGGAACACTTAGTAATGATTTTTTCACTAATTTACTCGACATGAATGTTGCTTGGGAAGCTACCGGCGGGAATACGTATGAAGGAAAAGATCGAGCTTCAGGAGAAAAAGTCAGAACTGCTTCGCGGGTAGATCTTGCTTTTGGTTCAAACTCTCAACTCCGTGCCATTTGCGAAGTTTATGCCTCAGGAGATTCCAAAGAAAAATTCGAGAGAGACTTCATTTCGGCATGGAATAAAGTAATGAATGCTGATCGGTTTGATATTGCCTAAGGAGTAATAAACTTAGCTGCACTAAAAAAAGGCCTGTCTAGCATTCGTTAGCAGGCCTTTTTAGTACACATCTAAATTTTTCTAATGAGTCAAGGTCGACTTTGTATCGACTTTTCGCTACTGTTCGAATCACCATTGTTAAAGTCAGGGGTCTATCATTGAGCAACATTATTACGGCTGTAACGGCCGGTATAGGGAAGATCACCCTCAATCGTCCTGAAGCTCTAAACGCACTAAATTTGAGTATGGTTCGGGATATGACCAGAGCTCTTCTTGATTGGCGGGATAATCCTGAGGTTGAGGCTGTTGCGATCAGAGGATCGTCCAAACATGGACCTTTCGGCGCATTTTGCGCTGGCGGTGATATCCGTTTTTTCCATAAAGCAAGTATCGCTAATGATCCAGACTTAGAGGCATTTTTTACCGAAGAATATCGCCTTAATCATTTAATTTTTAATTATCCAAAACCCTATATAGCATTTATGGACGGGATAGTGATGGGTGGTGGCATGGGTATCTCTCAAGGAGCATCACTTCGCATTGTTACAGAACGTACTAAAATAGCGATGCCAGAGACAAATATTGGCTTATTCCCAGATGTTGGAGGAGGCTATTTTTTACCCAAATGTCCAGGATACTGTGGAGAATATCTAGGGCTGACGGGCAAAGTATTAAATGGCTCCGAGGCTCTAGCCGCTGATCTAGCTGATCGAGCGATTAACAGCGACAACCTACAAGATTACTGGGATAGCCTCACAAATAATGAAATGATGTCAGTTGATCAACGTATTTCTAGACTACATAGCGTAATTGATGATTCTAGGCTTCCAGAAGATGATAATTGGTTGAATCCGGAGATCGATGAAATTTTCAGCTTTGATACACCCTCTGAAATTTTGAGGGAACTTGGAAAAAGCATCTCACCCTGGGCAAAAGAGACCAGTAAACTTTTACATAAACGCTCTCCTCTTATGCTCCATGTATCACTCAGACAAATAAAGCTTGGTCGGCATATGAGTCTTGCAGATGAACTTCGTCTTGAGCGCACACTTGTCCAACATTGTTTTTATACTAATCACCTCCGACGGGTGGGTGCCCAGACAGAAACTGTCGAGGGTATAAGAGCTCTTGCTATAGATAAGGACCATAGTCCGACATGGAACCCAGCCCGTATCGAAGATGTAACGAAATCGATGGTTGATCCTTTTTTTGAAAGTCCATGGTTAGAGGATGAACATCCTCTAGCTGATCTAACATAGGCCTATACAAGGTAATCCTGTATTCATTGGAGAAATGTGAGTGATCCAAGATCGGAAGAAAGCCATCATTATTGGTTCAGGATTTGGCGGTCTATCCCTGGGGCTTCGATTACAAAGTTTGGGTTTTGATACAACAATAGTTGAAAAACTCGACGGCCCGGGTGGTCGAGCCTATGTGAAAAAAGTAAATGGCTTTACCTTCGATATGGGTCCTACCGTTATAACAGTGCCTCATTTCATTGAGGAGCTTTTTGCTCTTGAAAGAGATACCCATAATTTAGAAAAACCTGACTTTCCAACTCCACTAAATCAGAGTGAATCTGGCTTAGGAGTAGCGACAAAGAAGTATGCAGAAATTGTGCCTATCAAGCCGTTTTATCGCATCTATTTCGATGATAAAAGCTTCTTTGATTATGATGGTGATCCAATTCATACACGAGAACAGATCAAGGAAATTGCACCCGATGATCTAGATGGCTATGAGCGTTTTCACACAGATGCTGAAGCTATATTTAAGCGAGGCTTTTTAGAACTCGGTTATACCTTTTTCAGCGATGTTCCTTCAATGCTCAAAGTTTTACCTGATCTTCTAAGGCTGGATGCTGTCCGTAGCTTGTTTTCCTTCACTAGCCGTTACTTTAAGAGCGACAAACTTCGACAAGTCTTCAGTTTTGAAACACTTTTAATCGGTGGTAATCCCCTCGTTGTGCCCGCTATCTATTCGATGATTCATTTCGTAGAGAAAACATGGGGTGTCCACTATGTAATGGGTGGAACTGGCGCGCTAGTAAATGGAATGGTCAAGAAATTTGAAGAACTAGGTGGTGTTATACGATATGAAGCTGAAGTAACCAAAATTGACATAAATCGTCGTAAGAATTGGTTCAAGAAACCACAAATTAAGGGCTTAGTCCTCAATAATAAAGAAACAATGGCCGCAGATATAGTGGTTAGTAACGCTGATTATGCTCATACCTACATGTCACTGATTGATTCAGAGCACAGGCGTTGGAATCCAGACTGGAGAGTTCGAAATATGCACTACTCTATGTCGCTGCTCGTAGTTTATTTCGGCTTCAAAGACACTGGAGATATCGATCTTCGCCATCATAATATTATCCTCGGCCCTCGCTACGAGGAGTTACTTACAGATATTTTCAAACGCAAGATATTAGCGAGTGACTTTAGTCAGTACCTACATATCCCGACTATTACGGACCCTGACTTGGCACCTGAAGGCCATCATGCAGCCTATACTCTAATCCCCGTTCCCCATAATGGAAGCTCTATTGACTGGCAAATAGAGGGTCCCCGATTAACCGATACGGTTTTGAAATTCCTAGATGAGGAAGGATACATTCCTGATCTGATGACTAACTTGGTGCACTGTGAATTTGTTACGCCAGATTATTTTGAAACAACACTCAGTAGCCATCTCGGAAATAGTTTTGGTGTTGAACCAAGACTGACTCAATCTGCTTTTTTCCGTCCTCATAATCGCTCGGAAGATATTGATGGCCTATATTTAGTTGGTGCTAGTTCCCAACCAGGCGCTGGTACTCCAAGTGTGATGATGTCCGCAAAGATGACAGCAAGAGCAATTGCTAAAGACTTCTCCAGTGACATTCAATCTTGGGAATCCAAATAAGTATGAATTTTGAGCTCGTTGAAAAATCAATTACCTGCCCTTTTTGCTGGGAGTCTATCACTATTCTTGTGGATCCATCAGAATCTCAAATCTATACTGAAGACTGTTTTGTATGTTGTCGACCTATACTAATAAATGCGCAGATCACTCATGATGATATATTCATTGACGTCACTCAAGAAGACCTCGGATTCTAAATTCAATGATGTCTTTTGTTTGTTATTTTTCATAATTTCGCTTGAATAGAGTAATGGGAATTATTTACCAGCAGGAGGTTTGACATGAAATATCCTTTGATACTTCTCTGCATTTATTTACTCACAGCCTGTAATAATGAGCCTAAGCCAGACACGAAATTTATAACGTACTCTGGTGGAGACATCATCACTATGAGTGGTCCTTTACTGCAATATGCAGAGGCCGTCGTTATTGATGGAGAAGAAATTGTTTTTGTCGGCTCTTTGGCATTAGCTAATCTAAAATATCCTGATTCAAAACAACGCCTTCTTCAGGGAAGAACTATGATGCCTGGGTTCATTGAGCCTCATGTGCATCCATCTCTCGCCGCAACAATACTGCCAAATGAAATTATCGCTCCTTATGACTGGGTACTCCCCGATAGAATCCAAAAGGGGGTTTCTAGTCACGAAGAGTATATTAGCCGATTATCTTCAGCCATCTCTGAGAGAGCGTCGCCAAGGGAAATTTTCTTTGTTTGGGGATATCATGAACTCTGGCATGGGGAATTATCGAGATCACTATTAAATGAGCTTGCAAAGGAACAACCACTTGCAATTATTCATAGATCCTTTCATGAAATTTTTCTAAATGACGCCACAATTAACGCTCTGGGAATCAGTGAAAAAGAATTTAGGGCAAACCCACAAGTTGATTGGGACAAGGGGCATTTTTACGAAGGGGGATGGATGGCACTAGCACCTAAAATGGCCCCTCTCCTACTTGACGGATCTCGCTACATGAGGGGTCTAGGTTTGATGACTGAGTTAATTAAAAAAAATGGTATCACAACAATTGCAGAACCAGGTTTTCCTAACATCAACTTTAATGGGGAATATGCATTACTCAAACAAGAGATGGACACTAACCCTCCTTATGATGTCTATCTTATTCCAAACGGCACTCAGCTATCCTCGATGAAAGGCAGTGATGAAAATGCACTAGAATTTATCAAAACACTTCCAACTTTTAATACTAACAATATTATGTTCCTCCCTAATCAAGTTAAATTGTTTTCAGATGGGGCAATTTACTCTCAAGCCATGCAAATGATAGATGGTTACACGGATGGTCATCATGGCGAATGGATGACACCTCTCAATGTCTTACAAAAACAGATTAGCTTGTATTGGAACAATAATTTTAAAATCCATGTCCATGCCAATGGTGATAAAGGCATTCAAAAAGTTTTAGATTTCGTCTCTGAAGATCAGAAAAAATATCCACGATTAGATCATCGGCTAACATTCCATCATATGGGGTATTTTACTGACTCTATCGCAAGCCAAATTGATGACATGGAGATAGAAGCCTCGGTAAACCCGTTTTATTTGTGGGCTCTTGCAGACAAGTATGCGGATCATGGCCTGGGGACTGAGCGCGCTGAGAATTTGGTACCAATAAACTCCCTAGCCAGTCGAGACATATCCACCTCTTATCATTCGGACTTTGCAATGGCACCACTGGAACCTCTTACCCTGGCCTGGACAGCAATCAATCGGGTAACATCCAGCAATAAGAGAATTTCACAAAATCAGCGAGTGGATCCTTACACAGCCATGCAAGCCATTACGATCGCAGCAGCTAAAACTTTAAATCTAGAAGATTCTCTTGGCTCAATTGAGGTTGGGAAAATTGCAAATTTTACAATTCTTAATACAAATCCACTCAAAATAGACACAATGCTGATCAAGGAAATTGAGGTGTTAGGAACAGTTTATCGTGGAAATTCAAGCTTACGTTAATTCAACTTTTGTTCTTTCTATATACTTCACCAAAGTATTAATCTTCCCTCTTATTAAACCGATATTCAAATAGCGGCGTAATGTCCCATCTACAGTTTATTTTTAGTTGAAGGTAAGTTTTATTAGCCTGCAGGTGCAGAAGCTTATCGTTTAAAAATAAATTATCCTCAAAAAGAAAAATAATTCAGGGAGTTACACATGACGCATCTAAGACTGCTCGGCCTCACCATTCTATTCACCCTTGTGGGATGTGGCAGTGGAGGTGAAAAGCATTACGTACCAGATCCCCACCCTCAGCCGGCTCCAGATCCAACAACGATTGTAGATGTAGCAGTTGCCGATGGAAGATTTACTACGCTGGTCGCTGCGCTTCAAGCGGCAGGTCTTGATGGGACTTTAGATGATGAAAACGCAGAGTTTACGGTTTTTGCTCCCACGGATGACGCATTTAATCTGCTTGGTCAGGATGCGATAGATAGCCTCCTCGCAGATACTGAGACCCTTACAGATATTTTGACTTACCATGTTTTAAGTGGAGAAGTAGATGCCTCACACGCAATTACTCTCGCGGGTTCAACGGTAGAAATGGTAAACGGAGATTCAATTGGTCTCTCGCTTGACAATGAAGATCTGCTGATCAATACCTCGACCGTTATCATAGCTGATGTTGAAGCAGACAATGGAATTATTCATGTCATTGATGCGGTTCTGATTCCGCCAGCGGAAAAAGGCGAGCCAAGTATGGACATCGTAGAGACCGCGGTAGCAGACGGAAATTTCACCACCCTTGTTGCAACTTTGCAGGCAACCGGCCTTGATGCTGCCCTGTCTGATGACTCAGTGAACTACACTGTTTTTGCACCCACCGATGCAGCCTTCGCGATGATCGACCCAGCTACCATCGACATCTTATTGGCTAACACCGACGTTCTGAGTAGTATTCTTCTGCAGCACGTTGTTGATGCTGAGGTAAATTCGGTGACTGCTTACACGTTGAACGGTGCTTCAGCAGCAACTCTATCAGGAGCTAATATTCCAGTTCTTATCAACAGTGAAACAGACACTCTGACATTTGGTGGAGCCACCATTATCGCCAAGGATATTTATACATCTAATGGCATTATTCATGTGATAGACACAGTTGTGATCGCAGATGTTGAGATTCCTGATCCACTAGGCTCAGTGGTAGACGTGGCGGTCGAGAACGGAAATTTCACGACCCTCGTAGCAGCACTCCAAGCAACTGGTCTGGCCTCAGTATTGGACAACTCTGATGAGACTTTCACAGTTTTTGCACCAACGGATGCAGCTTTTGACCTGCTCGGTCAGGATACCATTGCAGATCTTCTTGCAGACACAGATACTCTTTCTGATATTCTTCTAAACCACGTGATTATTGGCTCGGAGGTTCTTCAGGACGCTGCCTTAACGATTGCTCAGTCAGGTTCTAATAAGGTCACAATGGCAAATGAGAAAAGCGCGGCACTATCGCTATCTGATAATACTCTGTACGTCAACAAGTCAGCTGTTTCACTCGCCGATGTAATGGGGGATAACGGAGTTATCCACGTCGTGGATCAGGTGATCCTTCCACCCGCGGTTAAAGGAGAGCCTACTCAGTCGGTGGTGGATATAGCAACGTCAAATAGCGCCTTCTCAACTCTCGTTACTGCTCTGAGCGCTGCTGATCTTGTATCAACGCTAAGTGATGAGACAGCTACGTTTACAGTCTTTGCGCCAACCAATGATGCTTTTAGTAAGATAGACAGTGACGTATTAAGCAATCTCTTAGGCGATTCAGCTGCCCTAACCGACATCTTGCTCAAGCATGTGGTGAGTGGAGCAGAAATCGACTCAGTGACTGCCTTCTCAGCAAACGGATCAACTGTTGCCTCTATTGGTGGAGACAACCTAAATGTGAACCTAGTCAATTTTGTATCTACCTCCAATAATGAAAGCGATGAGGTCGCTTATGACGCGGTTGCGCAACGTTTGGTGGGTGGTAACAACTCAGAGAAACCAGGTTTTACCGTTTATGTTTTTGACGATGATCTAGGTTCCTCTGGAAGCAATTGCGAGGGTACTTGCGCCTCCACATGGCCCCCTGTGACTGTTTCAGATGGTGACGTAACCAATATCCCAGGACTGAATCTGGTTACTCGATTGGATGATACTCATCAAGTTACTTACAAAGGCAGGCCTCTATATTTTTATGCGAATGATATAGAGCCAGGAGATGTTTTTGGCAAGGCAGTCAACAGCAAGTGGTGGTCAGTGGATCAAGAGCAGGTTTCTCTCCAGATCCAAGGATCAAACGTTACAACCTTTGATATCTATGCAACAAACGGCGTCATTCACGTCATTGATACAGTGATTACTTCAGGAGATTAGTTAGTCACCAAACACCGGCAAAGTGAGGCTCATCGCCTCAGAAAGAGACTCTACCCCCCTGATATGCCCCTCGAAAGAGGGGCTTTTCTCAATCTAACTCTAGTAAGTGAGGCCGTGCCCAAATTCAAAAATTGGAGACTCTGAATCATCTGGAAGGTCCTCCTTCTGGTGTTCGACCGATTCCATAGAGGACGGTATCTCAAATGGCAACTTACCTTGAGGGCTGAACTGACCAAAGATCACTTCATATAAAATAGAATCGTAGACACCAAATGTACCAATCAATCCATCACTAATTTCATTTAATTCGGTAAGTATCGCCGGTCGGTTTAAATCAACTACCGTTATCAGTGTTGCATAATCAGCATAAGTCTTAGCCTTTTTTACTATGTCAGATCCATATGTCAAATCACCATCGGGTAGAATTCCGCTCAGAAACTTGTCAATCAACTCATTTGAGCCTGGAGCTTGATTGCCATTGAAGACTGTTGGTAAGTAAAGAATGATGATATCCGCCTGATCTGGGCTGGATACCACATTACCAAATGACTTTGCTTGCTCGACGTCTAGTCCATCAACAAAGATTCTCCTCCCCTCAGAGGCAGGTAAAGCGCGACCTTTGCTTGTTTCATTTTTTAAAAGGACGATTGACTTGCGTTGCGCATCAAGGCCTGCATTTATGTATTCAGGCTTTCTAACTAATGAGTCAACAAGATCCTCATCGACCATACTCTGCTCAAACAAACCTAGATCAAATTTATTAATTAGAATACGCCTAACAGATTCATCAATTCTCTCCGCGGTTAGTTCTCCAGATTGAACAAGACTCACAATATGCTCTGGATCATTCTCACCCCCATATTGATCAACACCTGCATCTATTGATTTTTTGTATCTCTCTCGAACTGATAGCTCCTCTACCCCCCATGCACGACTGGCTACAATGCCCCAATCAGTGCATACCACTCCTGAGAAGCCTAGTTCGTCTCGTAGTAAGTCAGTAAGAATTTCTTTGTTAAAGCCCATAGCCACATTCTCTTGGGTCTGATCTATTGGTATGCCGTAATAAGGCATAATAACTTTTAACCCATTATCGATTGCTAACTTGAACGGCTCAACGTGATAATCAAAGTTATCACCCGGGTACACCTGCTTCTTTCCGCTGGGGAGATGCGGATCAAGTCCAAATTCCTGCGGTCCACCGCCAGGAAAATGTTTAACCATGGTCATTACGCTATCAGATGATAAAGAATCACCCTGGAAACCTAGCATATAAGCATTGGTCAGCTGACTGGATAATTCCTCATTGGACCCAAAAGTACCAAAATTACGAGGCCATCTTGGCTCAGTTGCAAGATCTGCCATTGGATGAAGTGCCGTCCTTAGCCCAACTGCTCGATATTCCGACGAAGCGATTTCACCAAATCGTGTTACCAGGTCAATATCTCTCGCGGCAGCAAAACCAAGTTGAGACGGCCAACCTGAAAATCCTTGGATAGAAAAGGCAGCAATACCTCCGCTCGCTGCCTCATGTAAAGGATCTGAGCTTATCGTCAGAGGGATGCCTAATCTAGTGCGAGCAGCCACACGCTGTAACCTGTTGAGCTTCTTTGCTATCTGCTGAGGAGTCGGTTTACCGTAAAAGTTGAAATGAGATATATGTCGATCAAAAATTTCTACCGCATCAATATCTATTCTTCCCATAGCAAGATGGAATATCTTCAACGCAAAATCTGGTTGGATAGTGATGGCTGGATGCATCATCTGTCCCACCTTTTCCTCTAGAGTCATCTGACTTAGTAAATCGTCAGTTCTTATCTCCGAAGTTAAACGAGAATCTTCATAGTTATCTAGGCGTTGATTTCTATTTAAATCTCGATACTGAAAACCGTTAAAAACCAGTAACTCTGGTTCTGCATTTAACGAAAGATAAATTCTCAACCTGTCATAGGGTTGCACTAGCATATTAGAGATATAGATAATCAAAATAACAACTAAAACCAACACTACCCGAGTAAAGTGCTTAAAAAATCGTCTCATACCCTATTCCCTGTTTTAATTGAAATTGTAAACTGAATATTTGTGCCGTGCATATCACAAATTACTTCAGCGAAACTTTATTAAACAAAATATTTACACTCGAATCACTTCGATCAGCTAAACTGCTTTAGAGCTTTTATAATCGCTAGGAGCTATCTTATGGCACTAAGTGCGACGATTTGCAAAGCAGATCTAAATATTATCGATATGGATAAAAACTACTACGAGAGGCACTCATTAACACTGGCTCGTCATCCTTCTGAAACAGAAGAACGCTTCATGCTGAGGCTATTAGCGTTTAGTCTAAATGCAGACAACTCCCTACTATTTACAAAAGGATTGAGTACTGAGAATGAACCAGATCTTTGGCAAAAGGACCTTACTAATGACATTATCCAATGGATAGACCTTGGATTGCCTAGTGAAAAACGTATCAAAAAAGCATGTGGCAGGTCTAAAAGTGTCAAGATATATGCCTATGGCTCCGGTTCAGTGCATCTGTGGTGGAAACAAGTCAGCGGTCAACTAGCTCGGTTCAAAAATCTATCCATTTATCAAATCAATGCCGATGATCTAAATAAGCTAAAACATTGTTACCAACGTAATATTTCTGCTCAGGTGAGCTTGCAAGACGGCGAGGTGATATGGCGCTGTGAAAATGGTGAGGTCTCTTTAATACCGATACCGATGATCCTGTGATGGATTTTTTGAAAAATTAGATCGAACTGCTACCCACTAATAACTAAAAATACAATTAGGGCACCAATGTATAAATTAAAAACTATATCTGTTAGATCTCTTTTACTAATGTGCATTATTGGATTATATGGCTGTGCGAAGACATCAGAATTAAATAATTTCGTAGATTTGGGTAAGAAGTACGACGTGGTAATTGAGAGGGACTACCTCGGTGTGCCCCATATCATCGGGAACAAGGATGTGGACGCGGCTTTTGGTTTCGCTTATGCCCAAGCTGAAGATAATTGGGCCATTATTCATGACAGTATTCCGTTTTATCGCGGTACTAACGCATCAATAAATGGAGAGGATGCAGCTGCCATTGACTTTTTAATAAAGTGGCTAGGTATTTGGGAGACCGTAGATGAAAAATATGAATCCCATCTTAAACCTGAGACACGCGGGTGGATACAAGCATTTGTTGATGGAATTAACTATTATGCGGCACTTCATCCCGAACAAACCAATGAAAATATTTTCCCAATTACAGGAAAAGATGTTGTTGCAGGATACATGTTAAGGCATCTACTATTTTTTGGGTTTGATGGCCCAATTATGGAGTTGTTTGAAGATGAAAGACAAAGGCCTGTCAGTCGCAATCCTACTTCAAAAACAGGTGAGAGCTATCTCTCATCAATTGCTGGCGTTTTAACCAATGACCTTCCCTTAGGATCGAACGCAATCGCAGTATCATCTCCATTTACGTTAGATGGCGCTACTCGTTTGGCAATAAATTCTCATCAACCCACTACAGGGCCGGTGGCTTGGTATGAGGCACATATTCAAAGTCATGAAGGCCTCAATATTATGGGTGGACTATTCCCCAGCAGTGCGACGATTGGGGTTGGCTTTACAAATAATCTTGCTTGGGGTGCAACCGTTAACAAACCTGACTTGGTAGATATTTTTGTTCTTGAAACTGATCCAGATAATCCCATGAGATACAAGCTTGATGGAAAATGGAAAAATCTTACAGCCAAAGATATTGAGATTAAGGTCAAACTGTTTGGGTTTTTGCCTTGGACGGTTAAGGAAACTGTATTTGCCTCTGACCATGGCCCAGTGATTCAAAATGATCACGGCACCTATGCTGTCCGCTATGCAGGTATGGGTGAAATTAGACAGTTGGAACAGTGGTTAGCTATGAACAAGGCGCAGAATTTTGATCAGTGGCTGGACGCAATGAGAATGCAATCATTCGCTAGCTTTAACTTTGTTTATGCAGATCGCGAAGGAAATACGATGTTTGTGCATAACTCGTTAACTCCAAAACGACAATCTGGCTATGACTGGACTCAATATCTTCCGGGTGACGATGGTCAGCTGATATGGCAGGACTATATGGAGTTTGATGATTTGCCTCAGGTAACAAATCCAGCATCAGGCTACCTTCATAGCGCCAATCAAACGCCATTCAAAGTTACTGCAGCTGCTGACAATCCGATTAAGGAAGATTACAAAGTTGAGGATGGCTTTCCTACAAGAATGACCAATCGTGCAAACAGGGGTCTGGAACTGCTGGAAGACATGGACTCGATCTCTGAACACCAATTCTTCGAGTTAAAGCACGATAAAAAATACAGCATTAACTCTCGAGCTTATCAGTTTTTAAAGCGCGCTTTCGATGCAGACATATCTCTAAGCCAAATTAACAACAATCCAATATACAGTTCAGCTCAGGCTTTGATTGCTGATTGGGATCTATCCACTGATATCAATAGTCGTGGAGCAGCTTTAGGTACCTGCGTGCTTGGTAGTGAATGGTTGTCCGAGCAGAAGGGTGAAGTAGCTCCTGATCCTCTTGGTGAACTAATACGGTGTACGGATCTCCTAATGGATAAAGTTGGCCGTATCGATCCTCTTTGGGGTGATATTAATCGGCACATTCGGGGTGACATCAACATTCCAATAGGAGGCGGTCCAGATACACTCAGGGCAATCTATGGAATGGGTTTGGAAGATGATGGATTTTTAACGAATGTTGCGGGCGATGGTCTTTACTATCAAGTTTCATGGGACACTGACGGACAATTAAAAGTTCAGGGAACACACCAATTCGGCTCGGCAACACTTGACGTGGATTCTCCACACTTCGGAGACCAGGCTCAGAACTATGCAAATGAAATTCTGCATGACCCCCTATTTGATGATGCTCTTAGACAAACTAAACTTGAAAGGCGCTATCGACCTGGTGAATAGGGTTTATTGTTGTATCTGAAATTCTGGGGCGACCGCAGTGCCATAAATAGCCAAGCTGTTTCTCTCACAAATAGTAGTCCCTCCAGGCCCGCAAGAAGCTCCCTGCAAAGCATAAATTAATTCAGTGCGAGTTCCCTGGTTATCGGTTTGCTTCAATTTCCCACTGTTTAGATAGAAATCTAAGTAATCGATTAATGCGGTAGATTTTGCAGTTTCATCACCCTCTTTATTATTCCAAACCTCATCCAGTCGACTTGTGTTAAGTAAAACTCTTGACTGGTCTAAAGGGTACGGCAGTCTTCTGCTGTTATAACCGCTATTAATGAACTTATCATATCCATTAAACATCGCATAAATTTGACTCTCAGTGATAAGAGTGAGTTCAGGAGCCACAAGCCCTTGACTCGCTAGTTCTCCAGTTGGAGAAAAATCAGGAGAGAAGAAGTTGAATACCGAGGGCGCGGAAAGTACTTCTTGCCCTAGCACAGGAACGACAGATCCAAGCTTCATTAGAGTTGCGCCATCTGAGAAGTGATGAGCAAATTGATAGTTGGTACCAACTATTCCAACATCCTCATCGCCCGCTCCCAAAGCAATTTTTGAATTAGCTTCCAATAATCGCATGACAGCTGTCATTTGAAGAAGAGGTTCTTTAAATTTCCCAAAGGTTTTCGAATTCAATACCGATGGTGAGCGAGCCTCCGTATCCAATAATATTGCCTTAATAGTAGAGCGCAAATCTCCATCTGACCCAAAGGCAACCGCAACACGCTCTATATAGCCAGAGCTAGGATTGGATGTAACAAATCGCTGAATAAGTCGACGAGCGATAAATGGAGCAGTCGTTTGATGGGAGACGAGGCCATCAAGAACAAGACCTAATTCCATTAGCGCCTGATCTGAATCCTGACTCGCACTGGATGGAATAACTAACTGGCCATCGTCAATAAATAACTTTTTCTCATCAAAATCGTGTTGATTAGGAAAAAATTTCATCGGTTGAGTCCAGCAATGATGAGTTGAGTTAGCTGGACCACAAAATCCACGGTTAAAGTTAGTATTTTCAATCGTTTCCTCAGCGCTGTTTACACCATAACTGAGCCCCAATCCTGTAAAAACTCTAGCCATATTCTGTATAGTTTCATTTGAGTAAGTAGCGATTGGTAGGTTGTCCTCACCAAGGATAATTGACCCATCAATATTGCGATGCACTAACCCAAAAGTAAATAATTGCATAACCTCTCTTGCATAATTTTCATCAGGAAACGTGCCAGCCTCAGCGTCAGCCTTTTTATTGCGTAAATGACTTAAATAAAGTCCCATCATTGGATGCATGGTGACATCTTCAATCAATTTTCTATAGGAACCAAAGGCATTACTCGACAACGTATCCCAATACGATCCAATACCTCGGGGTTTATTCCTGACCTGCCCATCTGCACGACTTATGACTAAAATTTCACTCAATGCAAAGGTGACTCTTTGACGAAGTTGGTCATTCGCATAAACTGCAATAGGCCAGAAACTCTCAGTTTTCAAAGCCGCATGGTTGTAACTTGGAAATTGGTCATAGGTATGGTTGTCTAGCGCCAACATGCTGGTCTCTGGAATATCGAATTGCTGATCTATCCATAACTCATACACTTGCTCACGATTACTACCCTCAACATCTATCAACGACCGTAACTCGGAGTAGCTTTCTGGTGTTGCTCCAAATGTAGCCTGAGTGAGGAAACGAATAATATCTATATCAACGTCTTGCTCAGTTAGAGGTAATTGCTCTGGTGGTTCTGCTGAGGCATCAAATACTAAATGCGCGAGTATCTCTCCTCCTGGGAAAGCCGCTGAATGAATATTGATATAAAACTCACCATTGAAAAGTGCATCTAGCATCTGCTGCTTATTAGTGAAAATACCCCCCGGTTCGATATTCCATTCGTAATCACTTACGTTACCGCTACTTTGTAGGTCCTCATCTTTAATGTCATGGATAATAGTGCCTGAAGGCCAGAGATGAATATGCTGGTCTGTTCGTTGCGTTCCTAAATTTGCGTAAGTATAGGTAAGCGTGCCCTTAGAATTATCGCCCTGAAGAACAAAGCTAAGTAGACCAGAGGCATTTGTTGGCACACTATCCTGCGCCTTAAAGGTACCAAGGAATAACTGATTATTAGATATTTCATTCGTCGCTTCATTTATAGTAATACTGGCAACAATTTCATCACCCAAGTCATAACTTGAACCATCATTTAACGTCAGCGTCAGCGTCTCAGGGATCTCTCTCTGTGCATCATTTTTAGGCCGAACATGGATTATTATTGAGTCTTGATTTTCAGATAAATTTATCGAATCTTCCACTAACGATCCATCTTCATAAATAAGCTCATAGTCAGATATGGATGCTGACCCAAAACTGTCGTCACCACTTCCCTCCACTGAATATGAGATACTTAAAGTTTTAGCCGTACCCGATCTCTCAATCCTTAATTCAGCAACTTCCTGTGTTTTCTCATAGGCCTGACTCTGCGTCACAGATATGCTGATTATTGGAGCAGGTTCAGGTGGAGTGGGAGGAATATCCACAGATGACCCTCCTCCACCTCCACCTCCGCATGAGGAAATGAATCCCAGGAAAATTAGAATAGAAATATTTCCCAAATATGCTCGCATGTTAGCCCTAACTCGATTTTATAAAATTAATATTAACTGATTCATCAAAAGGACTGGGGAAGTTGTTCAGCGAAGGGAAAATCTGACTAATGTTAGACTGACTTACACCCATCCAATTTGCTATAACGGCCGAGCATTGAGAGGATGAATGGGTAGGAATAAATCTACCCCGTCCACCAACATCCAGCCCCTGATTAATCAAAAGGTCAGGATATGTGCCAAAGAACTTTCCTCCATCAACCATTCCGCCAAAGGCTAAAGCATTACCACTCCAGCCATGGTCAGTGCCACTGGCATTCGCATCATTCCCATTAGGCGTTAAAGTTCGAGCAAACTCAGATCCAACATAACTTAGCACGTTGTCGTAGTCTCCCTGCTCATAGAGAGTATCTCTAAATGCTTTAATCGCTGCGTTTAACTCTGTCATTTGACTGCTATGGTTAGGCAACATGTTAGCGTGAGTATCAAAACCATTCATCTCAACGAAATAAATAGGTCGCTTATTTGCCTCACCTGAGCGCCCTTTAATCATTTTTGCCACTGTTTTTAAACGTTTACCGACAGTGCTGTCGTCCGCCACACCGGCAGCCGAAAATATGCCATCAAAATCAACACCAGAGGACTCGGCTGTGCTGAACGCAGACTCAATAATATCTTGAGCAACTGTTGCGGAACCAAAGATATCAGAATATTTTTGAGCCATGAGGTGAGAAGAAGTATCTATTGATGTCATATAGTTAGTGACCATAGTACTCCGAGCACCACTAAATCTATTCAGTGGAACAATCCCATTGTTCCCAAGCGCATATGGATTTATTTCACCCTGCAGTGTCACCTGAAAGGGATTTAGTCCTGCCAGAGATATTAACGGGGACACCAATGGATTGTTATTATAGGATTGAAGCAACTCTGCAAGACGTCCTCCCCAGCCGTAACTAAACGAACCTGTTGGCTCACTTTGAAATTGCCTTTGTTGATCAGAATGAGAAAATAGCCGCGGGGGAAGTTCAATAGATTCGCCAGTGTTACCCAGATATTGATCTCGTGTAATTGGAGCCGTGAGATTACCAATGTTACACAATATAGCCATCTCTTGATTATTGAACATCTCTGCCATGTCAATACATTGATTATGCAGACCAAAATCACTAGAACCTATATCGCCATAAATTTTTGCTGAAGATCCCAAGTCCAATTGATGAAGGCTATTTTCGGTGAGCGACACAACTCCGCGATTTAATTCATAGTTGCTTCTAAGAGGTCCCGCTCCCATAGGAACCACCATATTGAACGAATCATTTCCTCCATTTAAAAATATAAATACTAATGCTTTATAGTCATTAGAATTGCCAAGTGCTTCGCTCGCATTCAATAGTCCCATCACACCCAAAGAGTTAGCAGCTAAAGAAGATGCAACAGCGACCGATGAAGTTCTTTTTAGAAAGTCTCGCCTTGATAACGTATGAGAATTGCAGTTTCGAGTCATCGAAATTTTTAACCTTCTTTTTCCGCACTATTTAATTATTCATAAACGAAAAATTTGTCTATCGGTTGACTATTAAATGTGAGGATAGTTTTTATTACAAAAGAACTAACTAATTAAAGTTACGTCACTAACATAGTATCGGTATTAACGTATGTTTCCAAATATTACTTTGTTAGACTGTTAGTCATGGTTAGGCCTTTTTAGTAACTATTGATCGAGAATAAAATGTCTATACAGTGGTTTCCTGGTCATATGCATAAAGCTAGCAATGAAATGATAGAGGTGCTGCCTCTGGTCAACGTCATTATTGAGGTACTTGATGCAAGAATTCCTTTTAGCAGTTCTAATCCATTTATTCAGAGTATTGGTGCTGAAAAGCCTCAGATTAAGGTGCTCAATAAAACTGATTTAGGTGATTCTAAGATCACTAAATTATGGCAGAAATATTTTGAGCAAAAAGCTAATACAAAAACCTTGGCTTTAGATCTAAAAAATCATGATCCTAGCAACCAAATTATTGACCTAATTAATAAAATCAGCCCACAAAAAGAGGGCCGAAGTACTTTAGTTATGGTGACTGGCATCCCAAATGTTGGAAAGTCTAGCTTAATTAATTGTCTTGCTGGCAAGCACATTACAAAAACTGGAGATGAACCCGCTATCACCAAGGGTCAGCAAAAAATCAATCTTCGAAACGGCATCATGCTGCTAGACACGCCAGGAATATTATGGCCAAAAATTGAAAATCCTCAGAGTAGCTTTCGCTTAGCGACCACTGGAGCTATCAGAGACACTGCTGTTAATTACGAGGATCTAGCTTTCTTTGCTACCGAATTTCTACTTGAGAAATATCCAACACGCCTTCAAGAACGTTTTAACATTGATCAGTTACCATCGACAGAAATTGAACTATTGGAAATCATAGGCTCACAACGCGGTTGCCTTAGAGCTGGCGGAAGAGTGGATTTAGAGCGCGTCTCGACCATCTTTATTAATGAATTGCGCGCTGGATTATTAGG
>NTJY01000021.1 GCA_002457245.1 SAR92 bacterium MED-G29 | reverse complement strand
GCGCTCAACATGACCAACCTTGCCCTCCACACCTATCCATAGCCCTCTTATATCATCGGCACCATTCACTAGTGGCTCTGTACAATCACTTAAAACAGGCAATGGGAAATGATCATAAGCACAGCCAGGAGTATTTCCTTTGGGTATGTCCATAGCCAGCTTACCCTGACTATTAAGAATTGGCATTTCGCAATAATTTATTAGGCTACCATCACCAGCAAGAGTAGCTGGATCAATGGCTAATTCGGGTCTTTCAGAAAAGTACATTTGCCAGAACCCAACAACAAAAATAGCACTCAAGGCTAGCAATAATTTCTTTATAAATAGTTTCATAAAAACCAATCAATCCCTCTGATGGGGCATTTAGTATTGCTTTATAAAGTCTCATATTGGCAGTTGGTATGTCAATATATTCTGGATTTATCATGAAGCTTAAAATACCATCCTTCTAAAAAGTTTTAAGAGTCAAATCACGGATATTTTTCATATTTTCTGTGACTTAGCATTAAACTTTTTAAAAAAAGACAAATGGTCCTAAAATATTTTCTTTGACGTAAATGTATAGTTAGATTGTTGTTCTCACTTTAACTAAAATCCTCATCCTAAAATTTGGACATTAAATAAACATAATATAAGGACAAGTTTTGGAAATGAAAAATGCTGTTTTATCTCGTGGCTTACTACTTTTGGTGGTCTTTGGTCTCTCTCAGACTCTCTCCGCGGCTGACCTTGAAACCCCTATTATTCAGCCTGGTGCCCCCGGATTACCGTCAAAAACTCTTACTCCTGAGGTGGCAACATCTATTGCGAACACATCCTTTAGCTCTGCAGACGTAATCTTCATGCAGGAAATGATTATTCATCATCAACAAGCGCTCGAAATGTCGATATTGGCAAGCGACAGGACGAACAATGAATCAGTTCTGGATCTCGCTGAGCGGATCAAAGTTTCACAAGATGATGAAATGTTATTTATGACAAATTGGTTAACAGAGCGCTCTGAAACAGCGCCAGACCTTGAACATAATCATCACCATCATACAAGCCATAATATGGTGGGCATGGCAACATCTGATCAGATGAGGGAGCTTGGAAGTAGTAAAGGTACTGAATTCGATAGGCTTTACCTCACATTAATGATCAATCATCATGATGGTGCCATTAAAATGGTTGAGTATCTGCGAGATCAACCTGGTTCGGCATATGACGCATCCCTTGATGAGTTTGTTTCAGACGTAGCAAATGACCAAGCTGTAGAAATAGAGAGAATGAACGGACTTTTGGTTGGCCTGTCTGAAGATCCGCGGGCTTCTTTAGCCGCCGGACTTTTTGATGCAGAA
This sequence comes from SAR92 bacterium MED-G29, assembly GCA_002457245.1. Lineage (GTDB taxonomy): Bacteria > Pseudomonadota > Gammaproteobacteria > Pseudomonadales > Porticoccaceae > HTCC2207. The sequence goes on along the minus strand of NTJY01000021.1, from coordinate 22,519 downwards.
CACGCGATAATGAATATGCGTCTATTGGAATCTCAACGGAAGCCAACTGGATTTTTTGATCCGAATAATCTTGTAAACTTAGGTGGAGAATCTTTAAAAGAAGAAGAAGATGAAGAAGCGGATGATCATCCAAAGACAGTAGTAGCCGCATCAAACGCTCGGCGCTATCCCCTACTCAGTTTTTCAAATACAGACATGGCCTTCAGTGAGGATCTTCTCATAACAGGCAGTTATCACGGCTTCAATATTTACAGGCTTAATGAAACGGGTCGCCCTACTTTAGCAACTTCTGTCGTATGTCCAGGTGGTCAAGGTGATGTCTCGCTAGTTGGCCACCTTCTGATTATGTCAGTTGAGCAATCGCGAGGACGAGTTGACTGTGGGCTCCAGGGTGTTGGTGAAGATGTCAGTGAGGAGCGCTTCCGAGGTATCAGGATCTTTGATGTTTCAGATATTTCTCAACCTATCCAAGTAGGTGCTGTACAAACGTGTCGCGGTTCCCATACTCACTCGGTTGTGTCTGGCCCAGATCTCGATGGCAATATTTTGGTCTATAACTCCGGCATTTCTCGGGTTCGTGAGGAGGAGGAATTAGAGGGATGTGTAGATGGGTTGCCAGGGGATGATCGTACTGCTCTCTTTAGGATCGACATCATAGAAATACCTATGAAGGAACCATCAAAGTCTCGAATTATAGATAGCCCAACCGTTTTTGCAGATGCAGAGACGGGAGCTCTGGCGGGCCTCTGGAGAGGTGGTGATCATGGAGATGACACTCAGGAAACATACCGCACGGACCAATGCCACGATATCACTGTTTATCCAACGGCAAAAATTGCAGCAGGTGCATGCTCAGGGAATGGGATCCTATTTGATATTAGTGATCCCAGAAAACCAACAAGGATTGATGCCGTCACTGACGAGGGTTTCGCTTATTGGCACTCCGCAACCTTTAACAACGACGGAACTAAAGTCCTGTTTACTGACGAGTGGGGCGGTGGCGGAAGAGCGCGCTGTAGGGCATGGGATCCGATAAACTGGGGGGCTGATGCTATTTATGATATTGACAATGGAAAATTAAAATACAAAAGCCACTACAAAATGCCGGCACCTCAACTAGAAACAGAAAATTGTGTGGCTCATAATGGATCGATAATTCCGGTACCCGGAAGAGATATATTCATTCAAGCTTGGTACCAAGGTGGCATCTCAGTAATAGACTTCACTGATTCTTCAAATCCTATCGAGATTGCTTACTTTGACCGAGGTCCCATAAACGAGACAGAATTGGTAAGTGGCGGGTTTTGGTCAGTCTATTATTATGAGGGGATGATCTACGGCACAGAGATCGTCCGTGGTCTGGATGTTCTTGAGCTTCTCCCGAGTGAGTTTATCAGTGCCAATGAAATATCTGCGGCCGCTCAGGCATATCCAAAGGTCGGCCCAAATAGATTATTCAATCCACAGCAGCAAGTACCTATGTCTTGGCCCGATAGTCCAGAGCTGGCTGGAGCATATTTAGATCAACTAATCAGATCAAATATGGTTGAAGAGGCTAATGCCGCTGAGCTACAGCAGTTGCTTTTCCAAGTAGGAGTTCAACAGACACCGAAGCGCAGCAAAGCACTTGCACGAGAGATTGATCAATTTGAGATTAGTTTTAAAGTGAATGCTGTCGATGACAAAGCTAGAGGTCAACTAAGTCAGCTCGAACGCGTTCTTAAGGCAATTAGTAGTAAACTTAAGGCTTAGTCGAAGGGATGTAATGAATTCTGAAGGCTAACACAGGATCAAACGTGTTAGCCTTTGGCAAAGCAGTGAGATGAAAACACTTAGATGACCTAGCGTTTACCCAACCACACGCCCTGAGTAATAATCCCACCTAAATAAATGACAAAGAAAAGTAAGTGAAAGCTTAATATTAGTGGGTCATCAAATGAGTCAACAAAAGGATCTCCGACGGGTAATCTTCGTAGGAAGTCTGTGATTGCTGGAATCATGTGAAAAAGCAGAGTGCTCGAATAACCTAGCATTTGAAAGTATTTCGAATACTTGCCAAAAAGCTGCAATTTCTCCATCAACATACCACCAAAGACTGCTACCAGTGTCAGCACGGCAAGCCAATGGGCGATACCAAATCCTCCTTGATTGTAAATGCCTAGTGCCGAGCCGGCGACAATTAACGTCACTAAGATATAAATGCGTCCGCTAATCTGATTTAAGGAAATTATTTTATGGTGATAAAGCGTATAAAAAGCGCTTACCAAAGCAACCACTCCGAGTACTGTATGAAACCATCCTAATAAGGTCATTTCGGGCATACGTTTATTCCTTAATCAATTATTTTTAGCTGTATTTGGAATTATTTATGCGGATTAACCAAATACTTTGCACCAGTTCCCTGCTTCGCATATGCCTTTATATTGTCAGGCTGAAGCATATCCTCCAAGGAAATCTCCTGAGTGTAGTGGCTAGCGAACGTAGTTTTAATTTCTCTAACGACACGCTGGCGCATCTCTGCAAAGCGCTCCATTCCGATTCGACCAATCATTGGTGTAAGTAACCATCCTCCTAATCCCCACTGCAACCCATATGATCGATTCAAAACCGTAGGAGTAGGATCTAAGCCACCGTAAATATAAACCTGCTTGTACACATCAGAACCATATCGGCTATATTCTTTTGCTGTCTTGTTAGCTGCGACTTCCATTGCGGCAAGAATTTGTCCTGGAAGTTTTCCCTCATTTCCACCACCAGTGGCATCGAAACCTAGAGTAGCTCCTGTAGAAATTAATGCTTCAACAAGATCTTTCATAAAATCCGATTGGCTAGTATCACAGATATATTCAGCACCTAAGTCTTTAAGAATCTTAACCTGCTCTGGTTTTCTAACGATATTGACCAGCGGGATTTCATCATCCTTGCAAATCTTTACAAGCATCTGACCAAGATTAGAAGCGGCGGCAGTGTTAACCAAAGCCGCATGATTCTCCATCTTCATAGTTTCAACAAACGCCAAAGCAGTCAGGGGGTTTACAAATGATGATGCGGCCTCGGTTGAGGTTATTCCCTCATCCATAACAAGGCAACTCGAGGCAGGAGCGCACCGATATTGAGAGTACATGGAGCCTCCCGCAACGCCCACTGTCTTACCTATTAACGCTGTTGCTTTTTCTCCCGCTCCAACTACGATGCCTGCGCCCTCGTTGCCGGCCGACAGAGGTTGATCAACCCTTCCCTTCAGTGCCGCCATAAGACCAGGGCGTATTTTTATAGTAGTCTTGGAAGCTTCATCTTCTCCAGAAAATTCTATGCTGTCCAAGTCAGCAGCAAAACTTATCAGAAGTGCCAAGTCAGAGGGATTTATTGGTGCAGCTTCTACCTTGATTAAAACCTCATTCTCAGATGGCACTGGCATTGCTGCATTGACAATGGAGATCTCTACTGTACCGTTACTCGTGACCGTTGATCTTATTTCTTTTGAGGTTTGCATAGACATATACGTCTCTCCTTGAGCGCTGAGTTGGATAGAACTGTTATTATTAGTATGATAATAGCGATACTAATAAAAATACAAGTAGACAGTAGATTCATACTAGTATATAAAACATACTATGAAAATTTCAAAAAGCCCTGTAGCGAACGCATTAAAGCTTATTGGTGGGAAATGGAAGATCGCCATTATCTACAGCTTGCGAGACGATCCAGTTAGATTTGGAGAATTGAAAAGAATTCTATCTCCTATCACACAACAAATGTTGACCAAACAATTGCGTGAGCTTGAGCGGGATTTATTAATTGATCGCAAAGTGTTTGAGGTAATACCTCCCAGAGTTGAGTATTCTCTAACGGAATTCGGTCAGTCATTTTTGCCGGTCATGAACATACTTTGTAAGTGGAGTACTGAAAATTCAGATTTGATGGAGGCTCTTACAAGTAAGTACCCTGAATCTTCTAAGTTATCGATCCGTTAGCCTAATTGCATTAGCACTTAGCTTTACAGCACCAGATAACTAGATTGAAAAATCCCTCCCATCAAATAAATACATTAATAGTTTGCTGAAACCTCCCCTATCAAATAACATACCCCCCATGGGTATAAAAATTTTTTGTCTGTTGTCTATCATATCCTTTGGAATCGATGCTAGACCTGTATCTTACACAGGTGGTTCAACCGTAATGGCGTTTTCAGATAATATAAAAAATTCTATCTATTATCATTATTCACCATCATATAAATACTCAGTTGGACTTGAAAATATCAAAGATAACTATTTTAAAGATGATTATTCTTATGTGAGATTTACATATTTACTAGATAGAAAAAATACTGAACACTCTCAAAGAAATTTATATTTTCAATCTGGTATTAGTTCAAAAGGTTTTGATGAGTTTTTTTATGGCATACATGGAGATTGGGAGACGAGAAGATTTTTTGTTGGTTTTGGATTAAAAGAGACTAAGAAAAAAATCCAAGACTATTCAGAACAATATTATCAAATAGGAGTAGCGCCCTATCTTGGTGATTATGGCGATTTACACACATGGATAATGATGAAGACAAAAAAAAATTCTCTTGAGAATAAGTGGTCAACTTACCCTGTATTAAAATTGTTTAAAGGTGATGTTCTCATGGAATTTGGTTATCACAAAAAAACTGAGTGGGATGTGCATCTCATGTATAGATTTTAGGAGGAAATGTGAAAAAAATACTATTATTACTAGTCTTTACTTCAATGACATGGGCAGAAAACCCACATGAACACATGCATCATTCTCATGAAGGACATCTGCATGAGGAATTAGTAGATGGCAAAAAATTAGAAGTTGATCCTGAGAGATTTGATAAATTTATTGTAGATCTGAAAGATTCTCAAATTGCAATCGTGAATATTAAAGGCATGGTATGCGATTTTTGTGCTAGAGGTATTGAAAAAACATTTAAAAAAGATACTAATGTTAAAAAAATAGACGTTGACTTGAGTAAAGGTAAAGTTTTAATTGCATACAATATTGCTCACAAAATAGTCTTTGATGATATCAAGGAAAGGATTCTAATAAACGGACAAAATGCAATTGATATGCAAATTATTAATTTATAAGAATGATGCAAAATAAATCTGCAAATTTTCTATCCTTGTTTGCCTCGTCTTCAACTTTAATATGTTGCGCGCTTCCTTCATTATTTGTTGTAATTGGAGCGGGGGCCTCTTTTGCAAGTTTAATAACAGTTTTTCCATTTCTAATTGTCCTATCTCAGTATAAGTCGTGGATAACTATGTTTGCATTGTTGATGATTTTTATTGCTGGTTATGTAAATTATAAAACCTATCACATGCCCTGTCCTGCCGACCCAGAGTTAGGAAGGCGATGCATGAAAACCAGAAAACAATCAAGATATGTTTATTACTTTTCAGTTGTATTGTTTATTTTTGCCACAATATTCACGTATATAATTCCGAAAATCATATGAAATATCCATGCCATAAAGAAGAAATCCCTAGTCTCATGATACTTGACGGGCAAGTTGGTGGAATTGCAGCCATGATGAATAAGGGCAAGTATTGCTCTAGCAATAAAATCAGAAAGGGTTGCAAAAAAAATGACCAGTTGTGGCCGTTTATAATTTTAGTTTTTAATATTAGATAATTTTTAATCCAAATTATTTGGAGGTTTTTGATAATGAGTCATCCATGTCACCAGCAGCAAGTTGCAAGCATCCGTCGCATAGAGGGTCAGGTGAGAGGAATATTAAAAATGATAGAGCAAGAAAAGTACTGTATCGATATCCTCAATCAGATAAAAGCCGTAAAAAACTCATTATCTACCGTTGAATCAAAGATACTTAAAACCCATTTAAAAATGTGCGTGCAAGATACCTTAAAAGACGATGGTAATTTTGACAATAAAGTTGAAGAAATCATAAAAGTGTTAAAACGATAATCATAGACTTGTTCGAGTTTGAGATAGACAGCCAGCTTCGAAGTTTAAGTTCAACCCTAAAATCTCACCCTAACTTACTAAGTACATTTTTTTAACAAACTATCTATTCAGTTAGCAATTGATAGCTGACCTTGTTTTGAGCAATATCGGATGGCTTGAAATAAATATCTCGCCACACTTTATCCCTATAAAGCTCAGTTTGATCACTAAAATATTGACTATCAGGTGAACCAGATTGGCTGTAGGATAGAATAGCCTTCGCATCCGGACCATTCTCAGTATAGTTAAGGGACATAATAAAACTTGATCCATGGGCAATGTTGTAACCACTGCTGCTCAAGGTCTCACTGTCACCCACACGCTCATTACTCCCTGAAAATACGGGTGATGCAATGTGTGATTTCGTCACCTGAAGATTTGCAATGCCCTCATATCTATTGCCTCCATGCACAGGAAATGATTTTCCAGCACGGTGCGCTTTTTGTAGCTCACCCAATGGAATATCTAGAGGAATTCCATTATCAACTAGAAGAGTAACCGCCTCCGCTAAAGCAGTTAAAGTCCTTTGATTTTCAGCAAGTCCTGAGGGTGTGGTGATTGGATTCTCCTTGTCAAAGTTAGCTGAGAACAATTCTCCTGTATGCATTGTGGACCAGTAACTATATCGAGTGAGCCATTCTCTAAATAGCACCGCACCTTTACTATCCGCGTTGTAGCGATTGTCCCACTCACTCAAAATAGTACAGGCAGGTAAAAGTTCAACAGAAATATCGTTTATGGAGACAATGGGACTTTGTTTGCATCGCTCAACAAGTTCATCTTTAAGCAAGTGAGCTGTCAATCCTGAATTATCCATCAAAGCAGCTTGAATTTCTGCTACTGAGAACAGGCCATCTTCCCCTCGAAAATCAAATCCATATATACCTTCAAGAATATGAACATTCATTCGTGTTCGAACGCTACGCGGAGTTTCAGTTGGCCCATATAGAGGAGAATATCCGGTTGTAGGTTTTTTAGGATCACTCAACCAATAGCTATCGTTAGCATTAAAAACATAAAACTCACTTTCAATTAAAGGGCGTTGCTCAAACGGTGTGGTACCGGATATTGGATTTTCAGGATGATTTATCCACTCATCTCTGTTTGTACTTCCATCAAGAATCACTAAACCTTCAGTGAGGTAGAGATTCTTTAACTGAGATGATGCCTCAATACGATCACGCCATGCACTAATAGCTTCACCGCTTAGAGCACCCACATTTGTATTATCGAAATAAACAGCCCGACCCTCGGCACTCGTTGAAATTGTATTAACCCAAGGCATCGCGTTGTATGTCTTATGAGCTTGAATAAATGCATCCATTGATTGGGATTTTCCCATCGCTAGCCACTGAGACATGACATCAACATTCTCGGCATTAGCATCTCGAGCGGCATAGGCTGTGGAAGACGTCCAATCAAGTCCTGGCATCTCAACAATTGGCCCATGGTGACTAAACCACACAGTTGTAGTTTCCGTTTTCATTCCATCGGCAGTTTTAACTTGAGTAGTTACTTGTTGGTTTCGAAGCGATCTCCAACTACCCTCATAAAGATATTGGGTTGGATCGTCGGGTTTCAAAGTCAGCCTGTAAAGAACCACCCTCTTAGAATCTGAGACGGTGTGTGTCCATCCCACAGCATCATTGAAGCCAACGCCAACACCAGCTGTCCCGATTAAATTAGAGCCGTACACATTTAGCTCGCCAGGTATCGTAAGATGCTTCTCCCAGAAACGGTTTGGTCCATACCAGGGATAATGTGGATTAGCTAGTAAAGAGCCCCTCCCATTAGCAGTAGATTTTGTACCAAATGCCCAAGCATTAGACCCCATTTCATCCAATCTAATCGCATCAACAGCCGCCAATATCTGTGATGGCGAAACCTCAATACTTGCTATCTTATTTGGAGGTTGCGCTGCAACCACTGCACCGGCCATACGAGTAATCGTATGGACTAACGCGACGTACTGCGTCATGAAATCTTCTGGAGTTGCAGATCTAACCCAATCTGCATGATCGCACCAAGAATTAAAATCTCCTGATGACTCTCTTAAATAACGGTTATAGCCTCCTGCATAACCTTCAATCCAATTTTTAATATTACTAGGCTGATTGCTTAGCGCCTGACTACCCTTTTTTGACATGTCCAAGGCTCGAATAACCAGATCACTATGAATATTTTCACCTTGATGGCCTGAACCTAGATACTCAGACATTTCTCCTTTGGCTGATATCAATGCAAGTGCCATGTTACAGACATGATCTTGGGCCGAGGCATATGCCTCTCCGTAACCTAAACTGCCATAGTCTGACGCTTTAATATGCGGCACACCAAACTCTGTTCGGGTAATCTCAACGTTATACTTAGCAGAATCATTAAAGGTGGAACCGCAGGAAGCGAAAATAATTACGATTAACAAAATACCTGCAAAGCGAAATGAAGACCGAATATTCATACCTCTTACTCCTTGCTAAAAATATTAGCGGGTACTACGCTTTTTGGATTATCGAGACAATCTTTTAATTTATAGTAGTTTACGTCATATTTAATCATCAATCTAAATGTCCGGGTTAGTTTTTAGTATTGTTTGTAACCGCTAGAGAGGACTAGATCTGCAGAAAAGCCATAAAATTTGGGGGAGTACTTAGTTTAGTATCGTCGACTAAATTGACGGTCGCTACGAATATCAGCAAAGTAACAAAATGAACAGCGCATTCCCAAAGGGAGGCATCGTTAACTCTTTATTTTTTCCAAACGATATAGCAGGGAATATCAATGCCAAATGCTAAGCTGATGACTTTAAGGTCCTCTGAGTTGCATAGTATCTCGGAGTAAGGTCTTATTTAGGATTATTATTGAAAGTAGTGCCTAATGACGCCATTTTATAGAATCATCGGATTGGGCGAAGTGCTCTGGGATCTTTTCCCAGACGGCGATCATTTCGGTGGTGCGCCGGCTAATATGGCCTGCACAGCTGCTGGCTTATTAGGATCTTCTGGCTCCGTCAAGCTGGTCAGTGCATTAGGCGCGGATCAGCGTGGACGCGAAGCCATTAACTTTTTAGAGCAAAGACATGTCGACGTCTCTGAGATACAAATAACTGAAGCGCCCACGGGCTCGGTCATCGTGCAGTTAGACGATTCAGGTCAACCGTTATTCAATATTTCTGTCAATTCCGCGTGGGATAGCATTGCTTGGTCTGAACATTGGCGGGACCTCACCGCTAACGTTGATGCAATATGCTTCGGTAGTCTAGCTCAACGTGGAATTACTTCTCGCCAAACCATTCAAAAATTTGTAGGTACCAGTCCAGCCAATGTGCTTAAAGTGTTTGATATAAATCTCAGAGCTCCATTCTACGCAGCTGATACTCTGATTCAATCACTCAAGTTAGCTAATGTTTTAAAATTGAATCGCGAGGAATTAAGTGTCATCAGCGAAATTCTCTCAATATCGGGTGATAGCATCGATGTATTGAAAAGGCTTCAAGATGACTATCAAATCAACACTATCGCACTGACGCAAGGTTCAGCCGGCGCTGTGTTAATACATTATAGTGAAACGGTTAATGTGCCTAGCGTACCGACAACTGTTGCGGATACTGTGGGGGCAGGTGATGCATTCACCGCGGCGTTGATCATCGGTTTACTGAAAAACCAATCACTAACAGAGATCGCGAATTTTGCAACTAATGTGTCCTCGTATGTCTGCTCGCAAAGAGGCGCTTCCCCAATGCTCCCCGATTGGATTGGGGGATATTAATTTTGTTAAATCTGTCATCGGTCCAAGGTGAGTGTTACTGTGATATCCGTTTCAGATTGTTGGCTAAACTTGGCCATAAGAGTGAGCTATGAGACAAGCTGTAATGACCGCGCCGGGCGTGGTAAAAATTGTTGAAGCTGCGGTTCCTGAACCTGGCTTTAAGCAGATTCAGATCAATATAAAGCGGATTGGTATCTGTGGTAGCGACGTGCATGTTTGGCATGGCGCGCACCCGTTTACCTCTTACCCAGTGATTCAGGGCCATGAGTATTGTGGCATTGTCTCTAAAATTGGTAGCGATGTAACCGACATTTCCGTAGGTCAACTGGTGACTGCACTCCCTCAGGAGGTGTGTGGGAAATGCGTGCCATGCCGTCGTGGCAACTGGCATGTCTGTGACAATCTAAAAGTGAGAGGTTTTCAGGCTCCAGGATGCGCTCAAGACTATTTTGTCACTGAAACTGATAAAGTGATTGTTTTGCCAGAGTCTTTTACGCTTGAGCAAGGCGCATTCATCGAACCATTGGCGGTAGCGAGCCATTCAACCTCGAGGGCCGGCCTCTTAAAGGGCACCAACGTCGCAGTTTTGGGCGCTGGCACGATCGGCAATTTTGTCGGTCAGATGGCGCAGGCTAAAGGTGCCAAAGTACTAATTGGCGACGTTTCAGAGACCCGGCTGGACGTTGCCCAAGCCTGTGGTCTACCGCATATATTTAATCCAGAGGCCCACCATCTGTCGAGTGCTGTGGACAATGTTTTTGGATCTGAGGGCATTGACATTGTTTTCGATTGTGCGGGCGTTCAGCTAAGCCTAGATGCTGCTATTAGCTCTGTTAATAAAGGCGGAACTGTATTAGTCGTGGCGGTATTTGGGCAAAGGCCAAAAGTGGATATGGCGGTAGTTTGCGAAAGTGAATTAAATTTAATTGGTACGATGATGTATCACCACAACGATTACCGGCAGGCAGTACAGAGTTTATTAGCGGGTGACATAAAAACCTCTCCATTAGAGTCAGAACACTTCACCCTCGAGGAGTTTCAAGTTGCTTATGAATTCATTGACCAGCGAGCCTCCGAGTCGATGAAAGTGTTTATCGATTTGGATCGTCAGAAATGAATACAAGACAAACGCTATGACATTAGATACCTCTCTAAAACTAATTGATCCGGAATCCGTTCGCAAGGTTAGACTGAGCAGTGACGTTGCCATGCCCGTCGCCGCATTTGGGACATTCCATTCAGATTGGGCGCAAGAGCATATGTATCAGGCTACTTTAGAGGCCATTCGATTGGGTTGGCGCCACTTAGATACAGCTCGAGCATACGAAAATGAGGCTCTGATCGGCGCTGCAATAAAAGAATCGGTGCGTCTTGGATATATATCATCGGTGGAGGATCTCTTCATTACTGGCAAACTTTGGAATGGTCATATGAATCCCAAAGACGTTCTGCCAGCATTGGAGGGGACGCTGACAGCGCTCGGTATTAACCAAATTGATATGTATCTAAATCATTGGCCCTGGCCGAATGCGCATGTCCACGGCGCAGGTACCGAATTTCGTAATTCCGATGCAGTTCCCTATATCCATGAGGAGTTTATGGAGACATGGGAAGAACTATGCAACGCCAAAAGAGCAGGGAAGGTCGTCGATATTGGAACATCAAATCATACCGCAGCCTGCATGAAATTATTGCTGCGCGATGTGGGCATAACCGAACGGCCATCATGTAATCAAATGGAAATGCACCCTCTTATGCAACAGACCGCACTTCGCCGAGAGTTTGAATCAGAAAACATCCTATGTACCGGTTATATGGCATTAGGATCACCAAATCGCCCGGCTCGAGATCGATTCGACGAACATCTAAGCGACCTAGATAATGCTACGCTTTGTGACCTCGCCTCGGAGCTCGGTGTGTCGCCCGCAAGGATCGCATTGAACTGGGCAGCCCAAAGGGAAAATGGCAGTGGCGGTTACGTGGCAATGTCGACAACACCAAAGCGAATTCACGAAAATTTATTGGCCGCGACCGATGATCTGCTCAGCCCCGCGCAACTCCTGCGTATTTCGGGAGATGGTTCTGAAGAAAATCCGGGAATCGATATGGATAACCGTCTGATTTGGGGCCAGGTATTTTTGTGGCCTGAGGCCGCAGGTGACTGGAAAGTGCTATGGAATGATAGCCAAGTTTTTGAAAGTCGATCAGAGTACGATCAGTTCAAACTTTCTCTCTAGGTCGTCAGGTAGCTTTTGACTCGGCCGTGCCATATCCATTCGATGACACCCGTTCTGAATTAACGTTTTGCAATCTGTGTGGGACTTAAACCAAGAAATCTCTTCCAAGCAAATTCTCAGGGCAGTGTATAAGCAGTCTTTACTGTAGTGTAGAACTCCTTTGCATAACTCCCCTGCTCCCGGGAACCATAACTGGAACTCTTGATACCTCCAAAGGGAACATGGTAATCAACTCCAGCTGTAGGCACATTGACAGATGCGACACCAGACTGAATATGCCGCTTAAAGTGGCTCGAATACTTCAGGGACGTTGTCACAATACCGGATGACAAACCAAACTCAGTGTCATTAGCAGTTGCCAGGGCCTCTTCATAATCCTTGACTCGAATGACTGTAGCCACAGGGCCAAACACCTCTTCACGGTTGATTCTCATCTTATTACTCGACTCAGTGAATAGCGCTGGCGTCATGAAAAAACCCTGCGTATCACGAGATACCTGCTCACCACCGCACACGAGATTGGCACCGTCGTTAATACCAACCTGAATATAATCTAGATTTTGCTGCAACTGGCGTTGATCGACCACAGGACCAATATCTGTGCCCGCTTTAAGTGCATGATCCACGGTCAATTTACCCATGCGTTCGCTGACAGCCGCTACAAATTTATCATGGATTCCCTCTGTAACAATTAAACGGCTTGATGCTGTACAGCGCTGTCCAGTGGAAAAGTAGGCACCGTTAACGGCACATTCGACAGCCGTGGATAAGTCGGCATCATCTAAGACAACAAGCGGATTTTTACCCCCCATCTCAAGCTGTACTTTAGCCATTCGAGACGCCGCAGCCAAAGCAACATCACGTCCTGTCCGAACAGAACCAGTGAAACTGATAGCATTAACCGCAGGGTGATTTACAATGGTCGCACCCACCTCCGCACCAGTACCCATAACAAGATTGAATACCCCATCAGGAACACCAGCATTAACAATGATCTCGGCCATGGCATGGGCAGTGGCAGGAACCAATTCAGCAGGTTTGAACACCACAGCGTTACCATAGGCCAGTGCAGGTGCAACTTTCCAAGCAGGAATAGCAATTGGAAAATTCCATGGCAGTATCAAACCTACAACACCCATCGGAGCGCGGGTTACAGACACGTCTAGGCCGGGCCGAATGGAGTCAATAAACTCTCCACCGGGGCGCAATGCTTCGCCTGCGAAAAACTTAAAAACCTGACCCGCTCGAGTAGCCTCACCAATACCTTCAGGAAGTGTTTTACCTTCTTCACGAGATACCAACTCGCCTAACTCTTCCCTACGCTGCAGAATTTCACTACCGATATTATCCAATATGTCACTACGATGCTGTATTGACGAATTCCCCCAAGCCAAGGAGGCTTGATACGCAGCATCAATCGCCTGCTGAGTTTGTGCCGCACTGGCATGTGCATACTCACCTATAATATCCGAGGTATCTGATGGATTAATATTGTCAGCAGCGTTGGCTCCCTCGAGCCACTCTCCTCCAATAAAATTTCGCTTAGTTTTTTTCATAATTCCCCAACATCTTTTAAATTTATGTTAATTCAACAATTCGAGTTCCAATATTGCCGCCAGCAAGTAAATTAACAAATGCGCCTGGAGCAGATTCGAGTCCTTGCACTCGATCCGTCAAACTTTTTAACTCGCCGCTGGAAAGCCATTTATGCAGAACATCGCGCCCCTCCTTAAACCGGGCCATATAGTCATAAATCAGAAACCCTCTCATAATGACGCGCTTATTGATTAACAATCCAGGTAGTCCTTTGGGGCTAGGTTCTGGTCGAGTGGTATCATACTGAGAGACAACACCGCAGCAGGCAATGCGGCCACCTACATTCATTCGAAATAAGGCAGATCCCAAAACCATACCTCCGGTATTGTCAAAATATACGTGTACGCCATTGGGAGTGGCGCTCTTAAGTTTTTGCCGAAAATCTTCATCCTTATAATTAACCACAGCATCGAAACCTAATTCGGACACCAGAAGATCTCCTTTTGCATCACTTCCACATACACCTACAACTCGGGCACCTTTGATTTTAGCTATTTGACCGGCTAGATGACCCACAGAACCAGCGGCAGCGGATACTAATACAGTATCACCTTCCTGGGGTTGACCTATGTCAGTCACTCCAAAATAGGCTGTCAGGCCGTTGACTCCCAGAGGCCCAAGATATGAAACTGGGTCATGGTCATCTGGGATAACGTCCGTGTCTGCGCCATTATGCACCGAGTAATCCTGCCAGCCGGTCGGTGCTTTAACCCACTGGCCTACTGGAATAGCTTTGCAGCGACTTTCAACCACCTGACCGATGCCGCTGCCATTCATAATTCGGCCGGCAGCAGGCGCACCCGCATAACTTGCGCTACCCTGCAAACCAGCTCGAGCACCGGCTGAAATTGAGAAGGCAGTTGTCTTCACCAGGACTTGATCATCACCCAAAACTGGCATTGTTGCCAACTCGAGACAAAAGTTACTTGCCTCAAGTTTACCCTGCGGTAGAGACTTAATAAGAATTTGTCGATTTTCCTTCATTATTGTTTTCCTGAGTCAAATCTTGAGACTGGTAGTGAGCTGATTTTTTTCTAAGTAAGTTATCTTAGCGGATCAGTTTGAAAACCTCCCAACACTGCCAAAGAAAAGCACCCATTTTTTATTAGCAATAATCTCCTCTCTAGAGCAGAAATAACATATGCCACAAACATCCTTTTTGTTGTATACAAAGCTTTAGCATTTAATATTTTTTTGTTGCCTGAGTTGTTTGTTTTGGGTGAAATTGTTGACATGAGACACTTCATGAATTCGGATCTTAGTGTCTTTTTCTGCTACCTTACCATCCTACATTTAACACCCTTGAAGAGGAATTAATTTGTCAGATTTAACGACATTTAGAGAGGATACGCGTCAATGGTTGGAGGAACATTGCCCTGCGAGTATGCGTACCTACATGCCAGAAAGTGAAAAATGCTGGGGGGGACGTGACTACAAGTTCTCCAGTGATGATCAGAAACTTTGGCTAATGCGGATGGCTGATAGAGGTTGGACAGCGCCGACCTTTCCAAAAGAATATGGTGGTGGTGGCCTAAGTAAAGACGAGGCAAAAGTCTTAAAAGAAGAATTGAGCGCCATTACTGCGCGGGCCCCACTGGCAAGTATGGGAACGGAGATGATTGGCCCAGCCATACTGGAGTTTGGAACAGAAGCCCTCAAGCAACAGCATTTACCCGCTATAATTCGCGGAGAAATTCGCTGGTGCCAAGGTTATAGTGAACCCAATGCCGGGTCTGATCTTGCGGGATTACAGGCTAATGCTGAGGATATGGGTGATCACTTCATAGTCAATGGGCAAAAGGTTTGGACCAGCTATGCCGATAAATCTGACTGGATGTTTTGTCTGGTCAAGACGGATAATTCAGTAAAACATGGTGGTATCAGCTTGGTATTGTTTGATATGAAATCCCCCGGTGTCACTGCGCGTCCTATTAAACTGATCTCCGGTCGCTCACCGTTTTGCGAGACGTTCCTTGACAATGTCCGAGTCGACAAAGATCAAGTCGTCGGCGAGATTAATAACGGCTGGACTATTGCTAAATACCTCCTGACCCATGAGCGCGAAATGCTGGGACGAATCGGTAATGTACCTGCAGAAAAAACTCTATCGGAGCGAGCTACAGCATCCATTGGATTAAAGGACGGGCGCCTGGCAGACTCGGCACTGCGCTTGGAGCTGGCCGAGTGGGAGATTGATTTCCAATCTCATCAACTCACCATTGAGCGTGTCAGAGATGAAACTGCGGCAGCCAGCGTCGGTAACTCCTCTGCCATGCTCAAGCTCTATGGAACACAACTAAACCAGCGCCGACGTGAGTTGTTGATCGCCAGCGAGGGCTTTGATGCTATGACTTGGAAGGAGGATTCTGAGGCGCGTCTTTGGTTGCGCTCAAAAGGCAATACCATTGAGGGCGGTACCTCAGAGGTACAACTGAACATTATCTCTAGACGTATTTTAGGACTGGGCTAATCATGCAATTAATATTGAATGAAGAAGAGCAAATGGTTCGCGAGTCGGCGCAAAGCTTTCTCGCTGATAATGCCGGTCCCAGTCTGCTGAGGGAAATTCGCGACTCCAACAACTCTCTTGGATACTCAGAGAAGCTGTGGCAACAAATGATCGAGCTTGGCTGGCCCAGCCTTTTGATTCCTGAGCAGTTTGATGGCCTTGGCTTCAGTCATGTGGCGATGGGTCAAATTATGGAACAAGCCGGCTGCCATCTGGCCAACTCTCCAATGTTTGCAACAGCAGTCCTCGGTGTTTCAATATTGTCAAAGGAAGGCAATGAACAGCAGAAATCACAGTGGCTTCCCAAGATCGCCATGGGCAATTTAACTCTGGCGCTAGCATTGGATGAAACAGCTAGACCCGATCCGTTAAATATTGCTACATCAGTTACCAAATCGACGGATGGTTTTATCTTGAATGGTAATAAATCAATGGTTATCGACGGCCAAATTGCCGATCAACTTATTGTCGTGGCCCGTAGCTCGGGTAAGCCCGGAGACAGGCAAGGTATTTCTCTATTTGTGGTACCTCGAAAAACTGCTGGTGTCGAGATCACGAGTACATTGATAATGGATAGCCGAATTACTGCAAATATTAGTTTTAGTGGTGTCGCCCTGCGGGAGGATCAGCTTATCGGGACTATTGATCAGGGAATGGATCCTCTGACATCTGCACTCAATGTTGCCAATATTCATTTATCAGCCGAGCTTTTAGGAATCGCCAATGAGTGTCTGCACAGAACTGTAGGCTATTTAAAAGATCGGAAGCAGTTTGGTGTCAACATTGGTTCTTTTCAGGCTCTGCAGCATCGCGCAGCATCGTTGTGGAGTGATATAGAGCTTTGCAAGTCCACAGTAATGGCCGCTCTGCGCTCCCTTGATGAATCTGCTGCAGATGCCAGTTTGATAGCCAGCATCGCCAAAGTAAAAGCCTGCAAGGTGGCTCAACTCGCCACCAACGAATCAATACAAATGCATGGCGGTATCGGCATGACCGATGAGTTTGATATAGGATTCTTTATTAAACGTGCACGAATCGCACAAATGCTTTTTGGTGATCACCGTTACCACTTGAACCGCTATGCAGAGCTCTCTGGCTACTAGTACTAGAAAGCAACAACAAAATTAGCTTACGGAGAATCCTAAAATGCGTGATGCCCTTATTGTGTCAACAGCAAGAACCCCTATCGGCCGTGCCTACCGCGGAGCCTTTAACAACACTACCTCTCCAACGTTAGGTGGCCATGCCATAAAGCATGCCGTCGCTCGTGCAGGTATTCCTCTTGATGCCATTGGTGATACGTATATGGGTTGCTCTATGCCTCAGGGGACTCAAGGTAAAAACGTTGCACGTCAATGCGCTCTCGCCGCAGGCTTGCCTACATCAACCGCTGCTATGACCGTTGATCGTCAGTGCTCCTCTGGAATGATGGCCATCGCTACTGCCGCAAAATCAATCTTGACCGGTGAAATCGATGTCGCTGTAGCGGGTGGTGTTGAGTCCATCAGCTTGGTACAAAATGAAAATATGAATTTACATCGCGCAATATCACCAGAGCTGGTAGCCCTGCACAAAGATATGTATATCCCTATGATTGACACCGCCGAGGTTGTCTCTAAACGCTATGGTATTAGCCGCGAAAGGCAGGATGAATATGCTCTGCAAAGCCAAAAACGCACCGCAGCGGCTCAAGCGGCAGGCAAATTAGACGACGAGGTTGTGCCTATTCCATCAGAAATTAGTGTTACAAATCGTGATACTGGCGAAATGACATACCAACCTTTTTTACTAGAAAAAGATCAGGGTAATCGACCCGAAACAACGTTGGAGGGATTGGCAGGGCTAAAATCAGTACGAGATAATGGTGTTATTACCGCGGGTAACGCCAGTCAATTGTCCGATGGGGCTTCTGCCTGCGTAGTGATGGGTTCCGATGTCGTCGAAAAATCCGGACTGCAACCGCTGGGCATTTATCGTGCTACGGCGGTGGCTGGATGCGAGCCTGATGAAATGGGTATAGGCCCAATCTATGCCGTCCCAAAATTACTCAAATTGACGGGCTTGCAAATGGATGACATCGATCTCTGGGAACTCAACGAGGCGTTTGCCGTACAGGTTATTTACTGCCGGGATACACTAGGCATTCCCAATGACTGCCTAAATGTAAATGGTGGCGCGGTATCTATTGGCCACCCCTATGGGATGTCTGGAGCGCGAATGGTCGGTCATGCGCTAATAGAGGGTAAACGGCGTGGCGCTCGTTATGTGGTTTGCACCATGTGCATTGGTGGCGGACAGGGTGCTGCCTCACTGTTTGAAGTAGCCTAATCTGCCGGCCAGTAACGCCTTTTGTACAGGCTTAACAAAACCGGCTAAAATTATTTCTTAGCCGGTTTCTGCATCAGTTCAATCAGGTAACCATCTGGATCTTTTATAAGTCCGATGATTGAACCACCCATAGATTCATACTCTGCTGCTTCTTTATAAATATCCACATTAGCCGCTCTAGCAGTTTCAATAATGCCTCTCACATCAGGAACGTTAAACACTAACTTGGTAGGAAGATCTGTGCAGTTTCGCCTATCGTGATACTGCATCAACAATATAGCTGTTCCACGGACACCCTCAAACCCTAGGATATTTTCAACCATGATGTCCAGTGTGATCGTTCTATGCACAACCATCCCGAGTATCTCTTTATAAAAATTAGTTGAAGCATCAAGGTCACTTACTGCAATACCGGTAGCGGTTAAATAGGTCGACATAGCAATCTCTCCAGGCAGCAGTTTTTATTAAAAATCGATCAACTTACCCGACTTGCCACCTTCGGTTTCAGGGGGCGTAAAGCCGAGAATAGCCTTTGTCTCGAGGAATTCTTCCATGCCCCACTCACTGAACTCACGGCCATTTCCAGATTGCTTGTAGCCGCCAAACGGTGCATTAATGTCAAGGTTAGCACCATTAATATGCACATTACCTGCTCGAAGTTGAGCGGCAACAGTTTTTGCTCGATCAAGGTCATTAGAGCTCACATAGGCAGAAAGCCCGTAGACCGTATCATTGGCGATTGCGATAGCGTCATCATCATCATCATAGCCAATTAAGGATAATACCGGACCAAAGATTTCTTCTCTGGCAATACTCATATCGTTGGTCACATTTGAGAATATGGTAGGCTTCACAAAATAGCCCTGATCAAGGCCATCTGGCCGACCAACACCGCCGGTCTCCAGCTTGGCACCTTCATCTATGCCCTTCTGAATCAGCGCCTGTACTTTTCCAAACTGCAGTTCCGAAACCAGCGGGCCAACTTGAATAGTCTCATCTTTGGGATCACCCACAGTGATACTTTCCGCCGTGGCCTTGGCAATGGCTGCTGCCTCTTCCATTCGATTAGATGGGACCAACATACGCGACGGGGCGTTACAGCTCTGGCCCGTGTTCATGCACATGCCAATTGTATCCCTGGCGATAACACTCTCAAAGTCGGCATCATCAAGGATGATATTAGCCGACTTTCCGCCAAGCTCTTGCGCAACGCGTTTTACCGTGTATGCCGACTCTTGAGCCACAGAGATACCAGCCCGTGTTGAACCAGTGAACGACATCATATCGATATCAGGGTGACCCGACATGGCGACGCCAACCGTTGGCCCATCTCCATTAACTAAATTGAAGACTCCTGGAGGTGTGCCCGCTTCATGCATAATTTCAGTAAATATAATCGCATTAAAGGGTGCAATCTCAGATGGCTTGAGCACCATTGTGCAACCGGCAGCAATGGCCGGGCCAACCTTTGCAGTAATTTGATTCACAGGCCAATTCCAAGGTGTGATTAATCCGCAAACACCAATGGGTTCTCGAACCACATGCGATGTGCCCTTGTCTTGTGAAAATTCAAAGTCTTGAAGAGCTTTCTGAGCGAAAATAAGATGTCCAAGTCCTGCCGGCGCCTGAGCAGCATTGGCAAGACCCATCGGAGCTCCCATTTCTTCCGAAACAGTCTTTGCGATCTCGGCCATCTTATTTTGATATGCCTCAACAATGCGTCCAAGCAATTCTGAACGCTCTTGCTTAGAAGTTTTTGAGAAGGTTTTAAAGGCTTCTTTAGCGGCAGCAACTGCATCGTCGACGTCCGCTTTACCACCCATAGCAATTGTACCCATCACCTCAGTAGTAGCAGGATTTATGACGTCAAGCATCTCAGATGTCGATGGAGAAACCCACTCTCCGTTGATATAAAACTTATCAGAATTTTTCATTTTTTCTCCCCAAAAGCATGCCGAATTGCTACTTTTAAATCGTTTTTATGGACATAAAAAATCTCACAAAACCACAATGCAAGTCAACGCCTCGATATGTGAATCCCCCCATTTTTACCAAGGCCGGATTTTATCTTTATGGATTACATTATTTTCCAAGCTTTTATGCAAAATCTGGGAGGGAACACCATCAGCTATTAGCCCTTCCCAATATCTCGAAGGCTCCCACCTGTCGCGACCAAGCGTTCAAGCATAGGAGCTGGTGTCCAGTGCTCCCTGCC
Organism: SAR92 bacterium MED-G29; assembly: GCA_002457245.1. Classification (GTDB taxonomy): domain Bacteria; phylum Pseudomonadota; class Gammaproteobacteria; order Pseudomonadales; family Porticoccaceae; genus HTCC2207. Next base: position 1,887 of record NTJY01000021.1, on the reverse strand, counting down.
ATACAACTCAGCGAATTGATTAATTCGATTGAGCGCAGCCTCAAGACCAATGGCATGCTCTGCCCAATACATTGGGCCACCGCGCCATGCGGGAAAACCATAACCATTAATATAGACAATGTCGATGTCCGACGCACGGTAGGCCATACCTTCGTCTAAGACGTGACAGCCAATGTTGAAAAGAGAGAGAAAGCAGCGCTCAACAATCTCTTCATCACTTATCTCACGTTGCTTGATGCCAAATTTTTCTGCAGCTTGGAGGATGAGTTTTCCTGTAATTGGCGAAGGAATCGGATTCCGATTGCCGGGCTCATAATCATACACACCAGCACCAGTCTTTTGTCCGCAGCGTCCCATCTCTACGAGAGCATCATAGACATAGGAGGTGCGCACATCATAGTCACCCTCATTGAGGTTTTGACGCATATAGTAACCAATATCAAGACCCGCCATATCGCCCATAGCGATGACCCCCATGGGCATCCCAAAATTGTACAAAACACTGTCGACCTGCTCTGGCGCCGCACCCTCAAGCACTAACATATTGGCCTCATGGCTGTAGCCACGAAGCATCCGATTACCAATAAAGCCATAGCATACACCGGCTACAGCCCCAACCTTTTTGATGCGTTTACCCAGCTTTAGTGCAGTTGCCAAAATTTCTGGAGCAGTTTTTTCAGCGCGCACAATCTCCAACATTCTCATGATATTGGCAGGAGAAAAAAAGTGCATACCCAGCATACGCTGCGGTCTATCGACGACTGTTGCTATTTCATCTATATCCAAATAGGAAGTATTGCTTGCCAGAATCGTGTCTGGCCTAACGGTATCACTCAACTTCTTAAAAACCTGCTTCTTGATATCCATTTTTTCAAATACGGCCTCGATCACCAAATCCATATCGGTTAAATCGGTATACTCGGTGCTACCGGTGAGTAGAGCCATTCGCGCATCAACCTGCGCATGGGTAATGCGACCCTTACTGGCCGAAGCTTCGTAGTTTCCTCGAATGGTGCTCAATCCCTTTTCTAATGCCTCTTGGTTCATTTCAAGTAGCGTCACAGGAATACCAACATTGGCAAAATTCATAGCAATGCCGCCACCCATGGTGCCTGCTCCAATGATACCTACAGCATTGATAGCCTTTAGTTCGACGTCCTTTGATAATCCAGGCACTTTAGTGGCTTGACGCTCAGCAAAAAAGACATACTGCAGAGCCTTTGACTGAGGGTCAGCAACACACTGACGCGTCATCTTTCTCTCAAATTCCACACCCTCTTTAAAGGGCAAATTAACAGCTGCTTGCACGGCTTTGACAGCGCGCTCTGGTGCGTTCATACAACGCGTTTTTCGTGCAATAGTCTGGCGAAACGTATTGAAATACGCATCATCATGCGCGTCCTGATCGATCACCATTTCCTGTATTTTTCTCAAAGGTGCATTCTCCGCCAGCAGCTCCTCTGCGAAGGCAACAGCACCCTTGACAATATCGCCCTCAATTAAGCGATCTATAAGGCCAACACTATGTGCCCTTGGCGCCAACACTGGCTCACCACTAGTTATAGTTTGTAATGCAAATTCAACGCCCGAGAGTCTGGGTAGCCTCTGAGTTCCTTGTGCGCCTGGAATGATACCTAGCTTTACTTCCGGCAAGCCTATCTTTGTCGTTTCTGATGCAACGCGGTAGTCACATCCTAGTGCGACTTCCAGACCGCCCCCAAAAGCAGTCCCAAACAAGGCAGCGATAATGATTTTCGGACTAGCGCTGATGACATCGATCACTGCTCCCAGGGACGGAGCCTTGGGCCCACTGCCAAACTCAGTAATATCTGCACCAGCCATGAAGGTGCGTCCTCGGCAGGCGAGCACCAGCGCCTTGATACTATC
>NTJY01000020.1 GCA_002457245.1 SAR92 bacterium MED-G29 | reverse complement strand
AAGTTTTTTAATTTATCCTCGAGACAACCAGAACTCTCTGCTGAGTTGTCTGGAATTCTAGAAGTGTTACCCACAACACTTCTTTCGCTTTTGGCCCTGGCCGAGTCAGTAATCACCTCGACCGATTGATCGGTTTTAGACTTTTTTATCTGAGGCTCCACCTCCATGGGAGACCTGATCTGGGAGTTTGGCTTGCCATCTATAATCGGTCGGAAAGCCAAGGCTCTGAGCATTATCATCTCGAAGCCTGAACGATGGCTCGGCGCTAGCGGCAAGTCTTTGCGACCTAACAAACAAATCTGGTAAAAAAGCTGCACATCTTCAACACTAACTACTTTAGATAAATCCATTAAATCATTGAAACTACGTGTATTATTATCAAGCGCTTCAGGAACAGTTTGCAAAATAGCTACCTGATGCCAAACGGATAAAATCTCGCTCAGTGCGACCTCATAATCTGGCGACTGTTCTGACATTCTGTCAACAGTTTTCAGTAAATCATCGCCAGAATTACTCGCCATTGCACGGCATATCTCAATGACGAATTGTCGATCAATTGAGCCAAGCATTGAAATCACATCAACCTCTGAGATACTACCTCCACCATGGCCAATAGCTTGGTCTGCCAAGCTTAGTGCATCCCGCATACTTCCGTCCGCTGCTTGGGCCAGAGCCCACAAGCCAGCTTCATCAAAGACTGTCTTCTCTTCTCCCAACACAAATTTAAGATGCTCAGTTATTCGTTGAGCACTTAGGTTCTTTAAGTTGAATTGTAAGCACCTTGAGAGGACTGTAATGGGTACCTTATCCGGATCTGTTGTGGCAAATAGAAACTTAACGTGCGGAGGTGGCTCCTCGAGAGTTTTGAGCAGGGCTGCCCAGCTATTTTTAGTTAGCATATGAACCTCATCAATGAGGTATACCTTGAATCTCCCTCTTGAGGGAGAATACTGAACGTTATCCGTGAGATCACGCATGTCGTCGACGCCAGTCCGCGATGCGGCATCCACTTCTATCAAATCTATGAATCTACCTGAATCAATCTCAAGACAACTTTGGCATTTCCCACACGGCGAGGACGATACGCCCACTTCACAATTGAGGCATTTGGCCATGATGCGGCCTAACGTGGTTTTTCCAACTCCCCTTGTGCCTGTGAACAGATATGCATGATGCAGTCTATCGTTATCCAGAGCATTAATAAGCGCCTTGAGTACATGCTCTTGTCCCGCCATTTCAGAGAAAGATTTCGGACGCCATTTTCTAGCGAGGACTTGGTAGCTCATGATGACTGATGTGTGATTAAAAATACATTATAGGACGATACTACTCGAGCTCAAAGAACTAATGGTGGCTCCTCTCCCTAGCCACACCTCGGCACACAACTTCATCGCTACCGTTGCTCCCTTCCGGGCCTGGCGGGGTTTACGACTGGCCGTTGCGAAGGGACCAGAGAGAGTTACCATTACTTGGATGGGAGATTATCGGGGGTTTGACTGTTACTTGCAACAGAAGGGCTGTTTTAATAAACCTTATTTGGTGAGAAAAAGCTGAGAGAAATAGCTAACTTTGCAATCAGATCTTTTTCCTCTTCACATATAGCCCTTGCTTGTCTAAACTGCTGAGCCATACGCTACCAAGACATTTATTCCGAGAGGATGTTTGATGAACTTAAAAAACGATCATTACACCGTATTCAAAGCTTCAAAACATAAAAAATGCGATTTTATATTCCTATCAATACTCCTCGCCACTTGCGTTACATTAACTGGATGCGGCAGCAGTGAAACGAATGTTGTCGCTGGAAATAAAAGCGGAACCCTTTACTGGGGGAATGGTACTGAGCCTCAGAGTTTAGACCCGCAAATTGCGACAGGAGTTCCTGAGCATCATGTTATTTCCGCCGTTATGGAAGGGCTTGTCCTTAAAGATAGAAAAACACTTGAACCAAGACCCGGCGTCGCGAAAACCTGGGATATCAGCAATGATGGACGAGTTTATACTTTTTATCTTCGAGAAAATGCAAAATGGTCAAATGGAGACGCACATACGGCGCATGATTACGTCTGGTCATGGTGGAGAGCTCTTCAAACAACCCTCGGCAATCAATATGCCTATATGTTGTTCCCGATTAAAAATGCTAAACGTTATTATGATGGAGAAACTTCAGATTTCTCTGATGTCGGGGTTAAGGCCATCGATAATCGAACTTTGCAAGTAACGTTGACAAATCCTACGCCATATTTTTTGCAACTACTTGATCACTACAGCCTTTTCCCAGTTCACCAAGCGACTATAGAAAAATTTGGTAGGGCTGATGAAAGAGGAACGCGCTGGAGCTATGAGGGTAATCTTGTTGGGAATGGCCCCTACAAGTTAGAGGAATGGAAAATTAATCGTCATATTACTGTAACCAAAAACCCTTACTACTGGGATGAGGCAAATGTCTCTATAAATTCGATTGTATTTAAGCCAGTGGATAATGCGGTAACCGAGGAGAGAATGTTCAGGGCTGGTGCGCTTCATGTGACAAGCTCTATTCCAGCAGACAAAATAGCAATTTATCAAGAAAAATCTGCTCCAGAACTTAAAATAACCCCATATCTAGGAACTTATTTTTACCGTCTCAATATAAATACGCCGCAACTACAGGATAAACGAGTCAGGCGGGCACTTGGGATGGCTATTGATCGAAAGCAGTTAGTTGATAACATTACTAAAGGCGGTCAAATTCCAGCTTACACAATGACCCCTCCTGGAACGATGGGGTACTTCCCAGAAAGTACCCTCAACTTTGATCCGGAAGCTGCAAAAAGACTACTCGCCGAGGCCGGCTATCCAAATGGCGAGGGATTCCCTCCCATCGAAATCTTATATAACACCAACGAGGGCCATAGAAAAATTGCTGTTGCCCTTCAGGAAATGTGGAAGAACTACCTGAATATCGATATCAAATTACTGAATCAGGAATGGAAGGTATACCTGGCGACAGAGAGCGCAGGAGATTACCAAATTTCTAGAGGAGGCTGGATTGGTGACTATGTTGATCCAAATAACTTCCTTGATATGTTTTTATGCAATGGTGGCAACAACCGGACTGGATGGTGTAACGAGGAATACGATAGGCTAATTTTAGAGGTAGCTCCATCTCAATCGTCTCATGAGCAGCGCCTCAAAATATTTCAGCAGGCAGAGACTATACTTCTAGAAGATATGCCAATAATTCCAGTATATACATACACAAGCATAAAATTACTTCACCCGTCAGTTAGAAATTTCGACGATAATATTCTCAACCAAGCCATGTACAAAGATTTATATTTAGATGCAAATCTATAAATACCACTACAAGGATTTCATTCAATGTATCGATTTGCTTTAGGCAGAATACTTCAAGCCATCCCAGTACTTTTAGCGGTTATAACCGTTACCTTTTTTTTAATTCATTCAGCTCCAGGTGGACCTTTCTCGGCGGACAAGGCAGTGCCACCGGAGGTTATAAAGGCCCTAGAAGAACAATATAATCTTAATCAACCTATTTGGCAGCAGTACGTGAGCTACCTAGGAGACGTAGTAAGAGGTGATTTTGGTCCGTCATTCAAATATTCAGGTAGAACAGTAAATGAGTTAATCGCCGCCGGACTTCCAATAACAGCTGAGCTAGCTTTCTATGCAATGATTGTAGCGCTAGTTATAGGCTTATTAGCGGGCATTGGCGCCGCGGTGCGACCAAATACTGCTCAGGACTATATTCCGATGACCGCAGCTATGATTGGAATATGTATGCCATCGTTTCTCCTTGGACCTCTCTTAGTTTTGGTGTTTGGAATAAATCTGGAATGGCTCCCGGTATCAGGTTGGGGGGATATTCCTGGAGATAAAATATTACCCTCAATTACCCTCGGGGCAGGATTTGCCGCCTACATCGCAAGACTCTCACGTGGTGGTATGTTGGAAGTTTTGTCGCAGGACTACATCAGAACGGCCAGAGCTAAGGGGTTAAGCGAAACGTTAATCATTTTGAAACATGCACTCAGAGGTGGCCTTATTCCAGTTGTAGCATTCTTAGGGCCTGCCTTTGCTGGATTACTGTCAGGATCATTTGTTGTAGAAACTATCTTCCAAATTCCTGGCTTAGGCCGTTTTTATGTTCAAGCAGCATTTAATAGGGACTATACCCTAATTTTAGGAATGACTATTTTCTTATCCACTCTGATTATTGTCTTTAATTTGCTCTCAGATATGTTGGCCATTTGGTTAAATCCAAAATTACGCCATGAAATTAAGGGAGCTAAGTAATGAATTCATCAATTGAAGAGAACTCAAGCTCACTTTGGAAAGACGCTTGGATAAAACTTAGTAAGAATCGCCTTGCTCTCTTTGGATTAGCTATTTTATGCATTCTGATTATAACCTCCCTGCTTACCCCTTTGATTGCTCCATATAGCTATGAGGCACAAAATTTGGAATTAGGAGCCACTAGCCCATCTATCCAGCACTGGTTGGGCACCGATATATTTGGTCGAGATATGCTTACAAGAATTATGTATGGAGGCCGAGTCTCTCTGATGGTAGGGTTCATTGCTACTGCGGTAGCATTGGTTATAGGCATACTTTGGGGCGCGGTAGCTGGTTTTTTTGGAGGCCGCGTTGATGCCGTTATGATGCGAATTGTCGATATGCTTTATGCCCTACCCTTTATGATTTTTATCATCCTTCTTATGGTCGTATTTGGAAGAAATATACTCTTGCTATTTTTCGCAATTGGAGCGGTTGAATGGCTTACCATGGCTAGAATTGTTCGAAGTCAAGTCATGGCATTAAGAAACCAAGAATTTGTCGAGGCAGCCAATTCACTTGGCTTGTCTCAATGGACTATTATACGTCGGCATATCATCCCTAATACTCTTGGCCCAGTAATTGTCTACACCACACTTACAATACCGAGTGTAATGCTACTTGAGGCATTTTTAAGTTTCTTGGGGCTGGGGATACAGCCCCCACAAAGCTCTTGGGGTCTGCTCATTAACTATGGTGTCGAGACTATGGAAGAATTCCCTTGGCTTCTTATTTTTCCAGGTATCGCTCTTTCCCTGACGCTATTTGCGTTAAACTTTTTAGGTGACGGGCTCCGTGATGCTCTTGATCCTAGGGCATCAAAAGACTAGAACAGGACTAATTAGATGGCAATTCTAGAAGTTAATGGCTTAAAGGTGTTCTTTCATACAAGGAATGGGACTGTTAAGGCTGTCAATGATATTTCATTCTCTGTGGATAGTGGGGAAACATTGGCTATCGTTGGCGAATCTGGATCCGGTAAATCTGTTACATGCTATAGCCTTTTAGATTTGCTTCCAAAACCTCCAGCAAAGATCGAGGCTGGGACGGCTCTTTTTGAAGGAAATGACCTACTTACCTGCTCTAAAGACCAAATGCGTCAACACCGGTGCAACGATATTGCGGTAATATTTCAGGATCCAATGACTTCGCTAAACCCATTCCTAACTATTGGTGAACAACTAATAGAGCCACTTGTGCATCATCCAGACAAAGATCAGGCAATTACTAGAAGATCAGCAAAAGAAAAGGCGATCGCTCTCCTTGACGAGGTTGGAATCATAGATTCCCAGGAACGATTTGACTGCTACCCTCATGAATTTTCAGGTGGCATGAGGCAACGAGTTATGATTGCGATGGCTTTGATTACTGAGCCAAAGTTACTTATTTGCGATGAACCTACTACAGCCTTAGACGTTACTATCCAAGCACAAATACTTGAGCTTATAAAGAAGCTTCAAGAGACGAGAAATGTCGCCGTGATATTCATTAGCCATGATCTCGGAGTCGTGGCCGGCATAGCAGATAAAGTAATCGTTATGTGTGAAGGAACGATAAGGGAGGCGGACATTACTGATAATATCTTTTATAAAACAAAAGATGACTACACAAAAAAGCTTCTCAGCGCCATTCCAGAAGGAGCAAAAACTTTACCTAATAGATCGATCCATGGTTCACCACTAATTGATGTCTCTAATTTGAAAACTTATTTTAAAAATCAATCAGGCAAGAAAGATAATGAAAATCAATTTGTTAAAGCAGTAGATGATGTATCGCTTGCAATATCTCGTGGAGAAATACTCGGACTTGTAGGTGAATCTGGATCAGGGAAATCCACTTTGGGTAGATCAATATTGCAGCTCGCACCCGCTACATCAGGGTCAGTGAAGTTTGACGATCAAGTACTTACAGGAATGAATGCAAAGCAATTGGTCCCTTGGCGCAAACGGATGCAAATGATTTTCCAAGACCCCTATGCCTCCCTTAACCCAAGGATGACCGTATTCGAGACATTATCAGAGCCCCTCCTCTACCACGGCTTGGCGAGCAAGAAGGAGATAGCTCAACACGTCAAACAACTGATGGATGATGTTGGTCTTGCTCAGGCTCAGTTACGAAAATATCCACATGAATTTTCGGGTGGTCAACGACAAAGAATTGCTATTGGTCGAGCCATTGCTACCAAACCTGAATTTATTATTGCTGATGAGCCAGTTTCAGCACTAGACGTCACCATCCAGGCTCAAATTCTTGATCTAATACTAGACCTAGTGGAACAACATAACTTAACTATGATGTTTATCTCACATGACCTGTCTGTTGTCCGTTACATTTCAGACCGAGTGATAATTATGAATCGCGGGGTAATCGTGGAGCAAGGCGACACTGAAGGCCTCTGGGCTCGACCAAAAGAGCCTTACACTAAAGATCTTCTATCGGCTATCCCTTTAGCGGACCCAAGGTCAGAGCGATTAAGAATTGCAACTAGATAATCTTTAAAAGTGGTTTGCTAGTGGCTTATAAAGCCAGCATAAAACTTTTAAAAAATGAGGAGCCTCAAAGCTTTCTATCACTACCGTGCTGCGGTACTTCATTGATCCTATCAAACTATGTAATCACATCAAGACAAAAATTTAAATGAGGGTACCTTCTCTGTAGGCTGAAAAAACAATTTAAGTACAATTGACCAATTAAATCTCGCTAAGCACAACTAATGCCAGTTCCTCTTAGCCCACAATATCCGTTCGGATTCTTTATTAGGTACTGCTGATGGTAGTCCTCTGCATAAAAGAATTCGGGTGATAGTTCCATCTCCGTGGTTATCTTTCCTAGACCCATAGCAGTCAACTGCTCTTGAACCTTTGAGGAACTCCTAAGTGCCATGTCTAGTTGAAGTTGGCTAGGGCAATATACTGCAGATCGGTATTGAGTCCCTACGTCATTACCTTGTCTCATCCCCTGAGTTGGATCATGGGATTCCCAAAACACTGACAACAAAGTTTCAAAACTAGTTTGATCTGGATCAAAAATCACGAGCACGACCTCGGTATGGCCTGTTAATCCCGTGCACACCTCCTCATAGGAGGGATTCGGTGTGTGACCGCCAGCATAGCCGACAGCTGTGGATACCACTCCACTCTGCTCCCAAAATCTTCTCTCGGCGCCCCAGAAACAGCCCAGAGCAAATGTCGCCACCTCCAAATAATCTGCAAAGGGGCCACACATTCTATTGCCAGTTACTAAATGTTTTCCAATTACAGACATAGCAATATCTCTTCCAGGTAGGCAGTCTTCCTTGTGGGGTATCTTATCAGTATGGCTTCGCATAAATTCAATTAGCTCCTTACTTTAATCTTGAAACATTCTAGGGCGCACCATCAGAAGCCACTATGCCGACATCATTATGAATGCCAATCACTTGACTATCCTTGGACACCTCATCGCTTTGAGTGCCTAATTTGGCCGCATCATTCCTCTTGGAGTCAACGAGATTGAGATAAGCTTGGTCAACATCACCTGTCACGTATTCTCCATTAAACACTGAGCACTCGAAACTTGTAATAGCCCTATTACCCTCGGCCGCGGAAGCAATTAAGTCACTTAGCTCTTGGTATATTAACCAATCCGCACCAATTAAGTTCCCTACTTCCTCATCTGTCCGACCATGTGCAATGAGCTCAGAGGCAGAGGGCATATCGATCCCGTATACATTGGGAAACCTAACACCAGGAGCTGCAGACGCCATAAATACCTTTTTTGCACCAGCATCTCTAGCCATTTGAATAATTTCCTTCGACGTTGTTCCTCGAACAATTGAGTCATCAACTAGTAGAACATTTTTACCCGCAAACTCTAATTTAACCGCATTCAACTTTTGTCTAACCGACTTCTTTCGCTCCTTCTGGCCAGGCATAATGAAGGTTCGGCCAATATACCGGTTCTTCATAAATCCCTCTCTTAGCTTTACTCCCAAACGCTCCGCGAGCGCCTGTGCAGAAACTCTGCTGGTGTCGGGAATAGGAATAACTACATCTATTTCATACCCAGGGTTTAGCCGAATAACTTTCTCAGCTAACTTTTCTCCCATACGTAAGCGGGACTTATAAACCGAGATATCATCAATCAAAGAATCAGGTCTGGCGAAGTAAACATGTTCAAATATACATGGAGAGAGCCTATAATCATCTGAGCATTGATGGAAATGGATCTTACCCAGCTTATCAACAAATAAAGCTTCCCCTGGAACTAGATCTCTAACAAGGTCGAAGCCTAAACTATCCAAAACAACGGATTCTGAAACTACTGCGTATTCAACACCTGTCTCGGTCTTCCTTTGCCCAAAGCAAAGCGGCCGAATTCCGAATCTATCTCTAAATGCAAATAGACCATAATTTGCAATTAGGCCAACCACCGCATACGCTCCCATACATCGTTTATGAACACCCGATACAGCGGCAAATATATCCTCACTTGTTGGTTCAATTTTCCCTCTAGATTGGAGTTCGTGGGCAAATATATTAAGCAGCACCTCAGAATCTGAGTCCGTATTTAGATGCCGCAAGTTTTCTCTAAAAATCTGCTCTCTTAAATCATCGGCATTAGTTAAATTCCCGTTGTGAGCGATAAAAATTCCATAAGGGGAGTTAACATATAGTGGCTGCGCGAGCGCTGGACCAGAGCTTCCAGCCGTGGGATAACGAACATGGCCTATCCCTACATTGCCAACTAACCGAACCATATGGCTACGCCTGAAGACATCTCTTGCTAACCCCTCTCCCTTGCACTGATGCAGCTCTCCTGCAGATTCGGTCACTATGCCTGCCGCATCTTGACCGCGATGCTGAAGCATAGTCAACGCATCATAGAGGCGTAAATTAACATTTGATGTACCAGCTATTCCTACGACACCACACATGATTAGATCCAACCTGTAATTAAGTTTGAAAAAGAATTTGCTGCATCCCTACCAACCTCTTCAAACGATTGAAAAAAAGGTATCAATCTAGAAGACGTCCACCATAAATCCTCGTCAACCGGCAGCGTCTTGGGAACAATTATTACCAGAGCCAGCACAATCAACAACCCTCTGAATCCGCCAAATACTAGCCCTAGCGTTCTATCTGTGCCAGATAGCCCAGTAGAACTAACTAACTTACCCAGTAGGTAATTAGCTATTGAACCAAGTAGCAGAGTCCCTACAAAAAGAATAGTCCATGCCGCCAGCTGCCTTATGGATGGCAGCGCTATTATATTAATGAGAAGCTCTGCGACGACTTCTTTAAAACTCATAGCAACAAAAAATGCAGCAAGCCAGATCACGAGAGACATAGCTTCTTTCACGAATCCCCGAATCATACTGATAATTCCAGAGATTCCAACTATTACGCAGATTACAACATCTGCAGCAGCTATATCCATCAGTAACCCTAAAAAACGTTGACTAGTTAGCTATCCTCTATCTCTTGTGGCTGACAGCTTAAAACATCAGAATCTACACCAAACTCCTTGTCGATTTTACTCTTTGCATCCATCACCCTTTGTCGGTCTAATTTCGGCCCTACCAATACCCTCTCCCTAGGCTCACCGGCAACGTTAAGTTGTTCACTGAAAACCTTAAAGCCTGCCTCTCTTAGACTTACTTTTAATTCCTTTGACTTTTCTGGGTCGCTGAAACTGCCAACCTGTAAGTACCATGTCACAGGGATGTTATTCGCGGCAACGCCATACGGATCTTCCTCAAAATTTGCAGGTTTCAACTTACTAATATGACAAGGAGATTGAAGATTATATTGAGTCTTTACTGAGCTAGGACGCTTGGCTTTTTCGATGGTAACTGGCTTTATTTTTGGGGCGGGTGGGATCTTTGAGGACCTGTCAACTTTGGTTGGATCTGCGAAATCAATCAAAAGGGGTAGAAAAATAATCCCAAGAACTCCCAAAACAATTGTCCCAGCTATTCTTTGCTTTAAACCTTCGCTCACACTAACCCTCTCTTTCAATAAAAGCTAATACTGTTGAAACGGTGTGAAATGAGCCGAAAACGACGACTTTATCATCTGACGTAGCTCCGGCTATTGCCTGCAAAAACGCCTCCTCAATAGAGGCATAGCAAACTCCTTTCCTGTCAGAAGTATATACCATTTCAAGAAGTTGTTGGCCATCAGCCGCTCGTGGATTGTCTGATATTTCAGCAATGAACCACTCATCAATAAAATCGTTCAACTCAGATACAATACCCATCCAATCCTTATCACTTAGCACAGACGCAACGGCATAAATAGCGCCGCTACATTGAGAAACATTTCCGGCTAAAACTCTAGCTGCAGCAGGATTATGTGCAACGTCCAGTAAGACTGGAATACCTCTATATATTAATTTCTGTTGTCTACCTGTCAGACTTAAGTTTGATACCGCCTTCCTAATTAAGTTGTGTGAGAGGTCAAATTCTGCGGATAACAAGGCCTGAATGGCCGTCACTATATTTTTTGGAAGGAGATCGTTAGTTTGTAGTGACTTGATGCTGACAACTAGCCCTTGAGTAACTAGATAGGCAGAAAATTGATCACCTGAGGAGTTCATTTCATATTTGAAATTTTTTCCTAAACGTAGGTAGTCAGCCTGTGTATTTTTTATGGCTTCGAGCAAGCCGTCTGGTAAATTCTCTTCGCTAATAATAAAAGGCTTGCCCGGGCGAGAGATACCAATCTTTTCTATCCCAATTTTCAGGCGCGAATCACCCAACCACTCCTGATGATCCAAATCAATGCTACTTAGTACTGCGACATCAGCGTCTACGATGTTAACCGCGTCTAGGCGACCACCCAAGCCCACTTCTAGGAGAACACAATCCAGCTGTGATTGACGAAAAATTAGTAAGGATGCTAAAGCATTAATCTCGAAGTAAGTAAGTGAAATACTTTCACGCATGTCCTCAATTAGCTCAAAAGCATCGACAATTAAGCGATCTGATGCCACCTCACCATTGATATTTATTCTTTCATTGTATCGAACGAAATGAGGGGAGGTAAATGAACCTACCGCGTAATTATGCTCCAATAATATTGCCTGCATTGCGGCAACGCAGGACCCCTTTCCATTGGTTCCAGCCACAGTAATAATTTTTGGCTTGCGAAGCTGCTCTGGGATTTTTGTCTGTATTCGGGACCAAACCTCAGAAATACGCTCCAAGCCGAGGTCTATTTCATTTGGATGTCTAGCTTCCACTGATGTTAACCATTCCTGCAAGGAACGACTAGTCATCGGTGGACTCAGGTATATTTAAAAACTTAGATAAAAGGCTCGACACTCGATCACGCATTTCATTGCGAGAAATAATCATATCAATGTGACCTTTCTCTAATAAAAATTCGCTTCTCTGAAAGCCACTTGGCAGCTTTTGTCTAACCGTTTGTTCAATTATATTTGGGCCGGCAAACCCCGCCCTCGCTCCAGGCTCAGCGATATTTACATCTCCTAACATAGCTAAACTAGCTGAGACGCCTCCATAAACCGGATCTGTCATAATTGATATGTAGGGGACACCGGCGAGTTTTAGTCTCTCCAAAATCGCGCTGGTCTTAGCCATCTGCATCAAAGAAATTAAAGCCTCTTGCATCCGTGCCCCTCCAGTAGCTGAGAAGCAGATAAGAGGCTTGCGCTGGTCAAGAGCTATTTGTGCTGCGCGAGTGAATTTCTCTCCAACAGCATATCCCATAGACCCACCATTGAAGGCAAATTCAAATGCACAGACAACTACAGGGATATCTTTTAAATTTCCTGCGACTGCTATTAGAGCGTCCTTTTCCCCAGTTTTCCTTTGCGCATCAGAAAGCCTATCTTTATATTTCTGGACGTCCTTAAATTTTAATCTATCTATCGCTTCCAGAGATGTCTCAAGTTCCTCAAGGCCATCCTTGTTAAGAAAGATGTCAATACGACGACGCGCACCGATTCTCATGTGGTGACCACATTTAGGGCAAACATCTAAATTTCTTTCAAGCTCCGGTCGGTAAAGCGGAGATGCACACTTAGGACACTTTTTCCATAGGCCCTCTGGGACAGAGCTGGTTCGCTCACTTTTTTCAGTGTTAGCTCCGCTAGGTCTTATACGGTTTAGCCAATTCATAAATCTTCCTTAGAGAAAGTCAAAATCAACTCTTCCACTCCTATGATGTCTGTCAATTCTAACATGAGATAGCATTCCCAAATAGATCTGAAGATAAATTATGTGAACCAACAACTCATCTTTTTGGAGCTGCCTCTTTTGCATTGAGAATGAATTCTCTAACTTTATGTTCATCCTTAACCCCCGGAGAGGACTCAACACCACCACTCACGTCGACCATAGCTGGCCCAACGGCCCGGACAGCACTACCCACATTGTCCGGGTTGAGCCCACCGGCCAAGATGAGAGGGAAATCTAAATTCACAGGTAACCGATTCCAATCAAATACGTGCCCCGTACCACCATAGTGATCAGCATGCCACGCATCAAAAAGAAATCCACCAGAGGGTTTGTAAGACGCAAGTATCTTTGCCATCTTTAACTCCTTACTCATCCGAACCGCTCTAATAAATGGATAATTGAATTGGTGACAGAAGTTTGGAGACTCATCACCATGAAATTGGATGTAATGCGGACTTAATTTTGATATTACTTCCCTTACAAACTTTTCCTCAGCATTGACTAATAAAGCAATGCAAAGAACATTTTTAGATAATGCATTTTTGATTTCTACGGCCAAATCAAGATCTACATGCCTCGAACTCTTATCATAAAGTACGAGTCCAATTGCATCTGCACCGGCAGCGGCAGCCATTCGGGCTTGAGCTGAAGAAGTAATACCACATATTTTAACCGCAACTGACGTCAACTAATTATCTCCATTAATTTCAGAACCCAAGAATAGAGGTCCCTTCGGTATATCCGGCAGACCATATTTGGAGGGATAACCAACATAAACTAGATATAAACCATTTGGTGGCGCCGTTGGGGCGCTTCTACAACGGTCCTTATGCTTAAGTAAAAGAGATATCCATTCCGGATCTCGTCGCTTTAAACCAATTTCAAGTAATGATCCAACTATGTTTCTGACCATATGTAATACGAATGCATTTGCAGTTATCTCAAATACGATAAGCTCTCCAGACCTATACACGCCTGCAGCATGCACATTTCTATAGGGAGATATGGACTGGCAACCCGAAGCTCTAAAGGCAGAGAAATCCTGCTCTCCCAACAAAGATGGGCAGGCAGATTGGATAGCGCTCATATTTATCTCATCCTGAACCCAAGTTATACCAGAGGATAATATAGCTGGACGCGTTTTCTGAGAGATTAATACATACCGATATGTGCGAGCAAGAGCACTAAATCGCGCATGAAAAGTGGGATCTACTCGATCTGCCCAGACCAGAGACACTGAGTCAGGCAATTGACTATTGCAACCCATTATCCAATTGCGAGCATTTCGTTCTGCCGAAGAGTCAAAATGAATAACTTGGTAACTAGCGTGCACACCGGTATCCGTTCTACCTGCGCAACTAACGACAATTGTCTCGTCAGCTACAAATGATAGCGCTTTTTCTAGCTCTGATTGAATCGACGGACTGTGTCTTTGTTTTTGGAAGCCGCAATAATCTCGGCCATCATAGGTCACTATAGCTGCATAACGGTAAATACCCTCAGGCATTGGTTTGTTATCAGGAATACGACAGTTTGGTGTATATTCCCATATGGCATCTTGCATTTTTTATCCTATGATGCTCCGATCTTCTGAAGATTTATTGATCTGGGAAGTCTGCATTTAACTTTTCAAGGACTTCTGTCGCTCTAGCTTTACCTTCTTTGCTTGACTCACTAATAATTTCCTGAAGAATTTCTCTAGCGCCCGCTAGATCGCCAAGATCAGCATAGGTCTCAGCAAGGTCTAACTTAACGTCAACGGGATTTATATTCTCAGAGGAATCTAAATAATCAAGGTTCTCTGAAAGTTCAGGATTAAAGTCATCTGTAAATTCAAACCCTTCGGCATCTGCAGGGTCTTCTGACTCATTATCAAACACTGATCCTAGGGTTATGTTATTATCGGAAATCACATACTCATCAATACTCTCAATCTCATTACTAACAACTCTCTGCTTCTGGTTTGGTTTTCTTCGCAACACAAACAAACCATAGAGTATTGATAAAAGGATTAGAGCTAACACAACTTTCGACTCAACAAACTCAATCCAAGATTGTTTTTTGTTTTCGCCCCTTGCTCGTTTAACTTCCGATAAGGCTCTGGCCGTCCCCTCTCTCTCAGAAACTACCATGCCTTCAAGCATTTCTATTTCAGCTGACAGCATATCGATTGTTTTAATCAACTCCATCTCGTTAGAATTAATTAAAATTTCGTTATCAGCAGAGTTCATCAGATCCTGATCAATGCTACTTTCCAGGGATTCTGTTGGTTTCGAAGGCAAATCGAGGTCACGTACCTCAAAATAGGGTATTTTTTGATCATCGCCAAACTTGGCAATCTGTAAATTTGACGAGTCTTCAAAAACTTGCCTAGGTTTTTGCGCGCTCCGATAATCTCTCTTTTTATAGATTTCAAGATTGAGGATTTGCGCAATTAACGTCCCCGACTGATCTTCTATAGAAGCTCTAGTTGGTATGTCGATTGTCGAGCCAATGATAACTTTACTTGGATACCCATCTAAAAATGCAGGCTTATTCGCACTATAAACACCATCCATAGTCTGCCAAATTGATAAGCTTTTGGGCTTGATTCGTTTGGATATATTCCAAAGAGTATCGCCTGACACAACCAAATACTGGGCATTTGGATCATTCATGCTAAGTGTTTGACTAGAGTCTCCACCAATATCATCTGAGACCATTCCGCTTTGTGCGAACATAGTGAAAGATAGTACGAAACTAGCGATTATAGGACGTAAAAGTGAAGTGATTCTGCCGACTCTCATTTCTTTTACCTGACAGGTGTTCCAGAAGATTTCGTGAAACAATGATAGCAAAGTAACACGTTCACGCGCCACGAATAAACGATTTAAAATCTCAAATTCGCTGGCATCTCTCCGCGATACTTTATCAAACCCGAGAGCTACAAAAAATGTTAATTGTTATTTCTTATGTTAGATCAACCAAGATCCTTAGCATTCTCCTCAGAGGCTCTGCTGCACCCCATAGAAGTTGATCCCCGACTGTAAATGCTGATAAGTACTTGGAGCCCATATTCATTTTCCTTAATCGCCCAACGGGTATATTTAGGGATCCTGTAACTGCTGCGGGACTTAGGTGAGCCAGTGAATCTTCGCGTTCATTTTTAATTATATTAACCCATGGGTTAGCTTCATCAAGAATAGAGTGGACGTCTAGCAAGGGGACGTCATCAGTTAGTTTTATAGTAAGAGCTTGACTGTGGCAGCGCATGGATCCTACCCGGACGCATAGCCCATCAAGAGGAATTGGATCAGTCTCACGACCAAGAATCTTGTTTGTTTCCACTTGATTCTTCCACTCCTCCTTACTTTGCCCATTATCTAACTGAACATCAATGTAAGGCAACAAACTACCAGCCAATGGATATCTCCAATTATCAACCGGAAGAATGTCTGATCGTAGGGTGCTTGCAACCTTGTGATCTATTTTAAGTATCGCTGAACTTGGATCACTCAAGTCATACTTTACAGAATCACTAATTGCACCCATCTGACTGATCAGTTCCCTCATATTTTTCGCACCAGCACCTGATGCCGCCTGATAGGTCATCGAAGAGGCCCATTCGACTAGGCCCTCCTTAAAAAGACCTCCAAGCCCCATGAGCATCAGACTCACTGTACAATTCCCTCCAATGAAGTCTTTCACTCCATCTTGAATGCTGGACTCGATCATTGATAAATTAATAGGATCTAGGATGATTACCGAGGTTTTATCTGGTCGAAGTGCCGAGGCCGCGTCAATCCAATATCCACTCCATCCCTTATTTCTTAGTGACGAGTGCATTTTTCTTGTGTAATCACCACCCTGGCACGTCACAATAATGTCCATTGCGTATAATGCGTCGACGCTGTAAGCATCTTGCAGAGGAGATACAAGGCCATTGACTTGGGGACCCATTTCTCCAACTTGCGAGGTTGTAAAAAAGGTCGCATTTAGATGCTTAAAGTCTTCCTCTAACGTCATTCTGTTCATAAGAACAGAGCCAACCATGCCTCGCCAGCCAATAAATCCCGTATTAATCATTTTCCCACCTAGTTTAATTCTCATGACTCAGTCACGATTATAGAGCCGATAACTCCAGCGCTTTAACTACTGCATTACCCATTTTTGCCGTCCCAACTTTTTTCATTCCATCAGTAAAAATGTCGCCCGTTCTAAGCCCATTATCAAGAACAGAGCTTACGGCACGTTCTATGGCCTTGGCCTCATTTTTCGCGCCCAAAGAATAGCGCAGCATCATAGCTGCAGACAGAATAGTTGCCAATGGATTTGCAATGTCCTGACCAGCAATATCTGGAGCAGATCCATGACACGGCTCGTACATACCAACTCCATTAATATCTAGCGACGCAGACGGAAGCATTCCTATCGAACCAGTCAACATTGCTGCTATGTCTGAAAGAATGTCACCAAACATATTACCGGTGACAATCACATCAAACTGCTTAGGTTGCATGACCAGTTGCATGGCGGCATTATCCACATACATATGACTTAGCTTTACCTCAGGGTAATCTACAGCAACCTCTTCAACGATTTCACGCCACAAAACTGTAACTTCAAGAACATTAGACTTATCAACAGAGCATAATCGTTTACCTCTTATCATGGCCGCCTCAAAGGCCATGCGGGCGATTCGACGGATTTCTGATTCCTTGTACCTGTAGGTGTTATAGCCCTCCCTCTCACCATCCACAAGGGTTCTAATACCTCTGGGCTTACCGAAATAAATACCTCCAACGAGCTCTCTAACAATCAGAATATCTAATCCAGAGACATACTCTGGCTTTAAAGAGGAGGCATGTGATAGTTGTGGGTACATAATTGCTGGCCTTAAGTTGCCGAATAAGTCCAGCTCTGAACGAATAGCAAGCAATCCTTTTTCTGGGCGAATCTCTAAATCAACATGATCCCATTGAGGACCGCCGACTGCGCCAAGCAAAATAGCATTCGCTGCCTTTGCTTTTTCTAAAGTAGCATTGGAGCACGGAAGACCGCAGGCATCGATAGCCGCGCCGCCAAGTTCACCATATTCAAATTCAATGTTTAAATTGAAAATTTCATCTACTTTTTTAAGTACTTTGATCGCCTCCGGAACAATTTCTGGGCCGATATTATCTCCCGGCAAAACCAAGACTCGTCGTTCTATCATTTAATAGCTCCAAATACCCAAGGGTGTCGATTTTCTCTATGCTCCTCATATTTTTTTACAAGATCGGCGTGCTGCAATGTTAAGCCAATTTCATCCAAACCATCGATGAGACAATCCTTTCTAAATTCGTCAAGCTCAAAGTTATACTCCTTCGCTGAGTCAGTGATTATGGTCTGAGATACGAGATCGACATCTAGTTGAAAGCTCGGAATCTTCTCAACCTCAATAAATAAGTCCTCAATTTCATACTCCTCCAAAATGACTGGTAAAATTCCATTTTTGAAGCAGTTGTTATAAAAGATATCCGCATAACTAGGAGCCACAATGACATTAAATCCATAATCTTCAAGTGCCCAAGGAGCATGCTCTCGGCTAGATCCACAACCAAAGTTCTTCCTTGTCAGGAGGATAGATGCACCTTTATAGCGAGCTTTGTTCAGAGGAAAATCAGGATTTATGGGCCTGTTAAGGCAGTCCTGCCCTGGTTCACCCTGATCTAAATATCTCAGCTCATCAAACAGATTAGGGCCAAAACCAGTACGCTTGATAGATTTAAGAAACTGTTTTGGAATAATCATATCGGTGTCAACATTAGCCCTGTCTAATGGAGCGACTAGTCCCTTATGCCGGGTAAAAGCTTCCATTTAATTTTCTCCTCGCGGTAACCAATCCCTGACATCAACGATGTGCCCCGCCACCGCAGCAGCAGCAGCCATCGCGGGACTCATTAGGTGTGTTCTGCCGCCAGTGCCCTGACGCCCCTCAAAATTTCGATTCGATGTTGACGCGCAGTGTTCACCAACTCCCAATTTATCCGCATTCATCGCCAAGCACATTGAGCAACCTGGCTCTCTCCAATCCATACCAGCCTTCTCAAATATTTTGTCAAGGCCCTCAGCTTCGGCTTGGGCCTTTACCATCTGAGACCCGGGCACAACAAGAACTTGTTTTACTGAATTAGCTACTTTATGCCCATCTACAACCAGAGCAGCCTCACGGATATCCTCGATACGTGAATTTGTGCATGACCCTATGAATACTCTATCTACATTTATGGACGTGATTGGAGTCCCTCCCTGAAGGCCCATATATTCAAGAGCACGAGTAAAACCCTTACGCCGATCCTCCTCAGCCTCATCCAGTGGATCCGGAACAAGCGCTGTAACAGGTGCAACCATCTCTGGAGATGTACCCCAAGTAACTTGGGGTTCTATGTCTGCGGCATCGATGACCACCTCGAGATCAAATACTGCGTCAGAATCGCTCACTAGCGTTTGCCAATAGCTTGAGGCATCAACCCATAATTTACCCTTGGGAATAAATTGGCGGCCTTTACAGTAACTAATAGTCTTGTCATCCACGGCGACCAAACCAACTCGGGCGCCTGCCTCGATGGCCATATTACAAACCGTCATCCTTCCCTCGATAGACATATCGCGAAATACAGAACCAGCGAATTCAATAGCGTGCCCATTACCACCAGCAGTGCCAATACGGCCAATAATCGCTAGGATCACATCTTTGGGAGTAACACCACAACCCAAAACTCCATGGACTGTAACCCTCATATTCTTCATTTTCTTGGTCACTAGGCACTGTGTGGCAAGTACATGCTCAACCTCGGAGGTACCGATTCCGTGAGCAAGACATCCTAAGGCACCATGGGTTGCAGTATGCGAGTCCCCACATACTACAGTCATTCCAGGCATTGTCGCACCTAACTCAGGGCCCATTACGTGCACTATGCCCTGACCCATTTCATTCATCTTAAATTCCTTGATTCCAAACTGATCACAGTTCTCATCAAGTGTCTTTACTTGAATCCTTGAGACTAGATCTGGAATACCTGAGACACCGGCACTCCTCTCATTACGATCGGTTGAGATGTTGTGATCTGGTGTAGCTATATTAGTGTCAAGACGCCAAGGCAATCTGCCAGCTAGTCTCAATCCTTCAAAAGCTTGAGGCGACGTAACCTCATGCAGTACATGCCGATCGATATAGAGAACAGAGGAACCATCAGGATTCTCTTTGACAAGATGTTCATCCCATAACTTATCGTAAAGTGTCTTAGCGCGCATAAATATGATTCTCATATTAGAAGCAAGGTCGAATTATAAACTTGATTTAAGATGAAATAAATTCATAATAAGAATAAAATTAAGTCTTTATGCGAATATATAGGATTAATAATGAATGGATAACCAAAATTTAAGCGCCTTCATAATAGTAGCCGAGAATAAATCATTCTCAGAGGCAGCCTACGTGTTGGATGTAACTCAATCTACAATTAGTAAGCGAATAGCACTCCTTGAGTCACAGGTAGGAAAAAAACTGTTTGATAGGATTGCCCGGCGTGTCGCCCTAACGGAGGCAGGGCAAGAACTTTTACCTAGAGCCAGAAGAATCCTAAAAGAGTACGCAAATGCCCTTCAAGCAATTAATGATCTCTCAGGAAATGTCTCAGGCATCCTCAGACTCGCAATAAGCCACCATCTAGGTCTTCATAGGCTACCTGATCTACTCAAGATTTTCTCAAAAACTTATCCCGATGTTGTCCTAGATATAGAATTTATGGATTCCGAAAAGGCTTATGAACGAATCATGCAAGCTAAATCAGAGATAGGGATCATTACGCTAGGATCAGAAATTCACCCCAATATTCACAAGAAAGAAATTTGGGATGACCCTCTTAAGTTTGTCTGCTCGGAGGACCATGCATTATCGAAGCTACTAGATCCAGAACTAGAAGATCTAGCCAACTTTCCTGTCATACTCCCAGGATTAAACACCTATACAGGACGCATCGTGCAAAATATCTTTCAATATCGGCAAATCTCATTAGTAACTCCAATGAGCACTAACTACCTTGAGACGATAAGTAAAATGGTTGAAATAGGTTTGGGGTGGAGTGTATTGCCAGAGACGCTGACAAAAAACTTGCACAGCCTCTCAGTAAACCATACGTCAATAAAGAGGCAGCTAGGGTATATATGCCACACCAAACACACACTATCGAACGCTGGAGTGGCATTTTTATCGCTGCTAGATCAGCAATGTGAGATTGAAGTCAATCTTTAGATTGGAGCTAAACCGCTGCTAACATCTGCATTTTGTGCCCTATGTCTCAAATAATGATCCATTAAAGTGATAGCAAGCATTGCTTCAGCAATTGGAACCGCTCGAATACCGACACATGGGTCATGTCTTCCTGTTGTAACTACCTCGACTGCTCTCCCAGCTTTATCTATAGATGCACCAGGGATCCGAATGCTCGATGTTGGCTTCAGAGCTAGATTAGCCAAAATAGACTGTCCAGAGGATATACCTCCGAGCACGCCTCCTGAGTTGTTGGATAAAAATCCCTCTGGAGTTAATTCGTCCCTATGTTCAGTTCCGGTCTGACTTACCGAACCGAAGCCAGCTCCAATTTCAACTCCTTTTACCGCATTAATACTCATTAGGCTATGCGCTATATCTGCATCAAGTCGATCAAAAACTGGATCGCCAAGCCCAACAGGCATATTTTCAGCCACCACCGATACTTTGGCGCCGATCGAGTTGCCTTGTTTAAGGAGCGCTTGCATATAGGCTTCAAGCTCCTTTACTTTACTGGGATCTGGAAAAAAGAAAGGATTATTCTCGATAGCGCCCTTTTCAAATACCTCAGATTTGATCGATCCTAATTGGGACACATAACCGTAGATTTCAATTCCAGCCTCCTGCTTTAGGTATTTCTTTGCTATGCCACCCGCGGCCACTCGAAGCGCGGTCTCACGAGCCGAGCTTCTCCCTCCGCCACGGTAATCTCGGTTACCATATTTTTGATGGTATGTATAATCTGCATGAGAAGGTCTAAATAAATCTTTGATTTTACTGTAGTCTTTTGATTTATGATCCTGATTTTCAATAATCATTCCAATAGACGAACCAGTAGTTTTCCCCTCAAACACCCCCGAAAGAATATTTATCTCATCATCCTCTCGGCGCTGAGTAGTATAACGAGACTGCCCAGGTTTGCGCCGGTTAAGGTCATGCTGGAGATCAGTTGAGGATATCTCTAGACCCGGAGGACACCCATCAACGATACAGCCTATGGCAGGGCCATGACTCTCACCGAAGCTAGTGACTGTAAACAACTTTCCTATTGAATTTCCTGACATCTTTCTAAAACCTTATCAACAAGTGACTCCACGCCCCGATTATACGCGTTTTATCTAAACAGTTCTCCAAACTCGACCAGCTGCTCTCTGCTGAGCATAAAGACGCCCCCATCGCCCTCAGGAAACTCGAACCAAAAGAAAGGCACAGATGGAAAAGCCTTTTCTAACGCCTCTGAGGAATTCCCTACCTCCACTACCAAAATTCCCGTCTCTGACAAATAATTTTCGGCTTCTCTCAACAAACGACGAGTAAAATCTAAGCCATCTTGACCAGAATATAGCGCCAGCTCGGGTTCGTGATGAAATTCGTCTGGCATAGAATTAAAATCATCAATATCGACATAGGGAGGGTTGCTTACAATCAGATCAAATAACTGGCCACTAAAACCAGAAAATAGATCTGAATAGACAGCACTCACTCTATTTTGGACTTTATGCTTCTCAATATTTAATTCCGCCACCGCAAGAGCGTCTAATGAGATATCACTCAATATAACTTCTGCCTCGTCAAACCCATAGGCGCAACTAATACCTATGCAGCCCCCACCGCAGCACAAATCTAATATCCGCGCAGGAGCTTTATTCAACCAAGGTTCAAAATAGTCCATTATTAACTGCGCAATGGGAGAACGAGGCACTATTACCCTACTATCTACAATGAAAGGTAGCCCACAGAACCAAGCCTGCCCTGTAATATACGGCGCGGGAATCCGCTCTTTTAAACGTCGATCAAATAAAACAAAAACATCTTTTATCTGTTGGCCCGTAAGCTCCAAATCTAGAATTGACTCATCAGCACTCGGATCTAAATTCAGCGCGTGTAGCAATAAACTGACAGCCTCATCCCAGGCATTATCTGTACCGTGACCAAAGTAAATATCTGACTGAGAAAATACTGTCTCACCATGTTTGAGTACTTGCCGAATAGTCTTTCCCGCAAAGCTTGGCGCATCAGTATCTATTTGATCAGATAATCCAACATAGCTTGCAACCATAAAAACTCCACAAAGAGCTACAGTTTACCCTCGATTTACCTGTCGATGTGTGTTTTGTGACTGCAAAGAACAAAAAGATAACTTCCTCTACTAAAGCTTGCAGAGACCTAAATGGTAAACTTGTCATTTAAAAAAAAAATTTAGATCATTAAGAATTACAATTGGCTATTAATATAAAACTTAGGCCAAAATCTCACTCTGTTAGGAGTAAGTCCCTCTCGTTGCGACGTTATCTCTGAATCAAGTCTCTGATTAGGTTACAAGAAAATTTATTGGAAACTATGCGACAAAAGGGTTAAATTACAATTATGTCTTGATTTGAGGAAATCTAGGAATGCTCATCTTACTACCAAGACACCACTAGAAAGCTTTGGGGAACACTAGACATGCCAACGACTGCAATTGCTGGAAACGACATAAACTTTCGATCCAACCTGTCAAAGGAAGCTCAATTAGTGCGTAATGCGCTCATCGAGAGGGGATTGGAGACGCCTATGAGTGGCCTGCAATTATCTCGGGATGAAAAATATGCTCGAATCAGGGATGCAATGACACAGGTTGTAACAGCGTTAGGCCTTGACTTGACGGACGATAGCCTAGAAGAAACTCCTCACAGAATTGCCAAGATGTACGTTGATGAAATTTTTTCCGGATTAAACTATGAAAAGTTCCCAAAGATATCCTTGATACAGAACAAAATGAATACCGAGGAAATGGTCAAGGTAAAAGCGATCA
This sequence comes from SAR92 bacterium MED-G29, assembly GCA_002457245.1. Classification (GTDB taxonomy): domain Bacteria; phylum Pseudomonadota; class Gammaproteobacteria; order Pseudomonadales; family Porticoccaceae; genus HTCC2207. Next base: position 717 of record NTJY01000020.1, on the reverse strand, counting down.
AAGTCATTAGTACGTGCGAGCATCACTTTGTAACCATCGATGGCTTGGCAAACGTAGCCTATCTCCCGGGTAAGAAAATTATCGGTCTATCTAAAATAAATCGCATTGTCGCTTTCTTTGCTCAACGCCCTCAGGTCCAGGAGCGATTGACTCAGCAGGTTTTAGTTGCCCTTCAAACTCTATTGGAAACCGAAGATGTTGCAGTATTCATGGATGCAACACATTATTGCGTAAAAGCCAGAGGAATAATGGACGCCTCCTCAAGAACCGAGACCAGCGCATTAGGAGGCCACTTTAAATCTGACCAAAGTCTTCGTGATAATTTCTTAAATAGTCAAGTAAGATAGTCGCTCAGCCCTACCCTGGACTTTAGAATCGCCCCTTACCTGCGCTTAAAAGGCGCAATGCATTATTGAGGAGTCGATTAACTCCTCTTAATGTATGTCGATGATTAAACTAGGAACTTCTGAATTAAACGAGCAACATCTTCAGCTTCGCCCTCTAGATGCAAGTGATGGGAGCCAGAGACTTTTTGTATATCCATGTGTCTAATCCACTCAAACAAGGCGTTCTGCTGCCTACCAGGAGATAGGGCGCTATTTTCAGCCTGAATCAACAACACTCTCGCCAATATCGATGTAAAGAAACCCTCGAGATAATCTTTTGAGAACTTAACAAAAGATGCGGCCTTTAAACGCTGATCATTGGCCCAATAGA
>NTJY01000002.1 GCA_002457245.1 SAR92 bacterium MED-G29 | reverse complement strand
GCAACCACTTTCTCAGTCCTCAAAAGAAATTATTCAAGCCAGCGTAGATGGCACTTACTCACGATTCCTCGATCTAGTCGCGTCAGGAAGAAACTCAACTCAAGACAAGATTCATAAAATAGCACAAGGTCGTGTTTGGACAGGCAATCAAGCGCTCGATAATGGTTTAATCGACGAATTAGGAGACCTAAATGATGCAGTTGAAGTTGCCGCTGAGATAGCGGGCTTGGATAATTATCAGGTAACCTATCCTAGAAAAGAGATGACCCCATTTGAAACAATTCTGACTGAATTAATAGTGAAGGTACAGTCAGTTAGTCGAGGAAATAAAGTCATATCGTCTCGCGAATCAGAGCCTACTAAGAGCTTCCAGTTTTACGCCAGCACACTGTTTCAACCCCTCAAAATGATAACTTCCCTTAATGACCCCAAAGGAATTTATTTATATTGTGATGAGTGTTTTCTTTGATTGGAAACTATTTGAGTTTTAAGGTCAGGTATACAGTTTTGGGAGAGGAAACATCAGAGATCCAAGGTAACTTTAACAAACGGAATTGTTAAGCGTCTTTGCTCTTTTAGAGATGCCTTATCTAAGATATCAAGGGCGTCCATCAGCCCATGAGTGTCACGTGGAAGCCTGTTCAGAAGAAAAAGAGCAACCTCATCAGGTAGAAAAAGGCCGCGCAGATTAGATCTGAATTGCATCATTCGTCTCTGGTCATCATCTCTAAAAGTTGGTAAAACAAAACAAACACCAGACTTAAATCTTGAATGAAGATCTTTCAGGTCAAACTCTAACTCGTCGACAGATAAATGAGAAGCAATGATTAAACGGCAGCCTGCATCTTTGCACTTATTGAATAGATTAAACAAAGCCATCTGCCATTCCATAGAGGACGCAACATATTCAACATCATCAATGCATATGAGCGCAGAATTTTCTAAATTATCCAATACCTCATTTGGTGAATAGTTTTTTAGCTGTTTTAGGGGCAAGTAAATATGGCTTCCTCCACTGCCAGCCTCATTGATCTGACATGCAGCCTGAAGGAGATGAGAGAGGCCACTTCCTTGGGGACCACAAATATAAGCAAACATCCTACTCTCATCTCTCAACAAGAAGGTTGCCATATGTTGAGGGGTTCCATTAGGAGCATAAAAATTTGCAAATGTGGCTTGATTATCCAGACCTACTGGCAAACTCAACTGCTTAAACATACTCATTGGTTTTTCCAGTCGAAGGATAGTGAGCTATCCTTATGGCTCAAATCAGCGGTCCGCATTTCAAAGCGACCGCTTCTTATAAGAGCATCGTGAAGCAAATCAGAATTTCCCTCTGAAGAGATTGCAAAATGTATTTCATCTCGATTTATAGAGACCAAATCAATAGAATTGACCAACTCCAGTCTGGTCAACTCTTCATTTATTTTTTTGTAATTGTCTAACGACTGGACGTCAAAAACTTTAACAATCAACACATTTTTTGTTTTCTGAGGAACATAACTGAATGAGCCTGCTAGGCCATCAATTAGCTCATTTATTACAGGTGGGATAAAAGAAACATCTGATTCCATACCAAAGTCATCAAAATAGCTTTTATTATTAGCCCAATACTTCCAAGATCCTCTAATTTTTCCATTCGAAGATCTATAAAATCTCATAGCGACCCAGGCATCTGCTCCATATCTCTCCGACGCAATCTCAATTTTCTCTGAGGCCAAATTCCAAGCCTCTTCCGCAGACAGAGTTAACTGATCTTCTAAATCGAGGGAAGGGAGAATAAAAGGGATTCCACGATCTTTCATAACTCTAGAAAGATCTCTCATTAACTGTTCATCAGCGTCTGTAAAAGAAGCACCTTTTGTATCTTTCCCTAGAAGTCTCCGACCAGCCTCAACATCATCTCGTACTATCCAAAAAATTAGCTTTGGTCTATTAGATGGGAGAACGGGTAATTCAGATCTACGAATTAAGTTATCTATCGCAGAATGAGAAAAATTTACTCTAAGACCTAAATTGAGGCCTTCAGCATTATCATAAATAGACAGATTGTTAGGCAAGGCCTCAAAACTTATAGCATCAACATATAAAGTTGCATTTTTGAGGGAAGGTTGAACTGCAGCTAGTTGTATGACGGCACTGTTTCCCGTGAGTTTAACCAGCACATTTTTCAAAGCATCGTTGATCCCTTGATGCCTAGATGCCAAAGTTTGATCCGGAATAGGTACTAAACTGATATATAAATCATCTACCTCTTCAGCAAAAATTGAATGGCTCCAGACCATTATTAATATTAAAAACTTCTTCAATGCTATCGCTCCAATCTGACGACGCATATTGTATCAGTGGTTGATAAAAATTAGACCGTTTCGTCAAAAATTTGTAATTATCAAAAAAACAGCTATTAAAAAATAGCGTGTCGTTAATCGCCGCGCTAAAATATTAGCTTTCCCCAAGGGTAATTCCCAATGACCGTAAAAAAACAATCCCTAAGTTACAAAGATGCTGGCGTTGATATTGATGCTGGAAATGCTCTTATAGAAAAGATAAAGGGAGCAGCGATACGTACCCGTCGATCTGAGGTTATGGCTGGACTTGGTGGCTTTGGGGCTCTCTTTGAACTACCTGTGGGTTATAAAGAGCCAGTTCTTGTGTCTGGTACTGATGGTGTAGGTACCAAACTGCGACTGGCACTGGATTACTCAAGACATGATTCTGTTGGTATCGACTTGGTAGCGATGTGTGTTAACGATCTGATCGTGTGTGGTGCAGAACCACTATTCTTTCTAGATTATTACGCGACGGGAAAACTAGATTTAGATACTGCTGCGGCTGTTGTAAATGGAATTGCTGATGGTTGCGAACTGTCTGGTTGTTCTCTGATCGGTGGGGAAACTGCTGAAATGCCGGGGATGTATGAAGATCAAGACTACGACCTAGCGGGTTTCTGCGTGGGTATAGCTGAAAAATCAGAATTGATTGACGGTTCCAAAGTCTCCATTGGTGACAGTTTAATTGGCTTGTCCTCAAGCGGCCCTCACTCTAATGGCTACTCATTAATCAGGAAAGTTTTAGCAATTTCGGAAACTGATCCTTCTTTAACTCATCTTGACGGGTCACTTCTATTAGACTTGTTGATGGCGCCTACAAAAATCTATGTAAAACCAATACTGAATTTGATCCATAAGATGCCAGTACATGCATTAGCGCACATTACAGGTGGAGGCTTACTTGAGAATATTCCAAGAGTTCTGCCCAATGGAACTATGGCTGCAATTGATTTAAGTAGTTGGAAGCGACCTCTTGTTTTTGACTGGCTACAGCTTAAAGGTAATATTGAAGAACTTGAAATGTATCGCACTCTAAACTGTGGTGTAGGAATGGTGTTGTGTGTTCCATCTAGTTGTGAAGAGATTGCTTTAGCCGAGCTGAGGGAAAGTGGGGAAGAAGCGTTTGTGCTTGGTAAGATTGAGCCGCTGAAGACGGGGGATAGTCAAGTGCAACTCATTGGATCATCTGAATGACCAATGACACAAAATCTGCATCGCAAATTCTTGTTCTTATCTCTGGAAGTGGTTCAAACTTACAATCTATTATAAATGCATGCAATTCTGGTGAAATCAGAGGAAAGGTTGTTGCTGTAATCAGTAATGTCCCACAGGTTAAGGGGCTTGAGAGAGCTGCCAAGGCTAAAATTCCAAACATGGTAGTCAATCATCAACGTTACTCTAGTAGATCTGAATTTGATGATGAACTTTGTAAAATCATTAATCGTTTTAATCCAGACTTGGTCGTTCTAGCGGGATTTATGAGAATTTTATCAAAAGATTTCGTTAAAAAATTTGAACATAAGATGATTAATATTCATCCATCACTTCTCCCAGCATACCCAGGGCTTAATACTCACCAACGAGCTATCGATGCGGGTGATAGGGAAGCTGGGGCAACAGTCCATTATGTGACATCTGAACTTGATGGGGGACCTTGTATATTAAGAGCTAAGGTTAGTGTTCATCTAGAGGATACTGCCGCCGACCTAGCTAAAAGGGTATTGGAAAGAGAGCACATAATATTTCCTAAGGTTGTTGAATGGTTTTGCGATAGAAGAATCACTTTAAATAATGGCGTTGTATTCATAGATGGTGTGTCTGTGCCTAAAGCCGGGTTATTATTTGAGGACAGCAGTGAACATTAATCAGTTTTGATACTCTAATTTCATACTTAACTTAAATGATATTTATTCAAGGAATCCATGAGTTTCTTAAACAAAACTTTTATAAAAGTGCTTTTTCTGAGCCTGCTGCTCCTTCAACCTATATTAGCTTTGCCTGCCAACTCGGATATCACTCCATATAATGCAACCTACAAAGCCAAATATAATGGCATCGATATAACTGCTACCCATCAACTTATAAAAAAAGAAAATGGTGTTTATTTAGAAAGCTCTGAAGCCAAAAGTGTTCTTGGTAAAATATCTGAGTCATCTCAGTTCATTGCCTCAAAGGAAGGTGATTTGAAGTCTAAAAGGTATTCGTACAAAAGATCATTGTTTGGAGTGACACGCACAGAGACTCAAGATTTCGACTGGACTAATAAACAAATCATTTATACCAAAAATAGCAATTCAAAAAAACTTCGTCTTGAAAAAAACGTCTTTGATATGTTGACTCATAAATTACAAATTCGAAGAGATTTGAGGACTGGAACTCTGGCCTCTTCCTATCCAGTAATATCTAGAGATAGAATAAGAGAGTATGTGTATGAAATTATTGGGCAGGAAATACTAGAGACATCTATTGGACCAATTAGAACAACGAAAATTCGAAGGGTTGTCAATAGTAATAAAAAACGTGAAACCGTCATTTGGCTTGCCGATGACTGGGAATTCTTGACGGTCAAATTGGTTCATTTAGAGAAAGGTGAACGCCACCAACTTGATATAATAAGGGGCCGAGTTGGCGACAAGATTATAATCCCACTTAAAAGAATAATAGAGACGCCATTATGAATACGACTAAATCATCGGCTACCACAAGTAGATTAATACTTTCGCTAGGCACATTAGCCTCAATCGTAATAATCGGAGGTGTGCTTTATAAAGTTCAGCAAGAAAGCTTCATGGAAGCTGAAGTTCTGACTATACCAGAACAGAGTTTAGAGACTCCCACTGAGGTAATTAAAGTCCCTGAGGCTATGATTCCAGAAAATAATTCTGTAGAAGAATCAAAAGAACCCAAAAAACCAAAGATAAAACAGCCATCACTGCCCAATTTGGATGCAAGTGATCAGTTTATTCGAGATCGTCTTGTCTTGTTAAGTGAGAAGAGGGATCTCGTCGTTTGGCTAACAACTGACGATATACTTCGGCGATCAGCTAGTTACCTTGACGGGCTTGCAAGGGGCGTAATTCTCAGTAACATATTCCCTCTCAGCTCGCCCGAAGGAGAGTTTTCTACTCACCGTGATGAGCAAACAATCTGGTTAAATGCAGGTAACTATGAACGATATGATAATACAGTGTCTGTAATATCGTCTTTGGATATGGACCTGGCAGCACAAATATTTCATCTGACAAGGCCTCTACTGGAAGGCGCCTTCTCAGAACTAGGATATAGACCACGCCAAATGGACGGTATTATCCTTACAGCTCTCGACCAAATTATGAACACTCCTGTCATTTTTGAACCTATTCAACTCTCTAGGGACTCAGTTAATTTCAAATTTTTTGACTCTAAATTGGAATCCTTGACTCCTCTTCAAAAGCAACTAGTTCGGGCTGGGCCTGAGAATACGAGACGGCTTCAAAAACAGGCTAAATTATTACGAACCGCACTGATGACGCCAAGTGGCAGGCAACAATAGTTTTTCTGAAAGAAATTTCTATTTTTAAGTTTTAGGCAGTGTGACGCCCGTTTGTCCTTGGTACTTTCCACCTCGATCAGCATAAGAGGTTGAACAGATTTCGTCAGACTCGAAAAACAGCATTTGGGCAACGCCCTCATTAGCATAAATTTTCGCAGGCAGATTAGTGGTATTTGAAAATTCTAACGTAACATGACCCTCCCACTCTGGCTCTAGTGGAGTTACATTCACAATAATTCCGCAACGCGCATAGGTCGATTTTCCTAGGCAAATAGTCAGGACTGATCGAGGAATTTTAAAGTACTCTATGGTCCTTGCTAAGGCGAAAGAATTTGGTGGGATCACGCAGTGGTCTGAAGTAACATCGACAAAAGAATCGTCATCAAAGTTCTTAGGATCAACAGTTTTCGAATGGATATTAGTGAATATCTTAAATTCATTTGCGCAACGAACATCATAGCCATAACTTGATGTTCCATAGGAGATCACTCTATCTTCTCCTGAGTAGCGAACTTGTCCTGACTCAAATGGCGTTATCATTTTCTCTTGCTCGGCCATTCTGCGTATCCAATTGTCCGATTTGATGCTCATGGATTATCTTCTCTCTCAACATTAGTGAAGTTAGACGCTCTGCGTGATATAAACAAAGTCGGTATGATACTTGTTTACAATATTTCAGCAAGGCTAGAGGCAAACAGCGTCAACTATTCAAACACTATTTCTGGGCCGCCACTATCGTGATTTTTGTTCAGCTCATCCACAACTGCCTGCGCAATATCCCTATAATATTGCCCAATTTTTTCTTCCTTTGATGACAGCGCAGATGGAATTCCAAGATCACCCTGTTTTCTTATCGATATATCTAACGGCAAGCTACCTAATAGTTGAGTATCATAATCTCGAGCTATCATCGCACCTCCTCCACTGCCAAATATGGGATCTTCATGGCCACATTGACTGCACAAATGAATCGCCATATTTTCAATAATGCCCAACACTGGGACATTTACTTTAAGAAACATCTCTATACCCTTCTGAGCATCGAGCAAAGCAATGTCCTGTGGCGTTGTCACAATGACTGCTCCAGCTAGCCGGGCCTTTTGTGACAAAGTCAGCTGTATATCGCCCGTTCCTGGAGGCATATCAACAACTAGGACATCTAGCTCTCCCCAAGCAGTATTTTCTAGTAGCTGTCGCAAAGCTCCAGCTGCCATTGGGCCACGCCATGCCATCGGCGTATTCTCGGTGACTAAATAAGCCATGGACATAGTAAACAGTCCATGAGCCTCAATGGGTCTAAAATATTTTTCATTAATTGCTTGAGGCCTTGTATTCTCTGGGACACCGAGCATCATCGCAATGCTTGGTCCATAGATGTCAGCATCTAACAATCCAATCCTCAACCCTTGCTGCTGGAGTCCAACAGCCAAATTTACTGCTGTGGTCGATTTACCAACACCTCCTTTTCCGGAGGCTATTGCCACAATTTTCTTTACTTGACTTAACATTGATTTACTCCGATAGCTCATGAAAAATCAGTACAAAATCGTTATACTTAGTCCTTAACGATAGATACTAAAAAGATTCACAAAATGTCCCAACCTCGCCAAATCCTGGTTACCAATGCCTTACCGTATGCTAACGCTGCACTTCACCTTGGTCATGTCTTGGAATATACCCAGACCGATGTCTGGGTTCGTTTCCAAAAAATGCGAGGGCATGAATGTTACTATGTTTCAGCAGATGATGCTCATGGCACGGCCATTATGCTCAAAGCTGAGGAGAAAGGTATTTCGGCAGAGCAACATATTTCTGAAATGCGCAAATTCCATGAGGCTGATTTTAAGGACTTCTATATCGGGGTAGATAACTATTACACTACCCATTCAGAAGAGAATCGTGACTTTTCAGAGTTAATTTATAACCGACTGAGCGCTAACGGTCATATCACTCAGCGCTCTATTATTCAGGCGTTTGATCCTGAGAAAAATCTCTTCTTGGCAGATCGCTACATTCGAGGAACCTGTCCAAAATGTAAAGCTGAAGACCAATACGGTGATAATTGCGAATCATGCGGTGCCACATACTCACCGTTGGATTTAATTAATCCCGTCTCTGCGATATCGGGTGCTACCCCTATTGGCAGGGAATCAGTGCATTACTTCTTTAAACTACCTGAATTCTCTAAATTTTTATCAGAGTGGATTAACAGTGGTACCGTACAAAAGGAGGTTTCAAATAAATTAAGCGAGTGGTTAGATAGCGGCCTACAGGAATGGGATATCAGCCGTGATGCGCCGTATTTTGGCTTCGAGATTCCTAATGCTCCCGGTAAATATTTTTATGTATGGCTAGATGCTCCCATAGGTTATATGGCTAGTTTTAAGAATCTCTGTGAAGCAAAAAATCTAGATTTCGATTGTTTTTGGAATAAAGATAGTACAGCTGAGCTCTATCATTTTATTGGCAAAGATATTGTTAATTTTCATGCACTTTTCTGGCCTGCTATGCTAAAAAGTGCAGATTTTCGAACTCCCACCAAGGTTTGTGTTCACGGTTTTGTCACTGTAAATGGAACTAAGATGTCAAAATCAAGGGGCACTTTTATTAATGCGCGCACCTACCTCGACCATCTGAATCCAGAGTATCTAAGATATTATTATGCTTCAAAGTTAACAAATACTGTTGAGGATATTGATCTAAATCTTGAGGATTTTATTCAGAAAGTTAATAGCGATCTGGTTGGTAAAGTAGTTAACATTGCAAGTCGATGCTCAAAATTCATTACTAATGAATCAGGTGTCTTATCTTCTAGAATAGAGAATGAAGCACTTTGGGATCAAGTCACAGGTGTGGCTGATAGCATCGCAAATTATTATGAAAATCGAGAATTTGGTAAGGCAATTAGAGAAATTATGGCCCAAGCCGATTCAGTTAACGAATATATCGCAGAACAAGAGCCTTGGAAACGAAATAAGGATCAAGATCAAAAGCAACAGGTTCAAGATATATGCTCTCTCGGCATCAATCTCTTTAGAATAATCCTCATCTATCTTAAGCCTGTTGTTCCTGCAATGGCTGAGGCTGGTGAGTTTTTTCTAAACGACAAATTAAGCTGGGAGAGTATTAGGAAGCCATTGTTAAGTCACAAAATTAACCAATTCAAGCCGCTAATGCAGCGGGTTGACAAAGATAAGGTCGAAGCTATGGTATCTGCTAGCAAAGAAGAAACTAATCCTGAAAAGAAAGCCTCAAGCGGTCCACTCTCTGTTAATCCCATAGCAAATGAAATTAGTTTTGATGATTTTATGAAAGTGGATTTGCGCGTTGCCAGGATTATCAATGCTGAAATTGTAGAGGGTGCCGACAAACTATTAAAGTTAACATTGGACCTCGGTGGAGAAAAGCGCCAAGTATTTTCAGGCATCAAGGCATCTTATGACCCAGAGAAGCTTATAGGGCAATTGACTGTCACCGTAGCTAACTTGGCTCCCCGCAAAATGAGGTTTGGAATATCAGAAGGCATGGTATTGGCGGCGGCTGACGAAGAGGGCATATATTTACTTGAGCCTGATAGTGGAGCTAAACCTGGGCAACGCATCACGTAGCCGATATTTTATCATCGCAAATGTAGGGACTTTCTCCTGTACTTCAATTCCTTTTAACAAAAGAAGATGTCGTTTTATATTTGTTGAATAGCATTGATTAATTCCGTAATAATGGCGCCTAGGTAATAACCAATCTAAGAATATGCAAGACATTCTCGTTATTCTGATCAGCTCTATTCTTATCAACAACCTTGTGCTTACGGAATTTTTTGGATTAAGCTCTCTATTTGGATCTCCTCAAAAAATTGAACCAGTAATTGGTTTATCCTTGGCTACGATATTATTAATAACACTTGCGACAATCGCAAATTTCGCTGTTGATAGGTTAATTCTTCAACCATTTGATCTGGAGTATCTGCGAACTCTAGCCTTCGTTGTCACAATAGGTGCTGTAATACCTGCTGCTAAAAAAATTGGAAGGGTGACAAGCCCCGTTATCGACAACTCATTGACCTTATTTATGCCATTAATCTTTTCCAATACCGCAGTCCTTGGTATCTCTTTAATAATCATCAATAAAAATATTAGTTTCATAGAATCAATGTTTGCAGGTATCAGTATCGGTATTGGTTTTTCTCTAATATTAATAATGTTTACCCTGTTAAGAGAGCGCGCAGCTCTGGCTGATGTTCCACGACCTTTCCAGGGAGCTGCGATTGGATTGGTAACAGCTGGCCTAATGTCTCTAGGATTCATGGGTTTAATTGGAATTTAATAAATGTCTAAATCAAAAATAATAGTTGATGGACAATGTAGGAGAGAATCATTTTATGCCAGTTGTAAAAAGTAACCCCATGAACTCTCCCCAACTCGGAGGTGCGGTTAGTAAAATCCAAATGGTACTTCTCGCACTTATGCCAGCCTTATCGATAATGACTTACCAGTTTGGATTTGGGACTGCTATTAATATTTTGATTGCTGTGACCACAGCAACTGTATCTGAGTCTATTATTCTTGCCTTGCGAAAACGACCAATTAAAGTTCATTTAAATGATTTGAGCTCTGTACTTACTGCAGTTCTTTTGGGCCTAGCTCTTCCTCCTTTGGCGCCTTGGTGGCTAGTTGTAATTGCCAGTTTGTCCTCTATTGTTATTGCCAAGCAGCTCTATGGAAATACTGGAGTGGGTCTATTTAATCCTGCAATGGTAGGCTATGCAGTTGTCTTATTATCTTTTCCACTAGAGATGAGTGTATGGGTAATTCCTGTCTCTGTGCTCGTTGAAGGTATTAATCATCCAAATATTTTCGAATCACTTTCCATCGTATTCGGTATGAGTAACTCGGTGGATGGTATAACAGGTGCCACACCACTTGACGCCTTTAAACAGAGTAGTGGTCTATTGGTTGATCAAATTTACCAGACTAAAACTGTATTTAGTTCGGCAACCCTTGCAGGTGTCGGGTGGGAGGTTGTTAACATGGCATTTTTATGCGGAGGGATTTTTCTTCTCCAAGCACGAATTTTTTCTTGGCATGCACCTCTCGCTATGATGACTACTATCTCAATATTAGCGATGCTTTTCTGGGATGGAGGCAGCTCAGTCAGCGCAGGATCTCCTCTTATGCACCTACTCAGTGGCGGTACTATGATGGGTGCCTTCTTTATAATTACTGATCCATCTACATCTGTAAAAACTAATAACGCCAAATTAGTTTATGGAGCGTTAATTGGATTATTTATCTTTGTTATTAGAGCGTGGGGTGACTATCCCGATGCAGTTGCATTTGGAGTCTTGTTAGGAAATTGCGCCGCTCCTCTCATCGATTTTCTTAGCAAAAACACTACCAAGATATCAATGGAGACGAGTGATGCAGAGTAGACTTCGAGGAGGCAAAATTTTTATGGCTATGTTTATCATTTCTGCTATCGCTCTTCTCCTCTTGATTAACATTTCAACTGAAAATAAGATTGAGGCGTCCTATAAAAGATCCATACAAGCTCCATTGCTTGATATTTTAGGCCAAGCATTTGAAAGTGATGCTATCGAAATTAATCCTTACCCTATCCCCGAAAAATTTTGGCCTCTCCTAGGATTTGAAAATCAGCATTATCTCAATATTGTTTACCAAAATAGTGAAGCTGTAGGTTTGATTATCCCAGCTACAACGCAGAACGGTTATAGTGGTGAAATTAAGCTAATAGTTGCAGCCTCACGAGACGGTCAGATTGTAGGAGTTCGGATCTTAAAACATTCGGAGACTCCTGGGCTAGGAGATAAAATTGATATCTCAACTGATAATTGGATACTAGCCTTTAACGGTAGGTCTCTCTCTAATACAGCTGAAAAATCATGGACTGTGAGGAAAGATGGTGGTGAGTTTGATCACATCAGTGGGGCCACAATTACCTCTAAATCTGTTATAACCCAAGTTTTGAAGGCGCTTAAGTATTTTGAGCAAGATAAGGTTCGTTTATTTGGCCAAACAACCTCCGAAACGGCTAGTTTATGAAGAATTCATCAATAAAAACGACTGCAATAGAGGCTTTATGGCGTGAGAACCCATCTCTTACTAAGTTGATGGGTATTTGTCCTATAATTGCAATGAGTTCATCTGTGTCCATCGCTATTGGCTTAGGCTTAGCTACACTAATCGTGATCATCACTTCAAATATAATTGCCTCAGCGATTCGTCAGCAGCTCAACTTAGCAACTCGCGTTCCGAGCTTAATATTTATTATTGCTACGATGGTGACAGCACTTGAAATGTTGATGCAGGTATCGTTTTACGGGCTATTCGAGCTACTTGGTGTTTTTTTGCCTCTAATCGTCGTTAACCAAATAGTTCTGATGAGTGCTGAATCAAGTGCGAGCCAAAAATCTCTAAGTAACTCAGTATTAGATGGTTTTTTAACAGGATTGGGTTTCCTGCTGGTACTTGTGCTTATTAGTTCAATCAGAGAGCTCATTGGCAATGGCTCTCTCTTCGATAATATGGAAGTTTTATTCGGATCTGTTGCTAAAGACTGGGTATTCCACCCCTTCGGGAATAACTTTCAATTCCGGCTACTTCTCATGCCCCCTGGGGCTCTTCTTATTTTTGGTGTAGTCATCGCCGCTAAAAACGCCTTTAGCAAGAAACCATTATGAAAATTTTTAATATTTATTAAGGTCTCTCTCAAAAAGCATATCGATGTTCTTAAATGCTTTAAATTCTAGATAGTTGCCACTTGGATCTTTAATAAATAAGGTACTCTGCTCTCCCCGTCGCCCTTCAAATCTGAGATATGGTTCAATTACAAAATCAACTCTTTTTCGTTTGAGTTTATCTGCAAATTGTTCAAATAACTCCCAATCTAAGATAATTCCAAAATGTGAAGCAGGCACAACATGACCATCAACCTCATTGTCAGAGGATACGTGATGATCCTGACTATTCACTAAATGAGCTACTAATTGATGACCAAAAAAATTAAAGTCAATCCAGGAGTCGGACTCTCTCCCAGAAGAGCAACCTAAAATATCACAATAGAATGCTCGCGCTTTTTCTAAATCAGTCACTGGAAATGCAAGATGAAACGGAAAATTAACAGTCATAAAGTTACTCAGGCCTCTCTCCAATAAGTCATACGCGTACTCTCATAGATAGTAAACCCTAACCAACTTCACCTCAAGAATCCTGCAGTAGCTAGACTATAAGCGCTCCCTCGCTAACTAAAATACTATTTCCAGCCATCCAAACTTTAAGCACTTGACCATTACGCTTCTTGCTACGACCCATTAAAACACTAGGACGTCCCATCTCGACTCCCTGTGAAATTCGCCATCGGAAGTCCCCATCAATCTCTGCAGAATAATGACTAAGTAATGCCACGAGAGCACAGTTTGCACTGCCAGTTGCTGGGTCCTCACGAACACCGTCTAGAGGAGCAAACATCCGAGCCCTGATATCGAAGTCGTCATAGCTTTGAACGTAGAGCAAAATATCAGCCGGCAAGCCTTGATTCTTTAGCTGAAGTGCTTGAATAGCATCAACACTGACTCTCTTCAGCGCCTCATAGGACGCCAACTCCACAATAGTAAACGCGAGCCCCACAGATGATTCCTGAGGTAAGTGAGTATTTGTCAAAATATCTGACGCGCCGATGTTTAATATTTTGGCTATGCTCTCAACGCTAATCGTTTTGCCCAATGACAATAATTCTGGCGCCGCTAACTCACAATAAATATTTGAAAGATCATCCCGATTTATTGAAACCGGTACCAAGCCCGCTTCCTCTTCAAACACCACACTGATTTCATCTATAAACTCACCAAAAAAGCCTGCCTGCGCCAAAATAAAGGCTGTACCGATATTAGGGTGACCTGCAAAGGGTAATTCGGTTGTGGGCGTGAAAATACGTACTTTGAATGTGTGGCCTAATTCCGCTGGAAACACGAAGGTTGTCTCAGAAAAATTAAACTCACGAGCAATCTTTTGCATTTCCAAGTCTGAAAGACCCTCAGCGTTGGGAAAGACAGCCAAGGGATTTCCGCTAAAACGCTGAGTGGTAAAAACATCACAAATAAAATATTTATAGTCCACTCAAAATCCTTCTAGTTGAGAAAGAATTACCACGGCAATTGATCTAGGTCTAAATTTCCACCAGTCAAAATAATCGCAACACGTTGACCATAAAATTTCTCCGGCTCCTCCATGATACAAGCCAAAGGGACCGCAGCAGAGGGTTCGACAACCACCTTCAATCGACTCCAAATTAATTTCATTGCCTCTACAATTCGTTCCTCTGACGCCAACAAAATGTCGTCAACCTGATTGCAAATAATTTTAAAATTTCTCAAACCGACAGTCGCTCTGAGACCATCAGCAATAGTTTCAGGACTAAATTGAGAAATTCTCTCACCACTTTTGAATCCTTGCCAAGCATCCTTAGCTCCCTCTGGTTCTGCTCCAATTACGTGGGGTAAGTAATTGATTTCATCACTTTTAGCCACCAGTGCACTTCCAGATAAAAGTCCACCACCACCAATGGGAGCCATAACAACATCAACCGGATAAGTTAGCTGAGTAAATAACTCGAGAGCCGCAGTTCCCTGGCCAGCAATGACTTCATATTCATCATATGGATGCACAAGATGAGCACCTGACTGATTTATAAGGTTCGTGACAGTCAACTCTCTCGCCCGCATATTTGACTCGCAAAATACTAACTCAGCACCATAATGGATTACAGCATCTATCTTTGCTTGGGGAGAATTTTTTGGCATGACTACCGTGCATGGTAACCCACGCAGTCCTGACGCCCATGCCAGAGCAGCCCCATGATTACCTGAGGAGTGAGTAATTACCCCATGAGGTACTGATTCGTCACTGAGAGAAAACACAGCATTGCATGCTCCACGAGCCTTAAATGCACCAACCTTCTGCAGGTTCTCTGCCTTAAAAAAAAGCTCGCATCCAAGCAGATTATTCAGCTGAGTACTTTTTAAAATTGGCGTGCAATGAATGTAAGGTTTGATCCGTTCATGGGCATCTTTGATCTGTGAAACATTTATCATCGATACACCTTATCTTGTTATCATTATACTTTCAGAGGTCTCGTTTAGCATTTGCGGCAATGCGGAGTCTTAGGGCATTAAGTTTGATGAAGCCCTCCGCATCTGCTTGATTATAAGCTCCCCCATCGTCATCGAAAGTGGCAATATTAGCATCAAATAAACTATGTGATTCGGACTGCCGACCGATGACACTAACATTACCTTTGTATAGCTTAATACGAACCTCACCATTGACAACATCTTGGGTCTGATCTATCGCTGTTTGCAACATTACCCTCTCAGGCGCCCACCAATATCCGTTGTATATGAGTTTAGCGTAACGAGGCATGAGTTCATCTTTTAGATGTGCAACTTCTCGATCTAACGTCAGCGATTCAATGGCCCGATGTGCTTTCATCATTACAGTGCCTGCGGGGGTCTCGTAACATCCCCGAGATTTCATTCCAACGTATCTATTTTCCACAATATCAAGACGACCAACCCCATTAGCTCCAGCAATTTTATTTAAATACTCTATTACGGTCGCAGGTGACATTGATGTGCCGTCAATGGCGGTAATATCTCCGTTCTTATAAGTTATAGTCATTATTGTTGCTTTATCAGGAGCATCCTCAGGAGATACGGTCCAACGCCACATATCATCCTCGGCTGTGGACCAAGGATCTTCTAAATTTCCACCCTCATAAGAAATATGAAGTAAATTTGCATCCATTGAAAATGGAGACTTACCACCTCGCTTCATTTCCACAGGAATCTTATGAATCTCACAATATTCCATTAACTTTTCTCGTGAATTTAAATCCCATTCACGCCAAGGAGCAATCACTGTAATACCTGGTTTTAGAGCATACGCTCCTAATTCGAAGCGAACCTGATCATTACCCTTACCGGTTGCTCCATGTGATATAGCATCAGCACCAGTTTCATTGGCAATTTCAATCATTCTCTTGGCAATAAGAGGCCGCGCAATTGAGGTACCTAAAAGATACTCGCCTTCATAAATAGTGTTTGCACGGAACATTGGAAACACATAATCTCGAGCATACTCCTCGCGGAGGTCCTCTATATATATTTCTTTTACACCGAGAGATTGAGCTTTCTCTCTAGCTGGTTCGACCTCCTCACCCTGTCCAATATCTGCGGTAAATGTAACGACTTCGCATTGGTATTCCTCCTGCAACCACTTCACAATAACTGAGGTATCTAATCCGCCTGAATATGCTAAAACAACTTTATTGACTGATGACACGGAACTTTAATCCTAACCTATGATTTTTGAGCGCGAAAGTTTACCTTAATCGTCATCTGGATTCACTTTTTATGGAGTGGATATAAAGAATTTGTGATATTCCACATAAGTCCATCCAAAAATCTAAGACTAAATTTATACAGATCACTCCCAATGATTGGCCCTGATTTTCAGAAAAAAATAATGCCTACAGACTCCGTAAGCATCTACTTTTTTGCTAGACCTGTTATGGAGGCTTAGTTTGCGGTAGCATTCACCCTGCAAGGTTGGAACTTAAAATAATGGATACACTGAAGATTATTAGACCCGATGACTGGCATCTCCATCTTAGAGATAACCAGGCTCTTGAAACGACTGTTCCAGCCGCAGCAAGGTGCTTCGGCCGCAGTATTATTATGCCCAATTTAAATCCGCCAGTAACCCATGTTGAGATGGCTTACCAATATCGAAACCGAATTCTCAAGCATCGACCAGCAAACTCCGATTGGCAACCTTTGATGGTTTTGTACTTAACAGATAACACAAGTCCAAATGAAATTTACGCCGCTGCTGAGAGTGGTTTTATCCATGGCTGCAAATATTATCCTGCCGGTGCTACTACAAACTCTGATTCTGGAGTCACAGATCTTAATAAAATGAACTCAGTTTTTAAGGCTATGCAAGAAACAGGAATGCTTCTTCTCATGCATGGTGAGGTTACATCCACTGATATAGATATCTTCGATCGAGAGGCGGTTTTCATTGAACGTCACCTGCGGTCTATTGTTGAAAAATATCCAAATCTTAAGATTGTTCTGGAGCATATTACTACCCAGCAAGGGGCAGACTTTGTGCTGAATCACAGTGACAATGTTGGTGCGACAATTACACCGCAGCATTTACTCTACAACAGGAATCACATGCTAGTAGGAGGTATCCGACCTCATCTTTTCTGTTTACCTGTCTTGAAACGAGACACTCACCAACAAGCTCTTATCAGCGCTGCTACAAGCGGTAGCCACAAAATTTTTCTTGGAACTGATTCAGCTCCACATACTCAAGACGCAAAAGAGAGCTGCTGCGGTTGTGCCGGATGTTTTAGCCACCATGCGGCTATCGAACTATATGCTCAGGTCTTCTACCAAGCTGACGCATTGGATAAACTAGAGGCCTTTGCCAGTATCAATGGACCAGATTTCTACGGCTTACCTCATAATAAATCAAAAATTACTCTCCAAAAAAATTCATGGCAGCTTCCAGATAGTATTTCTTATGAAGGGAGTCAACTTATTCCCTTAGGAGCAGGTTCATCTCTAAATTGGGAGCTAATAGGATAATGGAAAAGCTTCATGAAAATTCAGATACTTTTATGGCGAAACGGTTTCGTGGCTTTCTACCTGTAGTAATTGATGTTGAAACTGGGGGCTTCGATTGCCAAAAAAATGCACTTTTAGAAGTTGCTGCGGTCATTCTAGAAATGAATAGCCAGGGTAAGTTGCAGATAAAAGAAAGTTTGAGTAAAAATATCGATCCATTTCCAGGAGCAACCATAGAAGATTCAGCGTTAGAATTTACTGGTATAGATATTTATGACCCAGAGCGCATGCCTGAGGAAGAAGGCCAGGCATTGCGAGAAATTTTCCAGCCTATCCGACGAGAGGTTTCTATAACTGGATGCACGCGAGCTATAATGGTTGCCCACAACGCGCACTTTGATCTAGGATTTGTTAATGCTGCAGTAAATCGGACAAACATAAAACGTAATCCCTTCCATCCATTTTCTTGTTTTGACACGTCAGGCCTTGCTGGTCTGGCATTTGGCCAGACAGTCCTTGCGAAAGCATGTGAGGCAGCGCAGATCGAGTTTAATAATCGAGATGCACACAGCGCTCTTTACGATACCATTAAGACCGCGGAGCTCTTTTGCACTATTGTGAACCGATGGAAAGAACTGGGTGGTTGGCCACTAACAAAGTAAGCCTCTCCAAATATAACTATTTAATCCAATACTCTGCATTCTTTATTCCTATTGTATCGGAATCAAAATCAGGATCTTCACCCGCCTTTAACTGGGCCTCATAATCTTTAAGAGTAAGAAGTGCTGGTCGTTGTAATATCAGAATAGCCACTATATTTAACCATGCCATTGCGCCCACGCCCACATCACCAAGAGCCCATGCCAGATCTGCTGACTTAATACCTCCATACATAACAGAAGATAGTACTAACCATTTTAAAAATATCATCAACCATGGACGCTGTGTTTTTCGATTGATGAACATTACATTTGTTTCAGCAATGTAGTAGTAAGCTAATATAGTGGTGAAAGCAAAGAAGAATAAGGAGATTGCTAACAAGCTCGCTCCCAGTCCTGGTAAGATTGTTTCAAAAGCGCTTTGAACGTATATTGGTCCCGCCTCTACACCAGCTAAACCGGTATAAAGCATTACTCCATCCGGACCCTCAACATTGTAAAGACCCGTTAGCAAGATCATAAATGCCGTGGCAGTGCAGACAAATAATGTATCGATATACACAGAAAAAGCTTGAACTAAACCCTGCTTGGCAGGATGCGATACTTCGGCCGCAGCGGCAGCGTGGGGAGCTGTTCCTTGTCCAGCCTCATTAGAATATATTCCACGCTTTACCCCCCATTGGATTGCCAGACCAACAATCGCTCCAAAACCAGCCTGCCCAAAGAACGCACTATCAATTATTAAGTAAAACATACTAGGGATTTTTTGGTAATTCACTGCCATAACCACCAAAGCAATCAATATATAACCCAATGCCATTACAGGAACTACAACCTGCGTGAAACTGGCAATTCGTCTAATACCACCAAAAACAATTAACGCTACTCCAAAAGCTATGATTGAAGCTCCAGCTATAGGAGGAATTCCCCAGGCATTTTCTGCCGCGGCCACAATACTATTGGCTTGAATACCTGGCAGACAAAAACCTACGGCTATAATGGTGCAAATAGCGAAGAGCCATGCATACCATCTCTGGCCCATAGCCTTCTCAATAAAGTAAGCCGGACCACCTCGATACATTCCCATTTCATCTTTTTCTTTATAGATTTGGGCCAGAGTCGCCTCAACGTAAGCAGTAGATGCTCCAAAAAACGCTACCAGCCACATCCAAAATACTGCTCCAGGACCACCCATAGCAATAGCTGTAGCAACGCCAGCGATGTTGCCAGTCCCAACTCGACCCGAAAGTGAAATTGCAAGAGCTTGGAAAGAAGAGACGCCTGCATCAGAGCTCTTACCCTGAAACATTAATTGAATCATGTGACGGAAGTGTCGGACCTGTAAAAAACGTGTTCGGATAGAAAAATAAAAACCAGTTCCAAGGCACAAGCCAATCAGAGCATTACTCCAAATAATACTATTCAAATAATTAACAAATGCGTCCAAGTTTTTTCTCCAATTCTATTTTCGAGGCTTTGATGCTGCATCTGATGGCTGAGTCAGCATTGAGTGAAATTCAAAATTTTAATAAAGCTGTTGCGTCATAATTGTTTAATACTCAATCTCAGCGGTATCTCTAATGATAATCTCGTATGCTCCTGCATTATTTGCTGTACGTTTTCAAAAAAATTTTCTTCCATTTCAGTTACTTTCCTAGAACTCATATCGACATGGCCAAGAACAGTCTCGTAAATAGAGCAAAGTTGTTTATTAGAGTTCAACATAATCGAGACCAAATGAATAAGTTTTTTATTAATTCTATGAATTCTATAGTGCATCACTATTTCGTCATCCTTAAGACACTCTTTTGAATATTTAATATTATCTTTTAAGGTAAAAGACGAAAAACCTGAATTGCGGTAGCCTTTTGTGAATCCTAACGGGTCGCTATAAAAATTCTCGAGTCCGTCAATAAACAGCTTAGAGTAATTCAAAACATCCATGTGACCATTATGATCACACATATCTTGTGAGATCATAATCGGCGCAGAGCAGTGGGGAAAAGAACTCTTCTTCATCTTAAACGAATAACCAGTGGCCTATCCAAAATCATTTTTTTTGCAACCTCAAAGCTAGCTGATAAAGCTCTTGCTTTTCATTACCAGTAATTTTTGCGGTGAGTGAAGAAGCTTTAGCAATTGGCAATTCTTTCATCAATAATTTGAGAATTCTTTTAGCTTCAATAGACAGGCTTTCCTTAATAATGCCATTCCCAGAGACTATTAAAACTATTTCTCCTCGCTGTTGATTACTATCATTTCCTACCTCCACGCAAAGACTTTCAAGGCTACCATGCAAATAGGTTTCAAATGTTTTACTGATTTCCCGAGCCAAGAATGCAATACGATGCGGCCCAAGAACTATTGAGACATCTTCAAGCATTGCCAGCACACGATGAGGTGCCTCGTAAAATATCAAAGTATCGCTGGCAGATTTAAGTGTTTCCAGTACCTTGGTACGCTGACTCGATTTTGATGGTAGAAATCCAATAAACCGGAACTTATCAGTAGCCAGTCCGGAAACACTTAAAGCAGAAATGGCAGCACAAGCCCCTGGAATTGGAATCACCTCCAATTTCCTCTTTCTAGCTTCAGCAACTAAACGATAACCTGGATCCGAAATAAGTGGTGTTCCAGCGTCAGAAATTAAGGCGACACTCTTACCATTACTCAAACGGTTAATAATTTTTTCTGTGGCCTTTTGATCAGTATGATCATGGTAACTAATACATGGAGTATCTATATTGAAATGTTCGAGTAGTTTTTTACTATGGCGAGTATCTTCACAGGCAATTACACTAACGGACTGGAGAGTCTCGACCGCGCGGGGTACCATATCGCTGAGATTACCTACGGGCGTGGCGACAATAAACAAAGTACCTGATTGATATGAGTTCATGAAAAAAACTTTCTTTAAAAAATTATTTTTGTTGGGTTGTATCTTATCCTTAATAAGCAGCTGTGCGCCAACATCAATCAGTGAAAGCGGCCGTATTCCCGTTATTTATCTATCAGAGGCCGAGGATCTAATCGCCCTGGATCAAATAGAGGCATTATTCAATGAGGCGGAGCTGTCAGAAAATCCCAGTCCAACCATGCTGAAGATTGCCATATTATTTGCTAAAAGTGGTAGTCCAAAAAGAAGTGAAGACGCGTTAAAGCTGATAACACCAGAAGTATTAAGTGACCAAAAATTTATAGAGTACAGTCTACTTAAGATAGAGTTGAGTCTAAGATCTCACGATCCTAATGCCGCAAAAAAAGTGATTAACCATGCAAGGTTTGAATTACTTGAGTCGTCAATGTCCCCTAAAAATAGACAACGGGTCTTAAGCCTTAGAGCAGATATTAATAATGAACTAGGCTATCCAATCGAAGGTATAAAAAATTTAACTGAATTGAGTCTTTTATTGGAAAGTCAATCGGATAGTTTAAAAATTCATAACCGAATTTGGCGTGAATTAACTTCACTACCTTTTGATACTCTGTCCGAATGCACCAAAGACAAAATTTATAGCGTTGGAGAATGGTGTAATCTCGCCCGTCAAATGAGAAATTCCCAAAATAATCGCGATGCTCAGATGTCACTATTTTTGAAATGGAAAGCAGAGGAATCTCAACATCCAGCCTCCCAAATTTCTCCATCTTGGTTTGTTGATTTAGAAAGGAAATGGCTACCATACACTCAGGTAGCTATTTTACTGCCAATGCAAGGACAATATCGAGGGCCTAGCCAAACGTTTTTGGATGGATTTCTTAATGCATATTACGAACTTTATGAACAAGACAATCTCTCGCTTCCAGAAATACGAGTTTATGATACATCCGTCCAAACAATCCAAAAGGTATACTCTGATGCCGTCCAAGAGGGTGCCGATATTGTTATAGGTGGAATACGTGAATCCGAAGCAGCAGCTCTTAGTGACCTAACTATTGTCAGCTTGCCAACCATAACTTTAAATGGCATTAATAATTCAGAGAGTCTCAATTCAGCCAACCTTTATCAGTTTAACAATGCTCAGTATGATGAAATACTGCAAATTGGAACCAAAGCAAAGAGACTTGGATTCAAAAGAGCTATTGTGATTTTTCCAGACCAAAACTGGGGATATCAAGCTTCTAGACATTTCAGAGACTACTGGACTGAAACAGGAGGTATTTTAGTGAACCAAACTCCCTACTCTGAGGCTACCAAAGACTTCACGCAACATCTTAAATCACCACTTAATATTGATTTAAGTGAGGAGCGAGGAGTCAACATTAAACGTTTCGTTAACAGTCAAGTAATAGCTTTACCTCGCAGGCGTCAGGATATTGATTTTGCAGTAATCTTTGGTTATCCGGAAAAAGCCAGACAGATTAAACCTGCTTTAGATTTCCTATATGCAGCAGATCTTCCAGTGTTTTCTACCTCAAGAATCTATAATGGCATATATCAAGATGATTTAAACCGAGATTTAGGTAATATTTACTTTACATCAATGCCCTGGACTATGCCTAAACAACTTCCTAGAAAGCTACAATCTAACTATGAAATGCATGTGGCTTACAAACAGCTTTATGCACGCGGATATGATTCATTTTTATTACTTAGAAATCTGGAAACACTAAAGCTGAATACTGACTATACGGTCTTCGGAGCTACGGGAGAACTGAGCTTGGTTAATATGACTATAAAACGCAGAGTCCAGTGGGCTCATTTCCGAGATGGAAAAGTTAGGTTATTGCCCTGACTTTATTATGATCTGCCGATGCAATCGCCGAAATTTGATTTACTAGATCCTAGATAATACTATTTATCGCAACCACGAAAAACTTTATGCTCACTAACAAACTTGAAGTTCGACACCTAAAATAATGGAACAGAAAATTTTTGATCAGTTTCAAAGGATGATTGAGACTACCATGAAAGTTGGAGATTCTTTATCAAACTCAATATCTGCAGGAGCTGAGATAATGAGTGATGCTTTTCTGTCAGGGAAGACCATTTTTTGTTGCGGTGATAAAAGTGGTGATATTTGCGCACAGCTACTAACTTATTATTTGGCAGAGGGCTATGAAATTGAAAGACCAGGATTACCTGCAATAAATTTAAGTCATCTTTGCAATAATTCAATTGGAGTTAATCCATTCTCCGGGGTAATTAACATTCATGGCAAAAGCTCTGACATCCTATTTGTCATTAGCGCAGGCAATAATGCTCCCAATCTCATAGCTGCAGTAAGAAAAGCAATTGAAAAACAGATGACTGTAGTGCTGATATCCGCATCAAATGATGAAGATTTGACCTCTATGATCGGGTACAATGACTTGGACATCAGGGCTAGCGAATTTAAGGGTCAGTTGTTGACGCTGGCTCAAATTGAGATAGTAAAATGCCTATGCTCGTTGATTGACGATAAAATTTTTGGAGGTACCTAAATGCGATCTTTAGTGATAATTTTTAGCCTGACCTTGTTGCTGTCCAGTTGCACATCAATAGTCAATGAGGTCACCAAAGAGCCTATTACTCCGGATGAATCGGGGCGAACACTAGGCGCTGATATCGATGACCCTAAAATGAGGACCTTTATTGGGGTTAATATCAAAAAAGCTGATCCTGAATTATCTAAAGCTCATGTTAACGTCTCAGTATTCAACTCCTTAGTCCTCCTTACAGGAGAAGTTAGTTCTGCAAACTTAAAAACATTAGCAGGCGATGTTGCGAGGCAATACAGAGGGGTAAGACAGGTCTATAATGAATTACAAGTGAGAGGGAAAACCTCTATAGTATCAAGAACCAATGACACAATTATCAGTGGTAAGATAAAATCAAAGCTAGCTTTTAATGATAAAGTGGATTATTCAGACCTTCTTGTCGTTACCGAAGACAGCATAGTTTACCTACTAGGGACAGTATCCCAATCTACTGGGAATCTCGCAGCCGAAATAGCAAGTAATACGAGAGGTGTTAGGCAGGTAGTAAAGTGCCTAGAGTATGTCGACTAAACCTAACGTCGATCTCACTAAACCAGTTCTACCGCTATCGCAGTAGCTTCACCTCCACCAATGCACAAGCCCGCAATCCCTTTCGAATCACCTCTGCGTTTCATGGCATGAATAAGCGTAACTACTATTCTAGCGCCACTTGCACCAATTGGATGGCCTAGAGCGCAGGCTCCACCATGCACATTAAGTTTATCATGAGGAATGTTCAGCTCCCTCATCGCAGCCATTGGCACAACTGCAAAGGCTTCATTTAACTCCCAAAGGTCTACATCCTCAGCGGCCCAACCGACTCTATTGAGAGTTTTAATGATTGCGCTGATAGGAGCTGTTGTAAACCAATCTGGCTCTTGAGCAGATTCATCGTAACCATGGATGAGCGCAATTGGCGATAATGCCCGACTTTCGGCCTCATTCGCCATCATAAGAACCACCGCCGCGGCTCCATCAGAAATTGAACTCGCGTTAGCGGCAGTAACAGAGCCATCTTTTTTAAATGCAGGCTTTAACAGAGGTATTTTATCAGGTCTGGCTTTACCGGGTTGCTCATCTGTACTAACTACAATTTTATCATGTCGACTCGATACTGTTACCGGTGTAATTTCATCCACAAAATATCCATTTGAAATTGCCATATTAGCTCGATGCAGAGATTCAAGAGCATATTTGTCCTGATCCTCCCTACTAAAGTTATATTTGTTAGCGCATAATTCAGCAAATTCACCCATGGCAGCCTGCTTATAGGCATCTTGCAGGCCATCATATTGCATATGATCAAGCATAGTAGATTGACCAAAACGGTAACCCTGACGCGCCTGGGGCAACATATATGGAGCATTACTCATACTCTCCATGCCACCAGCCACAACTACTTTTGCCTGGCCTGACCTTAATGTATTACCTCCAAGTATCATTGATTTCATTGCAGAGCCACATACCTTATTAATCGTACTACACAAAGTTGATTCAGGTAGCCCCGCCTTTAATGCAGCCTGCCTGGCAGGTGCTTGGCCTTGGCCAGCTGAAAGAACCGACCCCATAAGAACCTCATCAATATCTGAGCGGTCTAGCCCACTTGTCTCAACAGCTGAGCTGATCGCTACAGCTCCAAGTGATGGAGCCGTGACAGATGATAAAGCTCCCAGCATACTTCCCATGGGAGTTCGAGTACCGGAGAGGATTGCTATAGGGTTCGACATATCAGTCTCCTTTATAGAAATTTTAAGGATTTGTTATTTTACAACTCTAAGAGATGGCTTCGATTTGGATTGATCCGATGATTCAGATGAAGCTCTTTTTTTGACCAAGTCTGGGTTATTTATTGGAGATGGAGGCGGAGTAGGGTCATTATTATCCTCACAGTTAAACATCATACCTTTTCCGTTCTCTTGAGCATATATACCCAGAACAGCAGAGAATGGCAAAAATAATTCAACAGGAACTCCACCAAATCGAGTTGAGAAAGTAATAGCATCTCCACTCATATCAAAGTTAGTGACCGCTCTGGGCGCAATATTGAGGACAATCTGTCCACCTTTGACAAACTCTTGAGGAACCTCTGTCCCCTCATGAAAAGCATCAACGATAATATGAGGAGTGCACTGATTATCAACAATCCAGTCGTAAAAAGCTCTTAACAAATAAGGCTGATTTGAACGCATTAGAATCTCAGATCACACCTCGTGAATCTCTCTTTCAAGATCAGTAAGACTCTCTTGAAAACAGGGCCTATCAAATAAACGATTCATATAGTCATGTAGTGGTTTAACTTGTCTATTTATTGGGAGGGTAATGCCAAGTTCTGGAAGCCGCCAAAGCATTGCCGCTAAACAACAATCTACTAAGGTAAATTCCTCACTCATAAAATACGGCATGTCATCAAATATTGTCGCGATAGAAATAAGAGATTCTTTGAGCTCTTTGCGAGCAGCATCGGCCTCCTTACTTTCTGGGTTTCCTTTAATTTGATCGATTAGAACACACCAATCTCTTTCAATCCTATATACCCACAAACGACTCTCTGCCCTAGCGACAGGATAAACTGGAAGCAGAGGGGGATGCGGAAATCTCTCGTCAAGGTATTCCATAACCACAGTCGACTGATAGAGAGCTAGATCCCGATCGACAAGTGTTGGTAATGTTCCATATGGATTCGCCTCCAAGATTTCTTCGGTAACTGAATTTTGGTCAATATCTTCAATATCTACCGTAACGCCTTTTTCGGCAAGAACGATTCTAACTCGATGACTATATTGACACGTCGGATCTGAAAACAATGTCATTGAAGAACGTCGCACACACACCTCTCTTTTAAGTGGTTAATTATAATTATTGGGTACTAAAAACTTTCCAAAAATATTCTTCTGATACCTGGGGATTGGCAGGCTATCTAATGAATCCCTTTCCAATATTCTCTGTTTAAAAGAACCGTTGGCACTAGTAAAAGTAGCAAGAACAAGAGCACTAACTTCCCAATATGTCGTCTCTGTTCAGCCATTGGCTCGGATACATATGTCAAGAAATTTACCAAATCAAAAATAGCGACATCAAATTCCTCCACTGACATCGTCCCAGGCTCAGGAATTTCAAATTTACCGCACGGATCTTCAAGAAGATCTTCACCTGTTAGCAAATCACGCTTAATTCCACCATATTCAGACTTGACTGGACCTGGTGCACATTCTTGAAGGCCCTGAAGATCTAACAAAGCATGCGGCATACCCACATCTTTATACACTTTGTTATTAACCCCCAACGGACGAGACTCATCAGCATAGAATGTCCTCAAATAAGTATAAAGCCACTCAGGACTGCGTGATCGGGCAACCAAAGTAAGGTCAGGAGGTTGAGCGCCAAACCAGTCCTTTGATTCGTCCTCTGGCATTGCAATATTCATCAGAGCACCAATTTTTTGATCCGTAAAAACCAAATTATCCATCATCATTGAGTGAGGGATACCAATATCATCAGCTACCCTCTCCCAGCGGGAGTATTTGAAGGAGTGGCACCCCATACAATAGTTGACCGCAAGTTTGGTTCCATTCTGCAAGGAAGCATCATCATCTAGCCTAGCCTCAAAGGGATCACAATCAATCGTGCCACACGAAAATCCACTCTCAGCTCCAACCACTTTCAAGGGGATCACGGTCATGAGGACTACTGCCAAAACTGCACCTGATGTCTTGAGAAAGCCCAGACCGCCATCCATTGTTATCCTGTCAGGCTCAGGAGCGGTCTTCTCATATCTCGTCCAAAAAAACATTCCAATGAAGAAACTGAAATAAAGCACTGTACATATTTGTGCTAGTAGCGTTCTACTCTCCGTTGGAGCTTTGACACCTAAAACACCTAAGATAATGAAGACAGCAGGGAACATTAAAATAGCGCACCTACTAATCTTTCCTTTGTACCTAATTGAGCGGACAGGACTTCGATCTAACCATGGCAAAATAAATAGAATTGCTACACCCGCAGCCATAACCATAAACCCACCAAGCTTATCAGGGACAGCTCGAAGCATGGAGTACCAGGGAGTGAAGTACCAAACTGGTGCGATATGTTCTGGAGTTTTCAAACCATTGGCTATTTCAAAATTGGCGTATTCTAGGAAAAATCCACCCATCTCTGGCATAAAGAATAAAATCGAACAGAAAACAAAGAAAAACACCACTATCGGCACAAGATCGTGAATCACGAAGTATGGGAAAAACGGAAGGCCATCAATAGGGTTTCCGTCTTTATCTTTGTGCTCTTTAATACTTACACCATCGGGATTATTTGACCCCACATCATGGAGCGCAATGATATGCATAACTACTAAAGCAATTAAAATAATAGGGACTGCGACAACGTGTAACGACATAAATCTATTCAGGGTAATACCGGAAATCAAGTAGTCGCCTCTGATCCATTGAACTATATCTTCACCGATAACTGGAATCGCGCCGAAGAGAGAGATAATGACTTGAGCTCCCCAATACGACATTTGACCCCAAGGAAGTACATATCCCATAAACGCTTCCGCCATGAGAGCCACATAGATAGTACAACCAAAAATCCAAACTAATTCACGAGGGGCTTTATAAGAGCCATACATAAGACCCCGAAACATATGAGCATAGACCACAATGAAAAACATCGACGCACCAGTAGAATGTGCATAACGAATAATCCACCCAAGCTCCACATCTCTCATTATGTATTCTACGGAGGCGAATGCCTCCTCAGCAGATCCCTGGTAGCTCATCAGCAGCCATATTCCAGTCACCAATTGAATCACAAGAACAACTAGGGAAAGAACTCCGAAATAATACCAAAAGTTAAAGTTTTTAGGAGCATAATACTTCGACATGTGAACTTCCCACATCGCTTTCGCTGAGGGCATCCGAGAATTAAACCATGCTGCAAAACCCTTGTCTTCAATCATTACTATACAACCTCTGTATCAACGCCAATAACGACAATTTCTTCTGTTTCAAAATTATGAGGCGGAATTTCCAAATTCGTAGGGGCAGGAACTCCAGCAAAAACCCGACCTGAAAGATCAAACTTCGATCCATGACATGGACAAAAAAATCCGCCTAACCAGGACTCGCCACCCAAGTCTGAGGCGCCTACATCTGGACGGAAAATAGGAGCACAACCGAGGTGAGTACATAGGCCCACAAGAATTAAAAATTCTTCTCTGCCTGCAATCGTTCTGGCGGAACCATCGACATAGGCTGGCTGTTTTGCTTCCAAAGACTCTGGATCTCTCAAAACTGAGTCTGAAATTGCTTGAATAGAGGCAATTGACTCCGGAGTCCGTCTCACAATATATACGGGCTTTCCTCTCCACTCGACTACTAATCTCGCCCCATACTCCAGTTTCGATATATTAACCCTAACTGGCGCTCCGGCCGCCTTTGCCTTTGCGCTTGGTTGCCAAGATGCGACGAAAGGCACAGTTGCTCCAACCACCCCCGCGCCACCTACAACTGAAGTTGCACCTAATAGAAATTTCCGCCGACTTTCGTTGACAAACTCTTCGCTCATAGCGAGACCTCAGTAAAAAATTATTAAATCAGAGCAGAAATAAAAATTCTGGCAGTTTTCTCACAAAAAATGCGAGTTAAGATTGTTGAAATGATACCGGAACTAATTATTTATATCAACTAGAGTTTCGACGAAAATTAACCTAAGTATATGAATTTATTAGATAAAAAAAAGCCCGACCAGTGGGTCGGGCTCTCCAATTCAGCGGAATTATCTCTTGGAGAATTGTGGTCGCTTTCGCGCCTTGTGTAATCCAACCTTCTTTCGCTCAACCTGACGAGCATCTCTAGTTAGAAAGCCAGCTTTTCTCAGAGGAGATCGCAAATTTTCATCATAGCTAACGAGAGCTCGAGCGATACCATGGCGTATAGCGCCTGCCTGCCCAAAGTTACCGCCACCAGCAACGGTTATGTTTAAATCGAATTTCTCCACCATATCAACAACCTCAAAGGGTTGCCTGATAATCATACGCGCCACTTCACGACCGAAATACGCTTCTATTGTTCGATCATTTATTTTTATGCTTCCGTTTCCGGAGGTCATGAAAACTCGTGCAGCAGATGTTTTTCTGCGCCCGGTACCATAATATTGAGTATCTGCCATAGCTTTTTCCGTTAGATTTCTAAAATTTGGGGCTGTTGCGATGCATGCGGATGCTCAGAACCTGCATATACTTTCAGCTTCCTGAACATTTCTCTTCCAAGTGGACCTTTCGGCAGCATTCCTTTCACTGCGGACTGGATTACGCGTTCTGGTGCTTTCTCAATCAAATCTTCGAAATTAATATCTTTAATTCCACCGGGATACCCAGTGTGGGAATAGTAGATCTTTCCTTTTGACTTATTTCCCGTCACTCCAATTTTCTCAGCATTGACCACTACAATGTAATCTCCAGTATCAACATGAGGCGTAAACTCCGGCTTATGTTTGCCTCTTAATATCGATGCTACTTTCGTCGCCAAACGCCCAAGAGTTTTTCCATTGGCGTCAACGACGAACCAGTCACGTTCTACGGTCTCTGCTTTTGCACTAAATGTTTTCATCTTAAAATACCTGGAACAGGGACAAGCCCAAAAGGGATCGAATTGTAATGATCGACGCGCGCTAATACAAGGCCTGATTAATGCAAACATTAATTTTTTTAGAAGTAAATTATGGCTTGTGGGGTTTAGATAAATAATCATTACTCTGCATCTCTAACAGACGGCTACTAGTTCGCTCGAATTCAAAACTCAATTGGCCCTCAAAATAAAGTTTGTTTATAGGCTCTGCCGCAGATAACGCAAGTTTTACATTACGATCATAAAACTCATCAACTAGATGAATAAATCGTCTGGCTACATCTTCATTATGACGTCCCATTTGAGGAACATTAGAAATAATCACCGCTTGAAATTCTCTGGCAATCTCAATGTAATCATTTTGACTTCTCGGCCCATCACAAATAGCAAAGAAGTCAAACCATACTATACCCTCTGATAATTTAATTGCAGAGATAAGGCGTCCTTCAATTTCTAAATTTACACCTTTTTGAATTTCACCCTTCACAGGAACGAGTCGCTTAAAAACCAATTCGACGCTATTGATCGCCTCTCTGTCGTGAGGCCAATAATAGAGAGAAGCCTTCTTTAATTCTCTTAACCGGTAATCGATGCCTCCATCAACATTTATAATTTCACAATGCTCCTTGATTAGAGCAATTGCAGGTAAGAATCTTTGTCTTTGTAATCCATTTTCATAAAGACGATCAGGTAGAATATTCGAGGTAGTAACAAGAACAACGTCCAGTGAAAATAACTCTTGAAAAAGTCCCGCAAGTATCATTGCATCTGCGATATCACTTACAAAAAACTCATCGAAACAAATAATCTCTGCCTCTTTCGCTATACCTTGCGCCACTTTTTTTAGAGGGTTTTTCTCACCTTCCAGATTAGTGAGATCATTATGTACCCTGCGCATAAAACGATGGAAATGAACTCTTATCTTATTTTCAAATGGAAGACACTCGTAAAAATTATCCATTAGATAAGTCTTACCCCGCCCAACTCCTCCCCAAAGATACAGTCCCGTTATCGATGGCAAAGGTTTCATTACACATTTCAATAGCCACCTTTGGAAAAAATACCTAGATTCAAACTCATTTTTTACCGACAGCTCATGATGAAGCTTTTCAAAAGCTGTAACTGCAAACTCTTGAGATTTGTCAACGACAAACCTCCGTTTTTTGAGATCAGTTATGTAACGTTGTTTGGGAGTGCTCATGTAGATCTCAGAAAATAAAAATTTAGTTGGAACTTTAACGAGCTAGATTAATTGTTACAACTGAAATTATCTCGGCACCAAAATATTAAAATCTACGGTATAATGCCGACACTAGATAACGTAATGCCTTGCTAGCTGATACTAGATAGCTGAATTATAGTAGCATTGACGAAACACGAGGCGAGATTTTGAAGGAAGTAGCGGTAGTACCCGATGTTGCTGAATTGGCGCCAGAACTGCTCATAGCTGCATCGGGATGGTCCAGTCTCTCCGTTGCTCTGCTCTTGTGCCTCGCATTTAGCGTAGGAGCCATTGCCACTTATCTGTGGATACGTAAAAGTGGTGAGAATACAGTCGATGTCATTGATCTTCAAAAGAAACTAGTTAAAAGTGAGCAACACCTCAAGCAATACCAGCAAGAGGTATCCCAGCACTTTATTACTATTTCGCATCTCACAGCGAGCGTCACTCAGAGCTATAGAGATATTAACGAACAGTTAGTCAGTAGCGCGATGAGATTAGCAAGCCCTGAAATAGGACGACAGCTACTAAAGTCAGGTGGATCTGATCTTTCCCTGCTCGATCCAAATGGAAACCCCTTAGTTGATTTAGAGGATGTTGAAGTTCCGAGGGATTATGCTCCAAAGGTTCCTGGAGGCATTTTAAGCGAAGAGTATGGCTTGAAGGATGAACAGGAAGATCCAAAATCCGACAGAACTGTGATCGATAATGAGAATCTGGCAATACAAGAAACAGATCCGACTGAGAATGTCGGTTAAACCAAAATTCGTATGAATCACTCAATATCATTGCCCAAAGAAATCTGGGAACGCATTTACTCAGAAGCTTCTCTATCTGAAAAATCCGAACCCATTCTTGCTGGCTATTTGCATGATACTATCCTTAAATACAATGACCTAAATAGCGCTCTTAGTGCTCATTTGGCTAATAAACTAGCAAGTGCTTCAGCTCCAGCCTCAATGCTGAACCCAGCACTAAATGCTAGTTTCTCTGATCCTAAAATTTTGAACAAGATAGCTCATGATATTCAAGCAACGGTAGATAGGGATTCTGCTTGCAATCTCTTTAGCACTCCATTCCTACACTTTAAAGGTTTCTTGTCTCTCCAAGCCTACAGAGCATCGCACTCTCTGTGGGCTGAAGGAAAAAAATCTATGGCTCTGTTACTGCAACATAGGGTTTCAGTGGCTTTTGCAGTTGATATCCACCCTGCTGCAGTAATTGGAAGTGGAGTGATGATAGATCACGCTACTGGATTAGTGATTGGCGAAACCGCTGTTGTTGAGGACTCAGTTTCTATTATGCAGTCGGTTACTTTAGGGGGCACAGGTAAAGATAGTGGCGACCGCCATCCGAAAATCCGTAAAGGTGTTTTAATAGGTCCAGGTGCGACAATTTTGGGGAATATCGAAGTGGGTGAGGGAGCTATGGTTGCCGCAGCGAGTGTAGTTCTTAAGTCAGTAAAACCACACACTGTTGTTGCAGGCGTTCCAGCCTCGGAGATAGGTGCACCAGACTCTGATTTTCCATCTCAAGAGATGCTTCACAATCTACCTAGTGATAGGGAATGATTTAAATTCAGGTTCTAGGCCAACTAAAACTCATTACCTCGTCAATTGATGCAGAACCTAACATCCCCATTAGCAAGCGATCCACTCCGATAGCGATGCCTGCACAAGGAGGGAGTCCTGCCTCAACAGCATCAATGAATTTTTTATCTTTTCCCACAAAAGGTTTACCATCTCTTAGTCGAGACTCAATATCCATATCAAAGCGACCATTTTGATCAACTGCATCCAA
This sequence comes from SAR92 bacterium MED-G29, assembly GCA_002457245.1. Classification (GTDB taxonomy): domain Bacteria; phylum Pseudomonadota; class Gammaproteobacteria; order Pseudomonadales; family Porticoccaceae; genus HTCC2207. The sequence goes on along the minus strand of NTJY01000002.1, from coordinate 36,086 downwards.
TAGCTCAAAATAACCATTGCCTATTTCTATTTTATTATAAAAAACCTCAAATCGACGACTGATAGAATGACCTTTTGAATTTCTATCAATTTGGGATAACGCTGCCTGGCAGGCTGGATAGTCATAAACTAAGACTAAGCCCGCAGGGAGTTTAGGTTCCACAGCTACGCTAAAAATAAGATCTAAACAATTTTCTCTAGTTTCTTTCAGCCAATCCTTTGATCCTATGTTAGCTGCAAAATCTCTCAGTTTCTCCAACGATATTTCATGAGGATCAAAACCTAGAACATTAGATACGCATTCCGAATAAGCCATTTTTGAGGTTGAAATGGGACTAGATTGATTAATGGCTGATAAAATTTCCACTAGCTCAACAACTTCAGCCATAAGTTGATGCTCGTCCCATCCGCAACGATACCACTCCAAGAGACAAAATTCGGGATTGTGCTTTTCGCCTATTTCGTCTTGACGAAATGATTTTCCCAGGCTGTAAATATCTCCTGAACCATTTGCTAACAGCCGTTTCATAAAAAATTCTGGGGAGGTTTGAAGAAATCCTGATGAACCCGCGACATCAACCAAAATTGACTCAATATTACGATCAGTGACAGTCGAATGACCTAGAATAGGAACATCTACTTCAAGAACTGATCTTTGGGAGAAAAAGTGTCTAATTTCAGAAAGTAAAAGAGCGCGCTTGAGAAGCGTATCTTTTGAAGCCCCTGGCCGCCAGTCGTCCATCTATTTCACGCCCTAGAGTTAATCAAAGCCAGATCCATCGTGCCCAGTTATTTTATTCGGCCTTGATATTCACCAGTTCGCGTATCAACTTTAATCACATCACCTTGATCTAGAAATAATGGAACTTTGACCACGGCTCCGGTGAGTAGTTTGGCCGGCTTACTGCCCCCTTGCGCAGTATCTCCGCGCAGACCTGGGTCAGTCTCAACTATTTCTAGCTCAACATGATTGGGAGGGATTACCGATAGAGGTGACCCGTTATACAATGTCACCACACAAATATCTTGCTCACTTAACCACGGTAGCGCATCTCCAACAGCAGCTTCAGTAGCTTGATGTTGCTCATAAGTGTCTGGCTCCATGAAATACCAAAAATCTCCATCGGCATAAAGATACTGCATATCAGTATCAATAACATCCGCACCTTCCAAAGAATCCCCTGACTTGAAGGTTTTTTCAAGAACTCGCCCAGTCTTCAAATTACGCATCTTAACTCTATTAAAGGCCTGGCCCTTTCCGGGCTTTACAAACTCATTCTCAAGTATCGAGCAGGGATCTCCATCCAGCATTATTTTAAGCCCTGAACGAAATTCACTTGTTGAGTAATTGGCCATATTTTTATTCCTACTAATTCGAGTGAAGGATGATAACCGAAGTTAGGACTGAATTAACAAGATTTTCTTATAAGAAAAGTTTAAGCTTTTAATTATGGTGCAATTTTGAAATATCTTTATCACTGTAGCCAAGAAGATAGAGGATACCATCAAGCCCAGCATTCGATATTGCTTGCTGTGCAGATGCTTTTACAATCTGCTTAGCCCTAAAGGCTATCCCAAGTCCCGCAATATTTAGCATTGGTAAATCATTTGCTCCATCTCCAACCGCAATGACTTGATCTAAACTGAGATTTTGAATTTTAGCGATCTCCTTTAAAATTTCAGCTTTTCGTTCTCCATCTATAATATCTCCCTTAACTTTTCCAGTCACTATTCCATCGACAACATCTAGTTCATTCGCATAGACATAGTCAACACCAAGAGAGGACTGTAAATATCTACCAAAAAAACTAAAGCCTCCTGATATTATCGCTGTCCGATAACCCAACTTTCTAAGGCTGCTTATTAAGTAATCTGCTCCCTCGTTAAGACTTAACCGACATGCAACTCTGTGCAGAGCTTCCTCATCTAATCCTTTGAGAAGACCTACTCTCTTAGTAAAACTCTGCTTAAAGTCTAGCTTGCCTTCCATTGCTAATTCTGTAATCTTGGATACCTCGCCTCCAACACCTGCTTCGCGGGCTAACTCATCAATAACCTCAGCATTAATTAATGTAGAGTCCATATCAAACACAACAAGCTGGCGATTACTTCGAAAGATATTATCCTCTTGATAAGCAATATCAATGTCATGTTTGCCTGCTAGTTCAAGCAATGATTTTCGAAAATCATTATCATTTTTGGGCATACCCCGGGCAGAAAATTCAACGCAAGCTTGAGATAAATCATCCCTCTTGGAGAAGTCGACTCGACCAGATAATCTAATAATCTTGTCAATATTCAGACCATATTTCAAAGTAACATCTGTGACGGCAGCAAGATCTCTAGCTTCTATTCGTCGAGCTAATAAAGTAATAATGTGTCTTGATTTACCTTGATTTGCTACCCAATTGTCATAACTATCACGAGAGACTGGTATACAGCGTACCTGCATACTAATTTCGTTGAGGGTTTTAGTTAAAGTATTTTGAATATCTGAAAATAGCTTACCAGCAGGCACACAGACAAGAATTCCGAGATTTAACTGGTCATGAATTACAGCTTGTCCAATATCCAATACACCAATACCAAACGAAGTCAAAGATTCGGCAACGGCATTGGTGACTCCGGGTTTATCCTCACCGAATACATTGACTAATAAGATTTTGTCCACAAATAAATTCTCGACATAATTTACGTCACATTTTATATAAAAGTTCTAGTAATAAGATAGAATAGTTTCTAACAAAGTAACTAGGAATTCTCTGATGCCTGCCCTTTCCTCTCTAGGCGTAAGACTTCCTGCAGTAACTAGCCTAGTTTGTATAGTGTTCGGAATTGCAAGTTGGATAGTGATAGCATCCCAAACATCCAATCTTTCAAATCAAGTGCTAAACGATAAAGGCAACTCCACTCTAAATCAATTAGCTGAAATGATCAGAGCTCCTCTGCTAAACAATGACGTTGTTAGTGTTCAGTTTGTTTTAAGATCTGCAACTGAAGATGAACTTGTTTTCAGTGCAAGCCTTTACGACATAGAGAATAATCTTATAGCCAAAAGTAGTCAGGCAGACTTTTTACCAGAGGCACTTGAGGTTTTTACAAGTAATATAGAGCTTGAGGATACTCTTGCTGGTACATTGGTAGTCAGCCTTAGGAGTAAAACTATTCAATCCGCATATTCACAAGTCTTGTACCTTTGGGCAATTATATGGGGATTTTTTTCATTTGGTTGCATATATGTCTGTCAAAAGTTTTCATCAAGCCTTTCTAATCGATTAAATATTTTATCTAATCGTCTTCCGGGAAATAGTGATATTACTCATGACGAATTAACAATACTTGAAAAGAAGATCCAACCACTCCTATCCAGTTCTCAAAAATCTGAAGATTTAATGGAGGGTAATTATTATTGTTCCATGATTACTGTGAGATTCAAAAATCGAGAAATATTGGAGAAGCAACTTAGTCAAGAAAATTTAGAATTATTATGGGAAAACATTGATCTCTGTACTGAGAGGACTCTAGAACTATATGGAGCAAAAAGACTAGAGGGGGACTTTGGTAAAATTTGCTTTAGTATTAGTTCAACCCATAGCTCTAGACAACATGTTTTAGTTTGTTTGATGGCTATCTATTCTTTGCAGCAATTGTTAATTAGGTTATCAGACAAACTTGGCATCGATCTTGAGATAGCTTGTACCCTGTGTAGTGAAAATATAAGAGCATTTCCAGTTTTTCGTTATCATGAGAGTTTAGCGAAGTTAAAAAATACGTCTCAGAAGCTTACCGAAACAGTATCACGGAATACAATTGTTGCATCCATAAATGAATACGATATTGATCAATTAAGCTCTATCGCCCGATTTAGATACCATAAAGAGAATTGCTATGTTTTTGAGGGATTCCCTGAACAAAGACAAATTTTGCTCGAGAAGCAAATTGTTCATCTAGCTTCGATTTGTCTCTAACCCAATATTGAAAAATTATCTATGATGATGACAGTCCAAACTACCACGAAAAGCAAAAGGGATAGGAAAACAGCAGAAGAGCCAACATCCTTTGCTTGGCCAGAAAGTTTATTGATTTCTAGGCCAATCCTGTCAACAACCAACTCTATAGCCGTGTTAAGTAATTCGATAATTAGCACCAAGATTCCCACTGCTAAGAGCAATAATATTTGTAAATTTGTTTGAGCCACAAAAAATGCAAGCGGAATTGATATAAGAAAGATGGCCAATTCAAATCGAAAAGCCTCCTGTCCAGAAAACGCTGTCACAAGACCCTGATAGGCAAGAATTGTCGTTTTAATTACGCGTCGACTCAAAAAGCTAGTAAAGGCTTTAAATACCATTTTTAGTCTCCGATTAAATATCAAAACGCTGATTCATTGCTAATGCTGGCTGCTCATGCACGGGAACCCCCACAACCGATGCTGGAACCCCTGCTACAGTGACATGAGGCAAAACATGATTGATTACCAAACTTCCTGCTCCTATTTTAGCGCCATCACCAACCTTTACATTACCCAAAATTTTGGCTCCTGCTGAAATGAGCACACCATCACCAATTGTGGGATGTCGTTTTCCTCTATCAGTTGAATTTCCACCCAGAGTGACGCCATGCAAGATGGACACATTATTTCCAACTATTGATGTCTCACCTATAACGACACCTGTTGCATGATCTATCATAATTCCAGAACCAAATTGTGCTCCAGGATGAATATCAAGACAGAACACATCTGTCATTCTACTTTGCAAAAATAAAGCTAGTTCTTGACGATTCTGATTCCACAAAAAATTTGCAATTCTTTGAAGTTGTAAAGCCTGATATCCTTTAAAATAAAGTAAAGGCGTCAAATAATACTCGCAGGCAGCATCTCTATCAAAGCAGGCTTTTAAATCAAGACAAGCCTCATTTTTTATTTTTATACTGCTAAGGAGTACTTTATTAAAAAGTTCATACAAGTGCAGTACTGGAAATCCAATAGTGCTTACTTGATCAGCTAAGATAGATGCTAGGGCATTTTCGAAGCAATCATGCATAGAAATAGTATTTCGCAGGAAGTCAGTTAATTCAGGTTCTTGTATTTCCAAGTATTTCGCTTCTTGAATTATCACTGACCAAATATCTTTTTCCATAAAGAAAATCTCTCAACAATTAATATTAATCAAGTCAAAACAAAACGCTCTATTATTTCATCTAAAAACTCCAAAACAACTGATATGTACTTAACATTTCCATCCAAAAGTAGAGCATTCTGGATCATATCCTTGGTCAACTGGCTAGAATACGGAGTAGCAATCGGACCATAACTTATATGCCATTTTTCCGGTGACACTCCACCTCTATCAACAGCATAAGGTCTATAAAAACCATCTGGATATTTAGAAAAGAAATCACTCAACCAATCATGGAGATCAGCAAAAATACCATTTCCCTCACATTCATCTGGAACCAATTTTATTTGGTAATCTTTTGGCAAAGTGCTTGCATCATAAACATCAAAATCAGTCCCCCAATGGTGCCGAGAAGATCCGGGCAATGCAGACCATCTAAGCACCGCTTGAAGTTTTTGCCAGTCAGATAGTTGATCCAAAACAACTGGTTTTCCGTTGTTATCAAAAACCGGTCTCAAACCAGACAGTTTCTCATTCCAAATCAAACGCTGTCGTTGGAATGATCTGAATCCACTACAAATTCTGAGATCAAACCCCTCATTTGCTGCAGCGCTACGCAAAAGACTGAAGGGTCGCAGTACATGCTGATGAACCAAAATATTAGATTTTCGTGCGGCGCTCTGACCATCCTCTAAAAAATCAATCGGCACAAGATGACGTTCTGTGAGTCCAGTTAAAATATCAATATTGTCCGATTCACAGTTAGCCACTTTTACTTCACACTCCAAAAATCATCTACATTATGTTTAATGCACGCCATCATCCTTATCCGAAGGCCCTTTTGCTAATGGATTGTCTCCCAACAATCTTGCAAAAGCCAACTTGACCTAAATCTAAAATACACCAAAAACCAAACTGTAATTACATAAAAATCATCTGGTTTTCTGATCCAGAGTATCTAAAGTAACATCTATGGGCATTTGCAGAGCAATACTATCGCTGGTAATCAAAGTTCTCCAAGCTATAATTTCAATGCCTTTATCAAGAGCGTCGTTAATTGTGCCTGCGTAGACTGGATCTATGTTAGAAGCAATACTAAATGATTTAGCATCACTGAGTTGAACGCAAAAAAATAGCACACTTCTAAAACCCTCTTCGGCCATAAAAATAAGCTCTCTTAAATGCTTAGTCCCTCGAGCGGTAACCGAATCAGGAAACATAGCCATGCCATTACCCTCATCTAAAGTTACATTTTTAACTTCAAGGTAGCAATCAGGAATCTCACCTGAAGTATCTTGCAACAAAAAATCAATACGACTTTTCTCTTTCCCATAGGGAACCTCAGATTTAAGTACGTCATAAGCTGAAAGTTCAGCGATGAGTTTCGTATCCAGCGCAGTTCTCACTAAATTGTTAGCTCGCGCTGTGTTAACTCCTGCTAGAGCGCCATATTTAGTAGTTACTAACTCTAAAGTACCTTTCAATTTTCGTTTAGGGTTAGAAGACAAAGAGTACCAACAGCATGAGTTGGGCTCTAAACAGTTTTTCATAGAACCTGTATTAGGACAATGAACCGTAATAATGTTGCCTTCGCTATCTATCAAATCAGCAAAGAAGCGCTTGTATCGTCTCAAAAAAGTTGCGGGCCATAATTTTGGGTGAGAATCCATAATGTTTCCAAAAATCTGTTCTGAGAACTACAGATCATCTGAGGATAAGGATCTGTGGTGAAAGGTAGATACATTAAATCACTTCTTATTGAATCATCAAAATTAAGCTTCTTAGGTTTAGAAAAGAGAAATATGTAAATATTCCTTGATAAATTGTAAAAAAATCTCTATAAACTCCGCTCAAAATTTTTGAGCATCTCATCTTATTGGGTTTTTTAATGGCAAAAGCAAAAGAAACACTAAAATCTTCGAAAAAAGCTTCAACTAAAGCCAAAACGGGAAAGACGAAGCCCGCCTCTCTTCACGGGTTGCTTCCATATGTCGAAAAGAAAAATGAAGAATATATGAATGAAAAACAACGCGAGCATTTCAAGAATATTTTGAAAGCGTGGCGTCTTGAATTAATGGTAGAAGTTGACAGAACTGTTAGTCACATGAAAGATGAGGCTGCTAACTTCCCTGATCCAGCTGATCGTGCGACACAAGAAGAGGAGTTTAGCCTCGAATTACGAACACGAGATAGGGAACGTAAGCTTATCAAGAAAATTGATAAGACTCTTATTCGAGTTGAAGAAGATGATTATGGCTTTTGTGATCAATGTGGTATCGAAGTTGGTATCAGAAGACTTGAGGCTAGACCCACCGCTGATTTGTGTGTTGACTGCAAGACTCTAGATGAGATTAAAGAAAAACAACTCACAGGCGGTTAACCAAGGGGGGTTAATTATAATTTAACTCATTAGATCCTTTGTAGCCAAGATGATACTCCCTCCCTCTAAAGGTCGTTTTGCCCCCTCCCCTTCTGGGCCTTTGCATTTTGGTTCCCTTGTCTGCGCCCTAGCAAGCTATGCGGATATCAAAAGTAAGCGTGGAAAATGGTTAGTACGTATTGAGGATATTGATCCTCCTCGTGAAGTAAAAGGCGCGAGCCGCCAAATCTTGTTACAGTTGGAATCTCACGGTTTGCGTTGGGATGACAGTGTTGTATATCAAAGTAATCGTCTGAGTCTCTACTCTGAAATTATTAATGACTTGCAAAATAAAGGAGCTATATATTTTTGTGACTGCAATAGAGCTCGTCTTCGAGAGCTGAACGGCGTTTACGACAAATTTTGTAAAACTCGTCAACTTATTTCTGAAGGCAATGCAACCAGATTAATAATTAACTCTGACTTAGATTATATTAGTTTTAATGATGCAATATTTGGCTGGCAAGAACAGAATTTAACAACCAATGTTGGTGATTTTATTATTCGGAGAAGAGATGGATTAATCTCTTACCAACTGGCTGTGATAGTTGACGATAATGCTCAAGGTATTACTGATATACTGCGAGGCTCTGATCTTCTTGGGTCGACTCATCGCCAAATTTTTCTACAGCGAATGCTAGGTTTCCCTCAACCGAACTATACTCACTTGCCAATTGCAACATCTAAAAATAATCTAAAACTTAGCAAACAAAATTTAGCATCAGAGTTACCGGCTGGACGAGAGTCAGAAAATCTTTGGCTTGCTTTGAAGTGGTTAAAGCAGAATCCTCCTCAAGATTTAAAAGTTTTGAGTGCTGAAGAAATTGTGGGTTGGGCAGTTGCAAATTGGAATCCCACTACAATACCGCCAAAGACTATTCAGCGGGCACCTGAGGGCTTTTACGATACTCCCTGCAAATAATCTCAGGATTAACCTAAAAATTTCAAGGCAGCAACTTGCGAATTAAGATATTTCATATTCGAAGCTAGCTCTAGTTAGCATAAAAAGAGATAAAAGCTTGAAGAAGATAATTTATCGTTTAGAATGGAAAAACCATGGTTTTTGTGTGGTTAATAATAACAATAAATAATAATAATGTTGGATTGCGAAAGGGTTTAAAGGGTCTAAGACCCTGAGAACTCATTTGGGGGGTTGTCTCACGACAGCTCCCTTTTGCATCTGGCCTATGAGAAAATCAAGATACGATCAATAAATGCCGCCAATGACTTTGGCATCTGATAATATGCAGGCTCTCTCAGTCAGTGGTCAGTCATAAATGCTAGAACGCATGAGTACTTTTTTTAATAAATCAAAAACGCAGTCCAATCCCACTGTAGTGTCAAGAGAAAACCACTCCCTCAGCTTCTCACTTGTCAGTAGAGACGCAATCAAAGTTGTGCAAACTCTTCAAAAAGCTGGCTATGAGGCCTACATTGTCGGTGGCTCTGTTCGAGATCTTCTATTAGGCCTTAGTCCCAAAGATTTCGATGTAGCGACTAATGCACTACCCTCAGAAGTAAAAGCATTGTTCCGCCGCTCGCGAATTATTGGACGTCGCTTTCAAATTGTCCATGTTCAATTTAGTCGAGAAGTTATTGAAGTTACAACATTTCGCTCCAATGAAAAATCAAACTCAGATGAACAACCAAAAAATACTGACTCTAGACAAAAAACTAATAGTGGGTTACTTACGCGCGATAACGTGTTTGGAACCTTGGAGGAGGACGCAGCTCGAAGAGACCTAACTGTGAATGCTCTTTATTATGATCCTTCAGAAGAAATAATTTATGATTTTGCTGATGGTATGAAGGATATTAAAAATCGTGTGATACGAATCATTGGTAATGCGTCAACTCGCTACTCTGAGGATCCCGTAAGATTGCTGAGGGTAATTAGATTTTCAGCAAAATTAGATTTCACTATTGAAACTGGAACAGCAAAACCGATACGTAAGTTAAGCTCCGATCTAAGATATATATCTTCACCGCGACTCTTTGATGAATCCCTAAAACTATTTATGAGCGGAGAGGGTTTATCAAGCTACAAATTATTAAAAGAATATGGCTTGTTCGAGTACTTGGTACCTCAAGCAAAAAATTTAGTCCGAAATAAATCAATTAATGCGGACTCCCTGTTTGAGCAAGCCTTTTTAAATACCGATAACAGAATCAAATCGAGTCAGCGAGTAACTCCGGCATTTATTTACGCTGCTTTACTATGGCCCTCACTGGTAAAACTTACAGAGGCTTTTAAAGAGAAAGGTAACTCTCCAAGTTATTCTTTGAACAAAGCTGCAAGTGAGGTCATCTCAAGGCAGATTTCAATAACAGCGATACCTAAACGCTTTACTATTCCGATGAGGGAAATCTGGGATTTGCAACTCCAAATGCCTAGACGGGGCGGTAAACGTGCAGAAAGACTATCTCTCCATCGACGGTTTCGTGCAGGCTATGATTTTATTTTATTACGCGAACAAGCTGGAGAAAATCTTGATAATCTTGGGGAGTGGTGGACTCTTTATCAGGAAGCAAGCATTGAGGGGAGGGAAAAAATGTCTCAAAATGTTAGTAAAACTAGTAAGAGAATCGTCAAAAATAGAAAATCTAAAACCAAAAACGCTAAATAAAACTTATGGTAATTTCATACATCGGTCTTGGAAGTAATATAGCCAGAGCGTCGAGCAGTCCGAAAGAACAGTTAGAAATTGCTGTAGACGCTATCTCTGTTCATCCGAAAATTTCGTTGGAGAAAATTTCTTCTTTTTATCAATCAAGCCCTATCGGACCAAAAGATCAGCCCGATTATATCAACGCAGTCGTTAAAATAAAAACAGACCTTGATGCAATAACCCTACTAAGATACCTCCAAGAAATCGAAAATAATAATGGTCGTGAGAGAAAGTATCGCTGGGGTCCTAGAACACTCGATCTTGATATCCTAACATTTGGAGATCAGACAATAAGAACCGAGTACCTGACAGTTCCCCATTTAGAAATGGAAAACAGAGCATTTGTTTTAAGGCCTCTACTTGAGATTGATCCAAACTTTCAGCCTTTAAGTGGGCAATCATCAGCCGCTCTATTGGAAAAATGCACAGATCAAGGTATTGTTAAGCGATTGAGAGGACCAATTGTTTAGGTGTGATGAAGATGAACGATAATCTATTGATAAATTTGGATCTAGAGCGCTCCAAAATCTCTTTTCCAAGCTATATTGCTGTCGAAGGTCCAATTGGAGTCGGGAAAACCACTCTAGCGAAGCGTTTAGCAAAGTCCTTTAATTATGATGTTTTACTAGAAGAGCCCGAAACAAATCCGTTTTTAGAAAGATTCTATCGAGATCGGCGGACTCACGCTCTGCCTGTTCAATTGCACTTCTTATTTCAGAGAATTCAGAAACTACAAAATCTGAGACAAGGCGATATTTTTCAACAGGTGCAAATATCAGATTTCTTAATTGATAAAGATCCACTTTTTGCTCGAGTAACGTTAGAGGATGATGAATACCGGCTGTATCAAACTGTTTATGAGAAAATAATTACAGACCTACCAAGACCAGATTTAGTGATTTATCTTCAAGCACCAACTGCAACTCTATTTGAAAGATTGCAGCGTCGTGGTAACGAAATTGAGAAACCAGTCGAAGAGTCCTATTTGCAACAACTTAATGATGCATACACTCAATTTTTCTACCACTACGATGATACTCCTTTGTTAATAGTCAACACCTCCATTATCAACTTGGCAACTAACGAAAGTGACTATATAAATCTTGTGAAATATATTTTGCAAACGCAGAGTGGTCGTCATTATTACAATCCTCAACCAATTGAGAAGAAACTAACCGCATCCTCCGCTTGAAGCTAATTCAGACTTGTATAACTTCTAACATATTTTTAAATTGGGATTAAATAACAGTTATGAAAAAAATTTCGACTCATATTTTAAAAGCGATGAAGGATAACAATGATAAATTCGCAGTCGTAACAACCTATGACTACGCCTTCTCAAAGATTGTATCGAACGCCAATATAGAGGTATCTCTGGTCGGCGACTCGTTGGGAAATGTTTTTCAGGGCCGCAGCACTACTATTCCTGTCACAATTGAAGAAATGGCCTATCATATGAATGCCGTAAGTAGAGGCAATGAAAACTCATTGCTGGTCTGTGATATGCCTTTTATGTCTTATTCTACTGTGAAAGACACTCTTCAAAACGCCGCCATACTCATGCAAGCTGGTGCTCAGATGATAAAAGTTGAAGGAGGAGAATGGCTGGCTGAATCAGTTTATAAGCTGAGCCAGTGCGGTATCCCAGTTTGTGGCCATGTAGGACTCACACCTCAATCTGTGAACAAACTTGGTGGGAATAAAGTGCAAGGAAAAGATAAAAGTGATGCCGAGAAAATGGTGAAAGATGCCTTAATTTTACAAGATGCTGGGGCAGATCTGCTAGTAGTGGAATGTGTGCCATCTCGTCTTGGTGCTGACTTAACAAGTGCTTTAAGTATCCCTGTTATCGGTATTGGTGCCGGTCCTGATACGGATGGGCAAGTTCTAGTCTCATATGACATGCTTGGACTTTCAGACAGATTGCCAAAATTTGCAAAAAATTTCCTAAATGAGACTAATAGTGTCCAAGAAGCCATTACTTTATTTGGAAATGAGGTCCGTAATGGGCTTTTCCCTGGTCCAGATAACTGTTTCAAATAAGATAAAATTACTCGACAGCCCAAGGTTTGAGCTTATGACTTTCTCGGAATCATTGTATGACTTTACTTTACCAATCGGTAATGGAGAAGAAAAACCATTATCAGACTTTAAAGGAAATGTGATATTAGTTGTCAATACTGCAAGTCAGTGTGGCTTCACACCCCAATATGAAGGTCTTCAAAAGTTACATACCCAATACTATGATAAAGGCTTTAGTATCATTGCTGTTCCCTGCAATCAATTCGGTGCGCAAGAGCCAGGTAGCCACGCTAAAATCCAAGAATTTTGTCATCTTAATTATGGCCTATCTTTCCCGATAATGGGGAAAGTAGAAGTTAATGGCGCCAATGAGCACCCTATGTTTAAGTTCCTAAAAGGAGAGGCAAAAGGCTTGATTACAAATAGTATTAAGTGGAATTTCACTAAATTTTTGATTGATCGCGAAGGCAGAGTTGTAAAACGCTTCTCCCCTGCAACCAAACCAGAAGCAATTGCATCACATATAGAGAGTCTTATCTTAAAGTAATTCTTTCTTTAGCTTTGAAAAATAGATATCAGCTGCCTTGTTCACCTTTGGCGCGAGATATAGCGCTGATATCATCGTTGGAATCGCCATAGTCGCATAAGTAGCAAGAATCAACCCGTTTACTACGTCCAGTGAAACTACTGAACCCACTAAAAGAAGTACTAAGTAGACCGGAGTGTAATAGTGCTGTCGATTAGCCCCTATGAGAAAGCTTGTGCACTTGGCCCCATAAAACCACATTGTCACCATGGTGCTGAAACTCAATAGTCCGACCATGATCAACAGAAAATAAGGTCCCAATATTGGAAAGACTTTTTCGACAGCTCGTACTGTAAGCGTCACTCCTTCCGCGCCCTCAGCACTTTGCCAAACTCCTGTAAGTAATATCATCAAGGCTGTACATGTGCAAACTAGCAAAGTATCTATAACAGGACCAACCATCGCAACAATACCTTCTCTTACTGGCTCCTGAGTCTTGGCTGCACCATGCGCCATGGACTCAGTTCCAATCCCGGCTTCATTTGAAAAAGCGCCGCGTCGAACACCAATAAGAATAACCGTCGCTAATGAACCACCAGCAACAGCCTCGCCTGTAAATGCATCTTTGATAATCAGTAAGAATATTGACGGGATATCTGAAGCAAAATTATATAGTACTGAGATAGTGATATATAAGTAGAGCACAACCATTGAGGGGACTAATCTCACAGTCAATTGTCCAATACGCTCTATTTTTCCAGCTATAACAAGACCTACAAGAATCGCAACCACCGAACTGGCACCAAGATCAAAAATAAAGTGACTATCAATTGTAGCTAAACCCATTGGAAGAGCTATTACATCTCGAAGCAATTGAATGAACTGATTAGCCTGGAAGATCGGCAGCGCGCCGATAACACATGCCAAAGAAAACAGAACAGCTAAAGGGTACCAACGCCGACCCATACCCTCTGTAATTACGTACATAGGGCCGCCTTGAAGCACTCCATCCGAGTCTTTCCCACGGAACATTACAGCTAGAGATGCAGTAAAAAATTTGGTCGATATACCAACAATAGCAGTAACCCACATCCAAAAAATCGCTCCTGGGCCACCAATCGTAATAGCAATAGCCACACCAGCAATGTTTCCTAAACCTAGTGTTCCAGAGAGAGCTGTTGATAAAGCATGTGAATGGGGTATGTGTCCAGGATCTTGAGCGTCGCTGTACTTTCCCCTAAGTAAATCTAAAGCATGCCCAAAGTAACGATAAGGCCTTAAACGTGAATAAATCATGAAAAATAAGCCTCCCCCTACCAATAATACGACTAGGGGAGTGCTCCACATGAGGTCTGCCCATGTATTTAAGAAATTTTCTATCTTTTGTAAAGTAGACATGTATTGACTTTGAATGATGTTTCAACAAAGGACGCTTTATTTGAAATTAGAATCCTAGAGTGGTTTCACATAAAGAACAAGGCTATGACCAACCACCTTAAATCCATTTTCTTTAGCTATTTGAGCTTGAAGATTGTGGATTTGCTCGTTTTGAAACTCAACCACTTTACCCGTCTCAGTACAAACCATATGGTCATGTCCATCGCCTCTATCAAGCTCATAAACAGCTGGACCATTATCAAAGCTATGCCGCGTAATTAAACCCGCAGCTTCAAATTGTGTCAGTACTCGATATACCGTTGCTATACCAACATCTTCCTCTGCATCCCTCAAGGCTTGATAGATATCTTCAGCTGTCATATGCCAGTCTGGTGTCCGCTCCAAAATTTGTAAAATCTTTATGCGTGGCAACGTGACCTTTAAACCAGCCTTTTTTAGCTCTTGATCTTTTTGATTCATTATTCTCTCTTATTAATTAACCACACAGACTGTCAGGTTTTTATTCTAACTTATATCTGACTCACTTCAACCCTTTTGAATACTGATTCTGATGTTAGGATAAAAGATCTGATGTTTTGTACAACAGAGCTAATTTGGTTAAATCAGAGTATTACTGGATTTTTTAAACAAGAGAAAAATATAGAAGATAGCGTTTTCTCTGTTAACCTGGTTGTTGCTAAATTTAGTCTTTCTTAATTTAAAGTTTTTGTTATTATTCCAACTTATTATTTTTTGGTGACCATACATGCGAGCGATTACCTTCACCCTACTAATTTTTAGCCTACTCTCGTCTGGATGCAGCTGGATTAAATTTCCAGGAGTACACAAAGTTGATATCCAACAAGGGAACTTAATAGAGCAAGATATGGTAGACAAACTTGAACTTGGAATGACCAAGTCCCAGGTTAGATTCGTCCTCGGCAATCCCCTTATTGCAGATACCTTTGACCAAACACGCTGGGATTATATTTACCGTCGAGTCTCATCTTTAGGAGTCTATTCTGAAAAAGGTATGACAGTTCATTTTGATGATCAAGGGCTGCTTAAAGAAGTAGAGGGTGATTTTTATCTCGACAATTCAAAAACTGATGTCTAAAGACTGAAATTTCAGTTCTGATTAACATCCCATTACAGTTACAAATCTTCTTCTTTTGCTCCTCAAACAAATAATGCCAAATAAGTCGACCGCGAACCATACTCCAGAAAAAAAACGACAACTTAATTTGGATGTCATAAGGGGCACAGCTCTGCTGGGCATTCTTATCATGAATATTCAATCGTTCTCTATGATTAGTTCAGCCTATAGCAATCCACTAAGTTTCGGTGATTTTTCAGGACTAAACAAAACGATCTATTATTTTTCTCATATCTTTGCTGATCAAAAATTTATGACTATTTTCTCTATTCTTTTTGGAGCAAGTATTCTCTTGGTAGCCTCAGGGAATGAAGCCAAAGGACTAAATGCATTTAAAATGCATTATCGTCGTATGGTTATTCTTGCTTGCATTGGATTATTGCATCTCTACTGCCTATGGTATGGAGATATTTTATTTATGTATGCCGTGATGGGAATGCTGGCATATCCGGCTCGTAATAAAACAGCTAAATTTATGCTAATAACTGCCTCTATTCTGCTAATGATTAACGCTGCTGTTTACTATACTGCGACTGAAGCCATGCCCTACATGAGTCAGGCGGATATTCAAGAATTAGCAACTGACTGGGTGCCATCTTCAGAGGCAATTGAAGAGGAGATATTCGCTAATCAATCTAATTGGATTGCGCAAACGAGCTACCGCACACAAATGGCAACGGAGATGCTGTTCTCTGGCACTTTTTACTATTGCAGAGTTTTAGCTCTCATGCTGATAGGTATGGCAATGATAAAATTAAACTTTTTTGGGGAACGCTTTAATAATAAATCTTTATTGATGCAGGCGATTTTCTGCTCACTTCTTGGTGTCTTTCTAATCCTTAACCGATTGAACTACAATATTTTTAGTAACTTCCCCATTAGCGCGATGTTTGACCAAGAAAATTACTGGGGAAGTCTAATGATGGGATATGCATATATTTGTTTAATTATTGTTTTTTGCCGTTTTAAAGTTCTCAATCGTGTTAAATCCTATCTATCTCAAGTCGGCCGCCTAGCATTAACAAACTATTTAGTTCAAACGATTATCTGCACCTTTATTTTTTATGGCTGGGGATTAGGAAAGTTCGGAACATTTGAACGAAAAGACCAACTATTGCTGGTCATTTGTATTTGGGTATTTCAAATATTATTTTCAGTTCGCTGGATGAAAACTTTTAGGGTCGGCCCATTTGAATGGCTATGGCGCTCCCTGACTTATGGCAGCGTCCAGAACATAAAAAAAACTTAGCTGTAAATGTTATCAGCCCTATCACAGAGCGACTTAACCAAACTGTTAGCTACCCTAGAGAATAATTCGGATGCTGCAAAGCTCATAACCTTACTACTGAACTCAAATTCCAAATCTAATTCTACTTTACATCCAGCCTCTGAAAGAGGAGTGAATATCCAGTCTCCTCTAAACGTCTTGAAAGGACCGTCTTCAAGAGTCATTCGAATAGTATTTGGTGCGTTGAGATAGTTTCTAGTTATAAAACTCATACTTACCCCTGCTTTTTTAAGATCTAGTCGTGCAAGCATAGTAAGGTCATTCAGTTCAAAGATTTCGACACCAACGCAGCCATCCATGAAACTTGGATACTCGGCAACATCGTTGACCAGACAGAACATTTTTTCAGCTGAATGCATAACCAAGGCAGAGCGATTTATAGAAGTCAAAATTTAAAACCTTCTAAGAGACAAAATTATCATACACGCCCATAATAAAAACTAGTGAGATGGCAAAAGGTGCTATAAAGCGAATAGCTATTCTCCATAGATTTAAAATAACACCAGATGTTCCTTGCATTTCAAAACTAACAATCTCTGACTTAATTACGTATGCGACAAATAACGTGATGAATAAACCACTTATCGGTAACATAATGTTGGCAGTCAAAAAATCGAGAAAATCGAAGAAATTAAATCCCATAAATGAATAATCAGACCAAATATTAAAGGAAAAAACGCTGCCCAATCCTAGGATCCATGTGATAAATATAATTATCAAATTAGCTTTAGCTCGACTCAAATTTTTTAATTCCATCAGCCAAGCAACACAGGGCTCAAGCAGAGAAATAGCCGAACTCCAGGCTGCAATCGAGACTAAAATGAAGAATGTAGCACCGATTAACAATCCACCGGGGATGCTTCCAAATGCGACAGGCAAACTAATAAACATGAGTCCTGGGCCAGCACTAGGCTCAAGACCTGGAGTTGCGAAAACAATAGAGAAAATAATAAGGCCCGAGATGATTGCAACAGCACTGTCGAAAAATGCTACGATGAGAACGGTCTTGCCAATATTAGCATCCTGCGGCATATAAGCTCCGTAGGCCATTATTGCTCCCATTCCAATACTCAATGTGAAGAATGCTTGCCCCATCGCTTCCAGCACCCCTCGCCATGAGAGCGCATCTAGATTAAAGCTAAACAAAAAATCGAAGGCGGCTTGAAAGTTACCTTTGAAAAAGCTAAAGCCCAAAAGTATTATCAACATAACAAAGAGGAGAGGCATTAACGTTTCGACAGCTAAACCTAAGCCTTTTTTAACTCCGCCTATAACTACCGCAACACACAAACCAAGGAAAACTGTTTGCCAAAGAATGAGTCTTAATGGACTTGCAAGTAGGTTTTCAAAAGCCGCTCCCGCCCCACTCCCATTGACACCCTGCAACTCTCCCGAGGACATTAATAATATATAATCAAGAGCCCAACCTGCTATGACTGCATAAAACGATAAGATTAAGAGTCCGGCCAGAACACCGATCCAACCCACATATCTCCACTTACTATTTGCGTTGCTATCTGTAACAGTTTCTTTCATAGAATTTACAGGGCTCTGACGACCATGGCGTCCGATCAATACTTCTGACATCATTACGGGAACGCCTATCAGTAAAATACATCCTAGATAGACCAGGACAAAAGCGCCTCCTCCATTGATTCCGGCGACGTACGGAAACTTCCACATATTACCCAGCCCGACTGCCGATCCAGTAGCCGCCATAATAAAAGTCCAACGACTAGCCCAAGTACCATGCATTCCTTTTTGCTGCAGTGCCATACCAAAATTCCTATAATTTATTGATAAATTGTAACCATTAGATTCAAAAGAACCTAATAAATGATCAACTTAACAACTTATCTTTAGTCTAACGTATTAATTTAGGACAAACCTCTTCAGCGAAGTATAATTACGCCATGTCTAAAGGAAAGCCAAAACACTTATCGAATACCATTGCGCTCAATAAAAAAGTACAACACGACTATTTTATTGAGGAAAAATTTGAAGCTGGTCTGGTTCTTCTTGGCTGGGAAGTTAAAAGTCTGCGCGAGAGTAAAGTTAATCTATCAGATACTTATGTCCACGTAAGAGATGGCGAAGCTTGGTTAATCGGTACGAATATCACGCCGCTTCAATCGGCATCAACCCATTTTGTAACTGACCCTAAACGAACACGGAAATTATTACTAAATCAGCGAGAGCTTCAGAAACTAGAGGAAGGTGTTAATCAAAAAGGGCACACCGCAGTATGCACCGCCCTCTATTGGAAAAATCACCTAATAAAGTGCGAAATCGCTCTAGCAAAAGGAAAAGCAAGCTATGATAAACGGATGGATAGCAAAGAGCGCGACTGGAATCGTCAGAAACAGCGGCTTCTTCGCCATTCCCACTAAGTCTCTCTTGATGGAAGTTCCTATCAGCTAGGTAACTAATTATCTGTAAACTTTAATATTAAAAGTATAAATACTCTGTTTGTATCAGAGTCTTTGGCTTGCGATTAGTTTTTATCGCTAGTTTCTTTTATATTTTGAAATCTCTACTGGATGAATTAACGTTTCCTCAGGAATAGTACATGGTAGCTTCATGTCTAATAACTTCTCAATTGGCTCTAATAGAAAGGCATCATCCTCGCACGCAAAACTGATCGAGGTGCCTTTTTTACCAGCTCGACCCGTTCGTCCTATTCTATGCACATAGTCCTCAGGTTCTTCAGGTAACGTGTAATTAACTACGTGACTTACGCCATCAACATGAATACCTCGTCCTGCCACATCAGTTGCAACCATAACCTTAAGAACTCCCTTCTTGAAGTTCTCCAAAGTTTTCATGCGCCTATTCTGAGGTACGTCACCAGATAGAAGGCCCGTTTTAAAGCCATTCTTTTTAAGTTTTTCATGGAGCGTTCTGCAAATATCACGGCGATTGGCGAACACCATGACATTTTCAATGTCTTCTCCCAAAAGTATATTGTGCAAGACAGTGAACTTTTCACTTGAAGTAGTGATTAATATTTTTTGATCGATAGTATCCGTAGCCACTCTTTCAGCATCAATTTCCACAGTAACTGGCTCATCGGTCCAATTCTCTGCGAGCCGCAAAACCTCAGGAGTAAACGTTGCAGAAAACAAAAGGGACTGACGATCTTGCCGTCGTGGAGTCAAGTTAACTAAGCGGCGAACTTGAGGGATAAAACCCATATCAAGCATTCTATCGGCTTCATCGATCACAAGCACTTCAACCTGGTCCAAGTAGAGATCTTTGTTATTAGCAAAATCTAAAAGCCTGCCGGGAGTTCCAACTAAGATGTCACAGTGATACTTTTGAAGTCTTTGTAGTTGCTTTCCATAATCCATTCCACCGACAAGTGTGTGGCACTTCAATGCTGTATATTTAAGTAATTGAGTCGCATCATCACCTATTTGAATTGCCAACTCTCTCGTGGGCGCCAATATTAGGGCTCTTGCCTCACCCGAGAAACGTTCTTCTTTTACTGGATATTTAATCAAATCATTAATTATATTGATCAAAAAAGCTGCAGTTTTCCCAGTTCCAGTTTGTGCCTTTCCAACAATATCATGACCATTAAGCGTATGCGGTAGGGAGGCAGCTTGAATTGGGGTGCAATATTCAAAACCAGCATCTTGAATCCCCTGCATAAGTTCTTTTGGGAGGGAAAAATCATGAAATCGAGTTTTACCTTCTTGAGATTCAACCTTGAAATGCGTTAAATCCCAAGACTCAGCTTCAGTCTTATTTTTTTTTGGCTCAGTTTTTTTGTCGGTCATATTACTCGCATCAGTTTTTCTTTCAACGAAGTCACCAAGAGGAATTTTTCCAAATAAGATTATTCACGCACCCTATTTAGCCATTCAAAAGTTGGAGTCTCAAAATCTACTACGACATTTCGTCGTTTGGCGGAGTGTATCAGAAATGTCCCAAGCGAAATGAAAATAATAGCAAAACCATGTTTTAGTTCAGACATTTAAAACGGCTAAATTAATAGACGAAGTTTTACTTTCCTTCCTAGTTTTATTCAATGAAAATGATTCCCTTTTTTATTAAATTTAGACTTATGGCTCTTAGATCCATCAATAGTACTTACAAACAATCTACTTCCGACTCCAGATTTTTTGATGTTGCTCGTGTCTTGCTCCGCCTTGCGGGCCCTTTAATTTTAGGACAAGTTGCTGTTGTAGGCATGACTGTTACTGATATTTACATGGCGGGCCAAGTTAATGCCGACACCCTTGCTGCATTGCAGTTGGGTGGCAGTATGTGGTCGATGATTAATTTGATTGTTATTGGCATTATGATTGCCAATAGTCCAATTATTGGAAACCACTGGGGAGCCCAACAATTTGACAAAGTTCGACTTCAATTTCAACAGATACTATGGCTAGCACTGCCGATTGGACTTCTAGTGATAGGAGCTGTCTTTTCTGGTATCCAAATGCTTTCTCATTTAGACATCTCTGAAAATGTCTACCAAATCGCGAAGGGATATTTGTCTCCTTTTCTAATTACTGGGTTCATGTTCCCAGCGTTTTTTGCTTTTAGGACCACGTTTGAAGGAATGGGTGACACCAGGCCAGTACTTGTTTTTAATTCTGCCGCCTTTTTCCTCAATGCTGTTCTAGACTATGGGCTGGTATTTGGGAAATTTGGTTTGCCAGAAATGGGAGGCGTTGGTGCTGCTTGGGCAACAGTCATAGTGATGGCATTTTTACTCACTTGTATGGCAACCTATGGCCAAAAATCAAAAACCACTAGAGGTCTGAAACTATACAATGACTTTAGCGGGCCAAATTTAAAGCGATTGAGAGAAATTCTGCGTCTCGGTATTCCTATTTCATTAAATATCGCCGCAGAATTCAGTTTTTTTGCGATTATTCCCTTTATGATCGCACATCTTGGAGCTACAGTTGTTGGAGCTCATGCCATAGCTATTAATATCGACTCACTAGCCTTCATGGTGCCGTTAGGGATAGCACAGGCGTTAACAATTAAAGTGTCGCACGCTCAAGGTCGAGGGAACCCCTCCGAAGCAAGAATGTTCTGCATCGCAGGCTTTAAACTGGTTCTTATACTTGGTTTGACTATGAGTGCCCTTAAAATTCTATTTAGGCATGATATCGCGGCAATATTTACTACTGAACCTGAAATTCAAATACTAGCTGCGAACCTGTTCTTATTTGCTGCAGCTCTAGGTGCTGTGGACTGCCTCCAAATGTCCTGCAGCGGTGCATTACGAGGCTATAAGGATGCTCGAATTCCTCTAGTCATTCAAATCACTGCGTTCTGGGTAATCGCATTTCCCATAGCTTATTCTATTGCGCTAACAGACTATTGGGGTGATCCTCTCGGCATTTATGGGTTTTGGATCGGAACGGTTATAGCTGCAAGTATTGCAGCGACCAGCCTACTTATTCGATGGAATAAGATATCTCGTCGCGCGATCAATAACCTTATGGAGGAGCGATCAAACAACCCGCCGTAACTCGATCTTGTAAATTCAAGTCAGCATGCGTTTTAATTTGTTTAAATCCAGTTAAATCAAATAACCGCCTCACAGAATTACCTTGATCGTATCCATGCTCCACTAATAACCAGCCGTTAGGAGACAAATGCATAGGAGCTTGCTCAATAATAATTCTAAGCGCATCAAGCCCATCAAGTCCGGCTACCAATGCTGAACTTGGCTCAAACCGAACATCGCCCTGCTGTAAGTGAGGATCATTCTGTTCTATGTAAGGAGGATTACTCACAATTAAATCATAGCTTGACGCGGAATCACGCCTCGAAACTGAGTCAAGCCAATCACTGTAAAAAATATTGACATTTGTCAAACCGAACATATTTCGATTGAATTCTGCAAGTTCTAAAGCCTGATGTACTGCGTCAGTTGCGTCTATTTGCCAATTAGGTCTCTCTGAAGCAAGCGCCAAAGCAATGGCACCGGTTCCAGTGCCAAGATCAATAATCTTAGAATTGTCATTAAGTTCAAGGCTTAAAGCGATCTCGACTAACAGCTCTGTCTCTGGTCTTGGAATAAGAGTGTGAGAGTTAACCGCATAGTCTAGTGTCCAAAAACCCTTGGAACCAAGGATAAATGCGAGAGGCTCTCCTTGAAGGCGTCGATCAAAAAGCTGATTGAAAAACAGTACTTGTTCGTCTTTTAATTGGAAGTCAGGCCATGTTTTTAACCAGATTCGATCTTTTTTTATTACGTGACTTAGCAGGAGTTCAATTTCTAATGCAGCTGATTCACTTACTAACTCCAAGTCTGAGCTTCGTCGCAGTAAATTGGCTATAGTGAACGACACTTAGATGCAAAATTATTGAGCAAGCTGGGCTAACTGCTCAGCCTGAAACTCATTAATCAAAGGTTCGATAATCTCTGAAAGAGAACCTTCCATAACTTCGCTGAGTTTATATAGCGTCAGATTAATACGATGGTCAGTAACCCGACCCTGGGGAAAGTTGTAAGTTCTTATTCTCTCAGAACGATCACCGCTCCCTACTAAAACTTTGCGCTGATCCGACTGCTCTTGAGCGGTGGCCTCATCCTGAGCTGCGTTTAATCTAGCTTGTAGCACAGCCATAGCCTTCGCACGATTTTTATGCTGTGAGCGTTCATCCTGACATTCAACTACTAAACCTGTAGGTATATGAGTTAATCTAATTGCAGAATCAGTCTTATTAACATGCTGACCACCAGACCCAGACGCTCTAAAAGTATCAACACGCAAATCACCCTTATTGATCTCAATAGCATCTTGGACATCCGCCTCTGCCATAATCGCAACTGTGCAGGCGGAAGTATGGATTCTACCTTGAGATTCGGTATCAGGAACCCGCTGCACTCGATGAGCGCCAGATTCGAACTTTAGTTTTGAATATACTCCTTGGCCCACTACTCTTACGATAATTTCTTTATAACCCCCATGATCTCCAAGACTCTCGCTGATAATCTCTAACCTCCAACCATTATTCTCAGCAAACTTGCTATACATCCTAAACAAGTCACCTGAGAAAATTGCTGCTTCATCGCCTCCTGTACCTGCACGAATCTCCAAAAAGACATTTTTCCCATCATTAGGATCCTTTGGGAGTAAAAGGCGCTGGAGCTCTAACTCTAAATCCTCTGACTCTAATTCTCCCCTTTTTAGCTCCTCCTCTGCCATCTCTCTCATGTCAGGATCACTATCTTTTAATAGATTATTTGCCTCTTCGATATCTACTTTAATCTGCGCAAACATACCGTAGGTGAGCACTACTGGCTCTAATTCAGCATATTCTTTCGACAAAGGACGAAATTTGTCTTGATCACTAATAATTTCAGAGTCACTGAGGAGTGCGCCAACTTCTTCATAGCGCTCTTGAAGCAATTCTAATTTTGCCAAAATTGATGACTTCATTTGGATTTACTACCTAAAAGGAGGAACAAAAAGAATTAAAGGCATGATTTGAAATCTAATCAATGCTCGTTTTTATTTAGATCAAAAAGATCCTTGGTGGCATTGATAGCATCATCTCGCCCCTCTTCGCTCGCCTGTTTCAATCTGGTTGTGGGTTTATGTAAAAGTTTATTCGTCAAGTTTCTCGCTAACATATTAATAATATCTTCCGAATCTTGGCCTCGATCCAATGCAGTAAGCGCTTTCTCTATCTCAGCATCACGAATTGATTCAATACTCGAGCGGAAAGCACGAATAGTATCCACTGCGGCCAATGCTCGATATTGCTTAGACCATTTCTGTCCCTCTTGTTCGATAATAGTTTCAGCAAGACTGGCTGCGCTGGTCCTAGCTTTTATATTATCTCTAACAACCTCCTCTAGATCATCAACGGTATAAAGATAGACATCTGAAAGTTCTTCGACTTCAGGTTCGATGTCTCGAGGAACTGCAACATCAACCATAAATAACGGTCTATATTTTCGCTTTTTTAGCGCAGACTCCACAGCACCTTTACCGAGAAGTGGCAATTGACTGGCGGTTGATGAAATCACGATATCTGCTTGATGCAGAAAATCAGGGATATCTGAAAGTAAAATGGCTTCAGCAGCATATTCTTCAACCAACTCTTGTGCCCTGCTAAGGGTACGATTCGCTACTGTGATTTTTCCAATTTGTTGCTCACGTAAATGTTTCGCTACTAAATCAATCGTCTCACCAGCGCCAATCAATAATGCATGCACATCTTTCAGATTGGCAAAAATTTGAGATGCTAGATTCACCGATGCGTACGCCACTGAGACTGGGTTTTTACCAATTGCCGTTTCAGATCTCA
This sequence comes from SAR92 bacterium MED-G29, assembly GCA_002457245.1. Taxonomy (GTDB): domain Bacteria; phylum Pseudomonadota; class Gammaproteobacteria; order Pseudomonadales; family Porticoccaceae; genus HTCC2207. The sequence continues at coordinate 11,221 of NTJY01000002.1, read as the reverse complement.
CTCTCTTAGCGGCTGAGAATGCAAGCTGAAATGCCCTATTGAGCATCGTTGATACTGTTCCTGCCTCTCGTCCAACCGAATAAGCTGATTTTATTTGTCCAAAAATCTGAGGCTCACCCAAAATCACCGAGTCTAAGCCGCTCGCTACTTTCATTAAGTGACTCACAGCTTCTTGATCACGGTAAGAATAGAAGCAATCTTTGAGCGTTATGAGCTCTACACCCTTAATCATTGATAGCCAGGTAAGAATCTGTGTATCTGTCATCTCTCCATATAAATAAATTTCAGTTCGATTACACGTAGACAGCAGCGCAACTTCTTGGGCATTTATTATAGATCTTGCGTCTTGCAGCACTTGCACTACTGTTTCTGGCGCGAACGAAACCTTGCCTCGAAGATCTACTGAGGCAGATTTATGACTAATACCGCATACAACTACATTCATTTGCTTATCTGCTGTAAAGGCTTGTACTTATAAATTGGTCGTTTTTTTTGGACTGTATACGCGTATTTTACACGACTGCGCCTTTAGAAGTCAGTTTTTACAAAACCTTACAAAAATTATCATAAATCGTAAATTTAAGCAGTCCTTATAGCTCTTCTAAATTTTTAGATGATATGGAAGTAGTGATGAAGTCAACGAAGTATGTTTGAATGGGAAACTTGGAGCTGTCGGGTTCAGCATCTTCTCCATTGTAAGTGAACACAACATATTACCGGATTTAAATAAATGTCTAAGAAATATACTCAAAAAACGTTAATTGTTTTTGTGTTAATTCTAATCTCTAGCTGTTCAACGGTCCAAATTGCGAAAAATCAAGATCAAATTAGTCACACTAGTAGTAATAATCTTAGTAAAAGTAGTGGATTTCAACTATTTGGGAAACTAGGATTTAAGTCTTCCTCCACGGCTGGCAGTGCAAGATTTGATTGGCTTCAACAATTAAACATGTATACGATCACTATTTCCGGCCCCTTAGGTTCAAATCGCGCAATCTTAAAGGGTAATGAATTTCATGCTGAGATGCAGATTCAGGGACAATATATATATGGGTCGCCACAGGATTTATCATCTGAGTTATTAGGTGCCTCCTTACCTCTCGGGTTGATGCGCTTCTGGGTTATGGGAATGCCAGCACCGAATCACTCTTTTACTAAAGATACTTTTTATAAAAATTCAGAGATCTATAGCGGTTTCCTTCAACTAGACTGGCAGCTTGATTTTTCCCGGCACAAATTCTTTGACGCTATGTATCTTCCAACTAGAATTCAGGGTTCTAATCAGGATCACTCGTTTACTCTGATTATCAAAAACTGGCGTAATATTCCCAATGAAAAACTTAGTGGTAATGGATAAATAAATAATGCTGTCTCTCATATCTCCAGCAAAAATTAATCTCTTTCTTCATATTATCGGACAACGATCAGACGGCTACCACAATCTGGAAACTATTTTTCAACTTCTAGACTTCGGAGATACTCTTTCATTCTCAGAGAGAGCCGATAAGCTAATTACCCTGATTTCCAATTACAATGATATTCCTAGGAATGAGAACCTAATCATAAAGGCTGCAGAATTATTACGTCGAGAAACTGGCATTATTAAAGGCTGCAACATCCATGTGAATAAGGTCATCCCAATGGGCGCTGGTCTAGGTGGCGGTAGTAGCAATTCAGCCACCACATTACTCGTCCTAAATAGCCTTTGGAACTGTGGTCTCTCACTAAATAAATTATCAGATTTAGGTCAAACATTAGGCGCTGATATCCCAGTATTTATAAAAGGGAATACCTCCTTTGCAGAATCTACCGGAGAAATTCTAAGCCCACTTAGTATGCCCAAAAAATGGTTTTTAGTAATTACACCTAGTTGCTCAATATCGACACAAGAAATTTTTTCACATCCTCAATTGACAAGGAACTCTTCACCGATCAAAATACGCGCCCTTCCTAGTGGTCAGTGTCGAAATGACTGCCAAAAGGTGGTAATAAATGAGTACCCTGAAGTGAGAGATGTTCTAGATTGGGCTGCAAACTTCGCTGAACCATTGTTAACTGGAACGGGGTCAAGCGTTTTTTGTAAGTTTGACAATCAGGAAGAAGCTCGTAGAGTATTAGTTGAGGTTCCGAAGAAATGGAAGGGTTTTGTTGCCAAAGGTATTAATAGATCTTCGGTTCAACAGCAAGTAAAAGACTATTTTAATGGGGCGTCGCCAAGTGGTTAAGGCAACGGGTTTTGATCCCGTCATTCGGAGGTTCGACTCCTCCCGCCCCAGCCATTTTCAACTATCACGAACAATGGGAAACCTGACGTGGCTAGACTAATGATCTTCTCCGGAAATGCAAATCCGGAATTAGCAAACGAAGTTGCCAAATCGCTAGGCGTTTCGCCCAGCAATGCACATGTTGGTTTATTTTCTGATGGGGAAATTAATATCGAGATCCGCGAAAACGTCCGAGGACATGACGTGTTCGTTGTCCAACCCGTGTGCTCTCCAACAAACAGGAATTTGATGGAACTGGTTCTGATGGTAGATGCCTTGCGTCGCGCATCTGCTGGAAGAATAACAGCGGTAGTTCCGTATTTTGGGTATGCACGACAAGACAGGAGGGTTCGGTCGGTTCGGGTCCCTATAAGTGCAAAAGTCGTTGCGGATATGTTGTCCAATGCTGGCGTGGATCATGTTTTAACCGTTGACCTGCATGCGGAGCAGATTCAAGGTTTCTTTAACTGCACTGTAGACAACGTCTATGGCGCCCCAGTTCTTCTAGATCATATTGAACGAAGAAATTATCCTAATTTAGTTGTTGTATCACCCGATATAGGTGGTGTCGTTCGAGCGCGCGCAGTTGCCAAGCAGTTAGGCTGTGAGCTAGCAATTATCGATAAGCGCCGTCCCTCCGCTAATGAAAGCGAGGTGATGAATTTAATTGGTGAAGTTGAAAATAGAACCTGTATTCTCGTCGATGATATGGTTGATACAGCTGGAACATTGTGTAAAGCAGCTCTGGCATTGAAAGAAAAAGGAGCCTCTAAAATTGTTGCTTATGCTACGCATCCTGTACTTTCTGGAGCAGCAATCGAAAATATAAAAAATTCAGAGCTAGAGTTAGTGGTAACTAATAGCATCCCTTTAAAGGATGATGCTAAGGAGTGCGGCAAAATTCACGCTCTTCCTCTCGGACCTCTTCTTGCAGAATCTATTCGTCGAATAAGCAATAAAGAATCTATCAGTGCCATGTTTCTATGACAAGGCTTGATTAAAGCGCCTCTTTAAGAGGCATATAAACCCTATTTTAGGTCTGGTCGCGGTCTAAAATAGCTCTACTTTGGAGACTACTATGTCTACTGATTTTATATTACAAGCGAAAGGTCGCGAGGACACAGGGAAAGGTGCGAGCCGCCGCCTGCGTCGTCTGGCTGGCGAAGTCCCCGCCATAGTTTATGGTGGTAAGAAAAATCCCGCAAAAATAGCGCTAACACACAAAGATGTTGTTAAAGCTCTCGAGAACGAAGCATTTTTCTCAAGTATCATCTCTTTGGATATTGAGGGTGCTTCAGAAGATGTGATCATTAAAGATATTCAAAGGCATCCTGCTAAAAAGATTGTTTTACATATGGACTTCTTCCGCGTTAGCAAGACAACAGTTCTTCAAACTAAGGTACCACTTCACTTTATCAATGAAGATACCTGCCCGGGTGTTAAGCTTGGTGGTGGCATAGTGGCTCACACCATGACTGACATCGAGATTCAATGTCTTCCAAAGAATCTTCCAGAATTTATCGAAGTTGATATGGCTGAGGTTGACCTAGGAGATATTGTTCATATTTCCGATATTGTATTGCCAGAAGGTGTGGAGAGTGTAGCTCTTAATCTGGGGGCTGATCATGATCTGTCGGTCGCAACAATTAATAAGCCTAAGGCTGTTGAAGTTGAAGAAGATACTGGGTCTCTGGATGCTGCAGATGATGCAGAAACTTCAGATAACTCCGAAGGCGATTCAAATGAGGGAGCAAGCGAAGAGTAATCTTCAGCCTTGCTCTGAGAGACTCTGATAGTGGATATGCCTGTAGAGTTGATTGTAGGGCTGGGAAACCCCGGCCCGGCATACGAGCGGACACGACATAATGTTGGGGCTGAGTTGGTCCTGAACTTAGCTAACTCTCATAGCGCTAAGTTTAAGCACGAAACCAAGTTTTTTGGTGATACTACTAACATTTCTCTTGATGGCAAATCCATAAGGCTCCTTATTCCAAGCACCTTTATGAATCTCAGTGGAAAGTCCATTGGGGCTCTAGCGGGTTTTTATCAAATTCCGATCGAATGTATTTTAGTAGTTCATGATGAATTAGATCTGAACCCCGGTGTTGCGCGCTTTAAAAAGGGTGGCGGTCATGGTGGCCATAATGGTCTTCGAGACACGATTAAGTGCCTTGGAAACAATCGTGACTTCGCAAGACTAAGAATTGGTATTGGACATCCGGGAAATGCTGGACAAGTCGTTGACTATGTTTTAAAAAAAGCAACGCCAAGCGAACAAGAATTAATTAATATCAGTATTGACGACTCTATGCGTGCTCTTCCCCTGGCGTTATCAGGTCAGTGGGAAAGAGCTATGACTAAGTTACATAGCACTGACTAATACATATTTGGGATATCTCAATTATTGGAAAGAGTTACAAGGATTTCATTATGGGTTTTAATTGCGGTATTGTTGGTCTTCCAAATGTCGGTAAATCAACTTTATTTAACGCGCTTACCAAAGCTGGCATAAGCGCAGAAAACTTTCCTTTTTGCACAATTGAACCTAATACAGGTGTGGTTCCTATTCCTGATCCAAGGCAAGATAAGATATCAGCAATAGTCAATCCAGAACGTGTCATCCCAACAAGTATGGAATTTGTGGACATCGCAGGTTTAGTCGCTGGAGCATCTAAGGGAGAGGGATTGGGTAATCAGTTTCTCTCTAATATACGTGAGACCGATGCTATTGCTCATGTGGTCCGATGCTTTGATGATGACAATGTTATTCACGTAGAAGGCAAAATAAATCCATCTGATGATATTGATGTTATAAACACTGAATTAGCTTTGGCGGACTTAGATAGTGTTGAAAAAGCAATTTTGCGAGCCTCAAAAGCTGCGAAAGGAAAAGATGGCGATGCCATCGCCCTATTAGCAGTAGCTGAAAAGATTCTTCCTCACCTTAATGAAGCCAATCCTCTGCGCTCCTTTGCTCTAACTAAAGATGAGTTAAAGACTCTAAAGCCTCTGAGCCTACTCACACTGAAACCTACAATGTATATAGCAAATGTCGATGAAGATGGCTTCACAGATAACTTATATCTTGATGCTGTCACTAAAATTGCTGAAGTCGAAGGATCAGTCGTAGTCGCTATTTGCAATAAATTAGAGGCTGAAATTGGCGAACTTGAAGATGATGAGAGAGATGAATTCCTTCAGGAACTAGGAATGAAGGAACCGGGTTTAAATCGAGTTATTAGAGCTGGATATAACTTACTTGGACTTCAAACATATTTCACTGCAGGTCCAAAGGAGGTCAGGGCTTGGACTATTCCCGTGGGAGCAACGGCGCCAAATGCAGCCGGTAAAATACACACCGATTTTGAAAAAGGTTTCATCCGAGCTGAGATAGTGGGGTATGAGGACTATATTGCTGGTCGAGGCGAGCAGGGCGCTAAAGATGCAGGGAAATGGAGACTAGAGGGTAAAGATTACTTAGTTAGGGATGGCGATGTTATCCATTTCCGCTTCAATGTGTAGCTCATAAATTGACATCAGTAGTTTTCATATCTGGACGATGGAAGTTAGGTTTACTGCTCGCAGCAACGACCGCAATAATGTGGGGTGTCTTGCCTATCGCCTTAAAGAGCATCATGCAAACTCTGGACCCTGTGACTACAACTTTTTTTAGATTCGCTATCGCTGCTGTTATCATCACGCCCTATCTAATCGCTCGAAATAAACTGGTAAACAAGCACAAATTTAGCTCTCCTAACTTGTTTTTACAGCTTTTATGTGCGGGAATCCTACTGACCGCTAACTATGCACTCTATATTTTTGGGTTAGAAAGAACCACAGCGGAAGCTGCTCAGGTAATGATGCAATTAGCTCCTGTCTTACTCCTTTTATCTGGGGTATGGATCTTCAAAGAGCGTTTCTCGCCCGTCCAATGGATAGGGTTTGCTACCTTTGTGAGTGGATTACTAATGTTTTTTAGTCCACGTTTTGATGATATTTTCACACACCTTAACGACTATGGTATCGGCTTGCTCATGCTGGCATCAGCAGCTATAACATGGGTAGGTTATGCTGTTATTCAGAAATTGTTGATTAAGGAATTTAATGCTGAAGAAACAATGCTAGTCTTTTACTGGATTGGCGCACTTGCCTTTCTCCCCTTCTCCAATTTTGCTCTACTGGCTGATCTTACTTTGTTGCAGTGGACCTTGGTAATTTTTTGTGGATTGAACACTCTTATCGCCTATGGATGCTTTTCAGAGGCATTGATGCATACAGAGGCCTCAAGAGTTAGTGCGGTTATTGCGATGACCCCACTAATAACTGTATTTTTTGTGCAGTCAGTTCCTTTCGCTGGTGTCGTTGCAGAACCCATTGGATTAGTCACTATAATCGGTGCTGCCTGTGTGGTCTCCGGATCAGTAGTGACTGCCACTATGAAGAATAAAACTTAGATGTCAGGACGTAGGAATTGTCGAAAGAAATCCCGCTACTAACGGGTCTTTTAAATTCCGCTTGAAGCAACATAGACCCAAATCAAAGGGTGGTATTTTTGTATTTGGTAGAAAATCAATGAGATCTTTTACCGGACTATTATCCGCCACCACATTTGGTGATAAACCAACTCCAAAGCCTAACGCAACCATACTTACCAAAGCTTCCTGACCTGACACTTGCGCATAGACATTTGGCCTCCCTGAGTGCATCTGTCGAAACCATATTTCAAAACGTTTCCTCGCAACTCCATGCTCGGGAAGAATGATGGGTAAGCTTTTCCAGTCTACTGCATCTGACAAAAGTGACTTCTTAACCTGACAGTCTATCGTTGGAGTAATAATTGATAATGGAACTTGAGCAATAGTCTGAAAATAAATACTTGATGACAATTCATCTGGTCTAGCCGCAATAGCTAGATCGACTTTTTGTCTCTTTATTTGATCTATACCATCAGCAGCATCACCTGTGTCTAAATTTATCTCTACCTTCGGATGGGCTCGTCTGAAATTTTCGAGAAGCGGAGGCAAATAGGCGTAGGATGCAGTTACCGAGCAATATATATTTAACGATCCCGATAACTCTTGTTGGGATGCATTAAGCGATGATTTAAGTGACTTGTACTGCTCGATTTGGTGGTCTGCATAAGCTAATAATTTTTTACCCTCTGGCGTAAGAATCACAGAACGATTGTCACGTATTAATAGTTGGCTACCTAATTGCTCTTCAATTCGCTGAATCGAACGACTTAATGTTGAAGCGCTAACATGACAGGCAGCAGCGGTCTTGCCAAAGTGCAAGGTGTTGGCGAGATGCTGGAAAAGAGTCAATGATCGGATATCCATGGCCAAATGCTACAGAATACTCATCATTATTGCAAAATATGCAACGTTATATTGAATACATATCGTTTTCGGCAATAATTATATTTAGGTACACTGCTCTTCCTATTCGATAAATAAACCGATGGCACCTAATTTAAAACTATCCGCACAGCGGTAATTGGAGCGCAATAATGGCAAACTATTTTAATACTCTCAGCCTTAGTAATAAGCTGAATCAACTAGGAAAGTGTCGATTCATGGATCGCAGCGAATTTACTGGGGGTTGCGAGTACATTAAGGGCTGGAACATCGTTATTATTGGTTGCGGTGCGCAAGGGCTTAACCAAGGTCTTAACATGCGTGACTCCGGCCTAAATATTTCTTACGCCCTGCGCGAGCAAGCCATTGCTGAAAAACGCCAGTCCTTTCAGTGGGCATCTGAAAATGGATTTACCGTTGGCACAGCCGAAGAACTTGTTCCTACTGCTGACTTAGTGCTCAATTTAACCCCTGACAAGCAACATACTGCCGCAGTAACCGCGGTGATGCCCCTAATGAAGCAGGGTGCGACTCTTGCTTACTCTCACGGCTTTAATATTGTCGAAGAGGGTATGCAGATTCGCGACGACCTAACTGTAATCATGGTGGCCCCCAAGTGTCCCGGCACTGAAGTACGCGAAGAGTATAAGCGTGGCTTTGGCGTTCCCACTCTCATTGCTGTACACCCCGAAAATGACCCTCAGGGTAATGGCCACACCATTGCAAAGGCCTATGCATCAGCGACTGGTGGTGATCGAGCCGGTGTGCTCGAATCCTCTTTTATCGCCGAAGTTAAGTCTGACTTAATGGGCGAGCAAACTATTCTGTGTGGGATGTTACAAACTGGAGCTATCTTGGGTCATCAACAATTACTCAATCTAGGTGTTGATGCAGCTTATGCGCGCAAGTTGATTCAGTATGGCTGGGAGACAGTCACCGAGGGACTCAAGCACGGTGGCATTACAAATATGATGGACCGTTTGAACAACCCCGCCAAAATCAGAGCATTCGATATGGCTGAAGAGCTAAAGGTAATCCTAGCGCCATTATTTCAAAAGCACATGGACGACATTATTGAAGGCGAGTTCTCTCGCACTATGATGATTGATTGGGATAACGATGATGCCAACCTTTTAAAGTGGCGTGCCCAAACCGCAGAAACTAGTTTTGAAAAAGCCTCAGACTGCGATACTGAGATAACAGAGCAAGATTACTACGATAAAGGTATTTATCTAGTCGCCATGATCAAAGCAGGTGTTGAGCTCGCCTTTGATACCATGGTTGCCTCAGGTATTATTGAGGAGTCTGCCTACTACGAGTCTTTGCACGAAACGCCACTAATCGCTAACTGTATTGCTCGCAATAAACTCTATGAGATGAATGTTGTGATCTCCGACACAGCTGAATACGGTAACTATTTATTCACACACGCCGCCGTACCGTTGTTGCAAGATCATGCCAACTCATTAACGCTGGAAGATCTTGGAGAAGGTTTGAGCGATCCGTCCAATGCTGTGGATAATATTCGATTGATCCAAGTGAATGATGCGATTCGAGATCATGATGTCGAAATTATTGGTCACAAACTGCGCGGCTACATGACCGACATGAAGAGTATTGCTGAGTCAAGCAACGCATAAACTAAAAAGCCCGATTACCTTTTTAGTGTAATCGGGCTTTTCAAGTAAAATCTAGGTGAAATTAGGGTTACTCAGGATTAAGAGTTTATCTCAAACAATCCAGCTGCTCCCATACCACCACCAATACACATGGTAACCACGCCATATCTTGCATTCCTGCGGCGACCTTCAATCAGCAGATGACCCGCCATTCTTGAGCCAGTCATTCCAAACGGGTGCCCGATAGAAATAGAGCCACCATTAACATTTAATTTATCCATTGGGATACCAAGTACATCGCGACTGTAGATTACTTGGCAGGCAAACGCCTCATTGAGTTCCCAGAGATCAATATCATCCATAGTTAAACCTGTGGCTTTAAGTAGTTTAGGCACTGCAACCACTGGACCAATACCCATTTCATCAGGCTCACAACCACCAACAGCAAAGCCTCGGAATGTCCCTAATATATCCAAACCACGACGCTCTGCCTCTGATTTCTCCATCAACACCTGTGCGGAGGATCCATCGGACAACTGTGAGGCATTCCCTGCTGTGATAAAGGCATCCTCTCCCATAATTGGAGCAAGACCTGCCAATCCCTCAATTGTGGTAGATGGACGGTTACAGTCATCTCGATCCGCAACTGCATCATGCTCTGTTATTTCACCTGTCTCTTTATTTTTTACTTTCATAACAGTATTCATAGGCACAATTTCATCATCAAATTTACCCGCCTCCTGACCTGCAGCCGTTCTCTGCTGACTAATCAGAGAGTACTCATCTTGTGCCTCTCGAGAAACATTGTAGCGACTCGAAACAATATCAGCCGTCTTGATCATTGGGTACCAAAGACCTGGATACCTGCTATAAAGCTCTGGCTCTACAGACTCCGAGGGATCACTTGTACCTGGAAGCGAAATACTCTCAACGCCACCTGTTACCATGATATCTACACCTTCAGCAATAATCCGTCCCGCGCCCATTGCCAAAGTTTGAAGTCCCGACGAACAGAAGCGATTAACAGTAGTACCCGAAGTGGTCACTGGACAACCCGCTGCAATCGCCGCGTTTCTTCCAATATTCATTCCCGTCGTACCCGCATGGGACGCATTACCAAGAATGACATCATCAACCTCTGAAGGATCAATATTGGCACGTGCCATGGCATGCTCAATAGAGTGAGCTGCTAATTTAACGCCGTGGGTGTTATTAAAAGCGCCACGAGCCGCCTTGGTTAATGCGGTACGCGCTGTTGATACAATAACTGCTTCTCTCATTATTCCCTCCTTTGAATGGGATATTAATTAAGGTTTTATTTATTCGAAACTTGTTCTTCACCCACTAAAGTTTTTACTAACGATATAGCCATAAGGGCCATAACCAAAGAGAACGGTAAAGCACCGATTATCATGACTGATCTCAATGCATCCATTCCCCCTGCGGCAAGTAACACGCCAATCAAGACAGAAAATAGAACTCCCCAAATAACGACATGCTTGGTTTGTTTTTGACTCTGATCTCCGCCCGAAGCAAGAGTATTAATAATCAGAATTCCCGAATCAGCCGAAGTTACTAAGAATGTGAGTAGTAACACCACAATTATAACAGATAGTGCAACTGCAAGTTCAGGAGACAAAATTAAGTTTATGGTCTTAAATAACTGGGCTGATATATCCGCATTAACAATCGCCCCCTGCGCCACTCCTGATAATTCTAAATCGATAGCCGTGGCACCAATAAAAGTAAACCAGACTAAGCAAATTAAGGAAGGGATAATCATAGCTCCGATCACATACTCGCGCATGGTCCTTCCACGGGATACTCGAGCTAAGAACAGTCCAACAAAGGGTGCAAATGCAATCCACCAGGCCCAATAGAAAATAGTCCAAGCTCCCTGCCAACCCTGCAATGCAGAGGAGGGTTCAACACCCGTATCAGTCCAGACCGTCGTAGACATAGCGGGAAGAGCAATCAGATA
>NTJY01000019.1 GCA_002457245.1 SAR92 bacterium MED-G29 | reverse complement strand
TTAAACCGGTGGATCATGACCGCGTTGGACGAGCAATTGATCGTGCGTCAGCACGAATAACTGCCAACATTGATGGTGACTTTAAGAGTCCATTGATTGGTGCAATAGATTCAATATCAGAGAGATTAGCGGGAGAAAAATCATCTGATTCAGGATCGGACGAGCGAGAGCAGCAGGGGGTCAGGAGGAAACTTTTAGTTCGAGATTCTGGCGTTGTTAAAATCATTCCATTCGATGATATTGATTGGGTTGATGCTGCGGGTGATTATATGTGTGTTCATGCTGCAGGTGACACGCACATTATAAGAATCACTCTAGGTGAGTTAATGGATCGGTTGGAAGACAAGCTTTTTATAAGAATTCATCGCTCCACTATCGTCAATATTGAGAGAGTTGTGAGTATAACAGCCCTCCCAAAAGGTGGCAGTTTATTGGAACTCTCTGAGGGAACTACACTAAAGGTAAGTAGGAATTATCGAGAGTCTGTTCGAAACCTATTTCAATAGGTGTTCAGATCAAAACCTTATTCATGATCCCTCTCACCGCATGGTTTTAGCTGACTGTCGCAAGACTACTTCCACTATTTTAAGAGCCGTGGAATCATAATAGTAATTGTTACTGCTTAGATTATGAGGGGTGGGCCCTTAAATCTTTTTAGCGGTTTGGAAGTCCAGTAAAAGGATAGCTTAAAATGTATAGATTTAACCGTGAATTAATGCTCGATATTCGGAAATTTAAAATTTCACGATTATTGATGCTACTTACTTTATGTCTCGTCGGAGGTATTGTTAATGCCTCTGAGAAGATAGAAGAGGATCCGGTTGAGCTGCGTATTCAAGAGATTATGAAAGATCTGACACTTGAGCAGAAAGTTGGGCAGATGGTGCAGGGCGAGATTAAATGGGTGAAGCCTAGTGATGTCACGAAATATCACCTTGGATCTATCCTCAATGGGGGAGGTTCTTTTCCCAACAAAAACAAGAATTCTACAATGCAGGACTGGCTGTCTCTAGCGGATGATTATTACTTAGCCTCACAGGACACGTCTGGCGGTGGCGCGGGAATTCCAATTGTTTGGGGTACTGACGCAGTGCACGGCCATAACAATGTCGTTGGTGCAACTTTATTCCCTCATAACATAGGTTTGGGGGCTGCCAATGATTCTGATCTTATGAAAAAGATTGGAGAGATCACTGCGCGTGAAGTTGCGGTCACTGGAATAGATTGGGTATTTGCTCCAACAGTCGCGGTGGCAAAGGACAATCGCTGGGGTCGGACCTATGAGGCCTATAGCAGCCAATCTCCAATTATCAAAAGCTATGCGGGCGAAATCGTTGCTGGCTTACAGGGGCCTTTAGCTGAGCTTAGCACCAATGAATCAAAGGTGATTGCTACAGCGAAGCATTTTATTGGTGATGGTGGCACCCTTAGAGGTGTTGATCAGGGCGACACCATTATGTCGTTGCAGGAGCTTCTTGATGAACATGGGCAGGGATACTACGAAGCTCTCGATGCCGAGGTTCAAACTGTTATGGCTACCTTTAACAGTTGGAACGGCGTCAAAATCCACGGTCATAAGTTCCTTCTCACCGATGTTTTGAAGAACCAGATGGGCTTTGATGGGTTTGTTGTCAGTGATTGGAATGGAATAGGGCAGGTTGAGGGTTGCACGAATAATAGCTGCGCTCAGGCCATTAATGCTGGAATCGATATGGTTATGGTTCCTGAGCAGTGGAAGGGATTTTTGAGGAATACGCTTAAACAAGTCAAGGCAGGTGAAATTTCAATGGCCAGAATTGATGATGCCGTAGAGCGAATTTTAAGAGTTAAAATTCGAGCTGGCTTGTTTGAAAAAGGTCTCCCATCCTCAAGAGAGGTAGCTGGGAATGCTGATCTCATAGGCGCACCTGCACATCGTGAAGTGGCTAGGGACGCAGTCAGAAAATCTCTTGTTCTACTAAAGAATGATGATGTACTGCCGTTAAGGGCTGGACAACATGTGCTAGTAGCGGGCGATGGCGCCGACAATATTGGAAAACAAAATGGCGGCTGGACCATAACGTGGCAAGGGACTGAAAACAAGAATAGTGAGTTTCCTGGTGCAACAAGTATTTATAATGGATTGGCAAACGCTATGAATAGTATCGGAGGGTCAACCGAGCTAAGCGTGTCTGGTAACTGGAGTAAAAAGCCTGACGTTGCTGTAGTAGTGTTTGGAGAGGAGCCTTATGCGGAGGGTCAAGGAGATGTCCATACGCTTGCATATAGAAATGGAAGAATAGAAGATTTAGAACTTATGCAGAAGCTACAATCGCAAGATATCCCGGTTGTGAGTGTTTTCATTACTGGTAGACCGCTCTGGGTTAACGCTGAAATAAATAGTTCTGATGCGTTTGTGGTTGCGTGGCTGCCAGGAACCGAGGGCGGGGGTGTCGCTGATGTTTTGGTCGCTGACTCTGATAATAATCCCAGATATGATTTTACAGGGAGACTATCGTTTGACTGGCCAAACAAAGATATGAATAGTCAGAATGAGGCGCTGCCTGTATTCGACAATCTGCTTCAGCTAGGGCAGGGCCTTAGTTATGGTGATGAAACTATCCTATCAGATTCATTGAGTGAGGTTTCTGCCGCAGCTCCCTCATCTGAGGCCAACATTATATTTAGTGGTAGCTCTCAAGAGCCATGGTTAGCTTACGTTGGGGATGCCAGTGATTGGCATAGACAAATATCTGGTACTCAAGGCTCTAGTCCGCAAGGAGGCCTCAGCGTTGTCACGGTTGATGGGCTTGTTCAAGAGGATTCGCGAAAATTAACTTGGACTGGCGGCCATGAAAGTCAGTTTTATTGGCAGGCTGCATCTCCTGCAGATCTTACTGATCTTAAATCCAAAAATGGTGCTCTAATGATGGAGTTTAAAGTTGATCAACATCCGATGGGCGTTGTCACTCAGCGTATGGATTGTGGTTGGCCTTGCTCGGGCGCGATTGATATGACTGAATTCTTCAAATCAGTGCCTGAAGGTCAATTGTCTCGTATTGGGATCAGCTTGCAGTGTTTTGATAAGCTTGGTGTTGATTTGAGTAAGGTCACGTCTCCAATGGTTCTAGTGAGTGAGGAACCGTTTGTTTTAACAATAAGAGATGTTCGAATAGTTCCAGATGCCTCACAGGAATCTATGATTAGTTGCTCTTAAATTTAGCTGAGGAATAATGACTCAAAAGTGCATTACGGGGATATATATTGCCAAGATTTCTGGTGGACCAATGACTGGACATCAGAGCGTATCACTTAAAGCGGGAAAGGGTATAGAGGGTGATAGGTACTTCTCCTCAAGCGGGAGAAGTCTCTCCAGCTATAGAGGAATACCTGATTTCGAAGTTACCTTAGTAGAGTCAGAAGTTATCCATACGTTTAACAAGGAATATGGTTTCTCTTTTCATGAGAGTGCTTTTCGCCGAAATTTGATTACCACAGGTGTACGTTTAAATGAGTTAGAGGGTGCATCATTCAAGGTGAATGGAATTGAGTTATTTGGGGTCCGCCTGTGTGAGCCATGTGCTAGTCTTCAGCGTCGTCTAGCCGTCAAAATATTACCTGAATTGAATGGTAAAGGTGGACTGAGAGCCAGAGTTTTGGGCTCAGGCATTGTCTCAGTGAACGATCTGGTTACTGATTAGCATTGTTTAGGTTAAAGAATTCTATTGCGGTAGATGAAGTGGCCACTTCCAGCACTTCTGAGCTCTCCTCTCTGTGATGTGCAATTTCATCAATTACGTATTTTAGGAACGAAGGCTCATTACACTTATTTTTAGGTGGATTAGGCATAGTCCTTGGAATCAAATATGGCGCGTCTGTCTCGATCATGAGTCGATCTAAAGGGATATTTTTAACTAGATTCTGCAGATCTAAACCTCTGCGCTCGTCACAAATCCATCCAGTAATTCCGATATATAGATCAAGGTCAAGATAACTGAAAAGAGTTTTTTTATCCCCAGTAAAGCAATGTATTACTGATTTGGGGAATTGATTAACATGGGATCTTATGATGTCTAATTGTCGTTTTGCAGCATCTCTTTCATGAAGGAACAGCGGCAGATCATGCTTAAGCGCAATTTCAATATGACTTTCAAATGCTCGCTCTTGCTTTGTCGGATCTGACAAGTGGCGATTAAAGTCTAATCCAGTCTCTCCGACCGCAACCACGGGTTTCTCTTTGCAGAGTTGATCTAACTTATTGGCTGAGTCAGCGTTAAACTTGTCTGCATCATGAGGATGGACGCCCGCAGTGGCATATAAAGAATTAGGAAACTGATCTTTGTATTGTTTACATATTGATATGACGGATTCGCTGTCGCTAATTGATGTACCTGTAAGAATCATTTTTTCCACGCCTGCACTCTTAGCGCGCAGAAGGACATCCTCAATGGATTTTTGAAACCTAGAGTTGGATAGATTTACTCCGATATCAATAAGCATGTGAGAGTCTCTCTTGAGTAAAGTTAGAATAAATCATTGTTTACTGGGGGATAAATTGCAGAACTATTTAATCTGTGATCCTTACAGCAAGCACATCACACTTGGCACCATGCAGAACTGAATTACTGGTAGATCCAAAAAGCAGAGATAGCCCATGGCGGCCATGACTTCCGACAATAATAAGATCCATATTTTGATCTTCTGCCATCGCATGCATTTCTTGAGCAGGGTGCCCTAAGACGACGTGCTGATTCCGCTCTTCAACACCTATTTCGGCCCCCAGGATCTTAAGCCTTTCCGCCGCTTGGCTCTGGAGTTGAGTTTGCACATCCGACAGATCTACTGGAATATCACCGCCGTAGGTGAACGCTAAAGGCTCCAAAATATGGCAGATGGATATTCTAGTGTCTGAGTTTGAAAAGAGATATTTGACTCGGTCTATCACCTGTTCTGATTCGGGTGAAAGGTCTAGGCCAACCAAAATATGTTGGTAAGCGGACATAGTGGTATACCATTATCATTTAGTAGGAGTAGTATTAAATATCTTAGAACAATAAATCAACAATTTTGTTGTAAGCCCAGAAGGGAATTAGTAAATGCATTGGTTGGTAATATGTGTTGTGGTGGCTGTCGTCTTGTCACCTTTGATGTGGTTCAAGCAGTCGCCGCGGCAGGCGAGAATCGCCGAGCTGAGGAAAACTGCATTTGAATATAAAATAATTGTGTCTTTGCACCGGCGACCAGATGCTAGGGATAATGAAAGGGCAATCGATTGCGTCTGTTATAAACTGCCTTGCAAGGATCTTGAAGTATCTGGCAATTGGGTTTTACACCGCTATAGTCAAAGGGGCTGGGAATCGAAATGGACTCAGTGGAAATGGATTTTAGGAGAAGCAGATCAGAATTTGGATGACCTGCTCTCTCAAGTCATTGACAGGTTGCCAGCTAGTGTTAGCGCAATTAAAAAAGATTCTGATGGTTTTGGTGTGATTTGGGATGAAAGTACAGGCGTTCCTGATTTAGTCGAGATTTTCAATGGTTTGAGGATGTTAAAACAGCATTATGAAAAATAATTGTTGACCAAAGCGCACTTGAGCAAGTATATATGCGACCTTCTCAATTTTTTTCATCTAACGTTAATTAACAGGTACCAGAGACATTGGTGCGATAATAAGGGAAATTATCCGTTATGGGTAAATCGCTAGTCATTGTTGAATCACCGGCCAAAGCCAAGACAATTAACCGCTACCTTGGGGATGATTTTGTCGTTAAGTCCAGTGTGGGTCATATTAGAGACCTTCCCACAGGTGCGAATAGAACTCCGAGTGACCCAAAAGATCGTGCTAAGCAAGCTGCAATCACGAGGAAGATGACTCCAGAAGAGAAAGTTATTCATCGGGAAAAAAAGGCGAAGGCTCAATTAATCAGCAGCATGGGTATCGATCCTGAAAATAATTGGTCTGCTCAATATGCTACCTTGCCAGGAAAAGAGAAAGTAGTTGCAGAGCTAAAAAAGCTTGCAAAAAATGCTGATTCAATTTACCTCGCAACTGATATGGATAGAGAAGGAGAGGCCATTGCATGGCACTTAACTCAGGTAATAGGCGGAGATAGTAGTCGTTATAAGCGAGTTGTTTTTAACGAGATTACTAAAAAAGCGATACGAAGCGCCTTCGAGGCTCCTGGAGAATTAAACACTCACCGTGTAGATGCTCAACAGGCAAGAAGATTTCTTGATCGGGTTGTTGGATTCATGGTGTCTCCTCTTCTTTGGGAGAAAGTTGGCAGGGGTCTGTCAGCGGGTCGAGTGCAGTCCGTAGCACTTAAAATGATTGTTGAAAGAGAGAGAGAGATTAGGGCATTCGTTCCGGAAGAGTATTGGACGATTCAAGCTGATCTTGAAGAGAAAGACAATCACAGCGAAGATATTAAGATACGTTTTGATGTAAGACGTGACAAGGGAAAGTCCTTCCGACCAACCAGCAAGGTGGATGCGGATGCAGCCCTGTCGATTTTGCGTAATTCAGAATTTAGGGTACTGAAGCGAGAAGATAAGCCAACAAAATCCAAGCCATCAGCACCCTTTATTACATCCACCCTGCAGCAGGCTGCAAGTACTCGTCTTGGTTTCGGGGTTAAAAAAACTATGACTATGGCTCAACGCCTTTATGAAGGTGGGTATATAACCTACATGCGGACTGACTCTACCAACTTGAGTCAGGATGCGATTACCTCATGCCGGGAATATATCCAAATGAGGCATGGCTCAAAATATTTACCCGAATCTCCATTAATTTACAGCAGCAAGTCCGGCGCCCAGGACGCCCATGAAGCGATTCGGCCCTCAAATATTGATATTTCTCCGGGTAGTCTTAATGATATGGAAACGGACGCTGTTAGACTTTATCAGCTTATTTGGCAGCAGTTTGTTGCATGTCAAATGACTAATGCGGAGTTTACATCGACTACCATCACAGTTGCTGCAGGCGACTATGAGCTCACTACCAAGGGGCGTGTTACTCGGTTCGATGGTTATCTGGCTGTGATGCCTCTCAATCGAAAATCAGAAGATGATATTGAATTACCCGAATTAAATAAGGATGATTTAATGTCAATGTTGGCGTTGATTCCGCAGCAGCACTTTACAAAACCAATCGCTAGGTTCTCAGAGGCGGCCCTCGTCAAAGAATTGGAAAAGAGAGGTATTGGTAGGCCCTCCACTTATGCATCTATTATTTCCACTATTCAGGATCGTGGATATGTGAAGATTGAAAACAAACGTATTTTTGCTGAAAAGATTGGGGATATTGTTACTGACCGATTATCTGAAAGTTTCACCGATCTCATGGACTATGGGTTCACTGCGACAATGGAAAGCCATTTGGATGATGTTGCAGCTGGGGGACTGAATTGGAAGGATCTGTTAAATCGCTTCTATAAAGAATTTAGTCATCAGGTTCATACTGCAAAAGAGCCAGATCAGGGTATGAGGCCTAATAAACCCTCTCTAACAGACCTCCCATGTAAGTTGTGCGGTAGACCGATGATGATTCGTACGGCGGGCACGGGTGTGTTTATGAGTTGCTCTGGATATTCTCTGCCGCCAAAAGAACGATGTAAGAATACGATTAACCTTACAGAGGGTGATGAGGCGATTAATATCGAAGAGGATGATGAGGCTGAGTCTAAATCTCTAATGCAAAAACATAGATGCAAATTGTGTAATACATCAATGGACAGTTATCTTATTGATGAGGGTCGCAAACTACATGTATGTGGCAACAATCCCGATTGCATAGGCCATGAAATAGAAGTAGGTCAGTTCGTCATAAAGGGCTATGAGGGTCCTGTGATAGAGTGTGACAAATGTGGCTCAGATATGCAGTTGAAGACTGGTCGATTCGGAAAGTATTTTGGTTGTACGGGAGAAAATGCCTCTGGTGAACCATGCAAGAATACAAGAAAACTTTTGAGAAATGGTGAAGCCGCACCTCCAAAAGTTGATCCAATTCAGATGCCTGAGCTACGATGTATCAAGGTTGAAGATCATTATGTCCTTCGCGATGGTGCCTCAGGATTGTTTTTGGCTGCGAGTCAATTCCCAAGACATAGGGAAACTAGAGCACCTACGGTTAATGAACTGATTCCCTATAAAAGTAAAATTGATGAAAAGTACCAGTTTTTGTTGGCAGCGCCGACAAATGACCCAAAAGGTAATGAATCAGTTGTCCGGTTTAGCCGTAAAACGAAAGAGCAATATGTTCGCAGTGAGAGAGACGGAAAGCCAACGGGTTGGAGCGCATTTTATAATGATGGCAAGTGGGTTCCAGAGGGAAAAGCTTCAAAATAGTACTACGTAGATCCCGAAAACTACCTTGACGTAATTTTTGTCACTTCATTTTGCGGTTCGTTTGAGTTGGATTGATTATTACGTAACGATTAGTTTTGATGGGTGTTACAATGATTGCAGGAAAAAGGAAATAGTTATGGCTTTTACTGAATACGAACTAGTTGTGCTCGACAACGGCGAAGTCGCTTTACAAAGAGCGGGCTCTAATGAACCTCTAGTTCGAATTAATTTCTCTCCCGCTGTATTGGAATATCTTGGAGGCAAACACGTACAGGTCGCCAAGAGTATGGTGGATGCGGGTATTAAAACCGTCTTTGAAGCCAATGATGATCAATCATCGCTGAGCGTTGGAGAAGACGATAAACGCCAGACTCTGCACTAGTTTATATTGTCACCCGAACTACACCTACGGCAAGACCCTCGATAGCGAATTCTTGTGCTCTCAGGTCCACTAGGATTGGAGAGTACTCGTGATTTTCGGGCAAGAGCTGAATTTCATGGCGATTCTTCATGCGTTTTAGTCGCTTTACGGTTACCTCTCCATCCACTCTTGCAACGACTATTTGCTGATTATCCGCCGTTGGTTGCTGATGAACTGCTAGAAGATCTCCATCCATTATTCCGACGTTCACCATACTTTGCCCCTGAACTCGAAGAAAGTAGTCAGCACTTGGATGGAAAGTGCTTGCTGGAACCTCCTGATAATCTTCAATATTTTGCTCAGCTAAAATAGGTTCTCCCGCTGCGACTCTACCTACGATTGGAATCCCCAAAAATTGATCAACAATACGAATTCCTCGAGATGCTCCTGGCACCATTTCAATGACACCTTTGCGTGCGAGAGCGCGCAGATGGTCCTCCGCCGCATTTGGAGACTTAAAACCTAATTTTGAAGCAATTTCGGCTCTTGTGGGCGGAAATCCGGTATCATCTAGACAATCTCGAATTAAATCAAAAATTTGTTGTTGCCTTGTTGTCAAATTGTTCATTCAACTTTCTCCGTTTTAACTGTGATTATATACAGTATTAAAGTATTGGCAAGATATTTACCGTGTATATTTTCCTCCTGCCCGTCTGTTTTGATAATCAGTTACTTCTATTTTTTTGCCGCATCAAGAAAACACGACCTTAATTTTGTAGTTACATCCTCTCTGAGGGGTTAACATAACCCAACAAAGAAAATTTTGGTTTATTTATGAGTACTCCATCTAGTTCCTATCTTGGAAGATTAATGATAGACCTTGTCGGATTATCAATTTCTGCTGAGGAGCGCATATTGTTATCACAATCTCATGTTGGAGGAGTGATTTTATTTTCCAGGAATATTGAGAGTCGGGACCAGGTATGCGGGCTAGTCGTTCAAATCAGGGAATGCTCCTCTGATCTTTTAATTGCTGTCGATCAAGAGGGTGGCAGAGTACAGCGTCTTCGAGATGGATTTACAAGGCTTCCGCCTATGCAGATATTAGGAGACTTAATGGCCGTCTCAACTGATAAGGGAGCGAGTCTGAGTTATGAAACGGGTTGGCTAATGGCATCTGAAGTTCTTGCCTGTGGGATAGATTTCAGTTTTGCACCAGTTCTTGATGTGGATCGAAATACCAGTTCGATAATAGGAGATCGAGCATTTTCTGGTTGCCCCGGTATTGTTGAAAACGCTGCAGAAGCATTTATAGACGGCATGGCAGAGGCAGGTATGGCTTGCACAGGGAAACATTTTCCAGGTCATGGTGGAATAGTTGCTGATAGCCATCTAGAGGCACCGATTGATAATCGCGATTTGGAGGATCTTTTAAATAAAGATCTCAAACCATTTTTTGCATTAGCAAAAAAGCTAGATGGTGTAATGCCAGCCCATATTACCTTCCCAAAAGTTGATCCTTCCTCAGTTGGCTTTTCCTCGTTCTGGCTCAAGCACATACTTAGAAATAATCTCGGATTTGAAGGCATTATATTTAGTGATGATTTGTCGATGAGAGGAGCTGATGTGGCTGGCGGCTATGCTGATAAAGCGAGATTGGCCTTAAGCGCGGGTTGCGATATGATCCTCGTTTGCAATTGTCCAGAAGGGGCAGTTGAGGTATTGTCCTACATGGAACGAGAAGATTGCTCGAGAAGCAGTAGTCTTGGGATAATGAGAGCTAGGCATTCAGTGAATTGGTCATCTCTAGAGCAATCGGGCCGCAGAAAAAAAGTAATTGAAAGGCTGTCAGAATTGATTGATTGATCTGCTATAAATATACAAATTTTTAATAGGCAACTTATTGGGAAAAATTGATGAATGATCTTCAGTTGTGGTTAGTAAATTTGACGGGAGAGCAGTCCCTCTGGATTATAGAGCTTTTTGTTATTGTTCTTGCTGCATTGAGTCTTGGTTATATCCTCAATAAAGTAATTGATCGGTTAGAAATGAGAACAAAGAAAACTCAAACTGTTTGGGACGATGCATTTATAGAGGCCTGCAGAAAACCACTTGTTTGGCTTGTTTGGATACTTGGTATTAACTTCGCTGCGGCCCTTACATTGGGAAAAATGCCATCCAACTCCTTGACTGCGCTAATAGACCCAATAAATCGATTAGCGCTGATCTTTTTAGGTGCCCTATTTCTTAATAATTTTATAAAGAGAGCTGAACGCAACTTAATAAATCCAGAATTTATCTCTGATCCTGTTGATCCGACAACGGTCAGTGCAGTTGCAAAGTTATTAAGAGCATCTGTGATTATCACTGCCTTGTTAATTGCTATGCAGTTGCTTGGGTATAGCGTATCTGGGCTGCTGGCATTTGGCGGTATTGGTGGCATTGCCGTTGGTTTTGCTGCTAAAGATCTGCTCGCTAATTTCTTTGGGGGTTTGATGATTTATTTAGATCGTCCTTTTTCAGTAGGCGACTGGATTAGGTCTCCAGACAAAGAAATCGAAGGTACTGTAGAAGACGTCGGTTGGCGGTTGACTCGTATTCGTACTTTCGATAAGCGCCCGCTTTACATTCCAAATTCTGTATTTGCGAGTATTTCTGTTGAAAATCCATCAAGAATGACGAATAGGCGAATCTATGAGACCGTTGGAATTCGTTATTGCGATATGGATTCAATGAACAATATCGTCCAGCAAGTAACACAGATGCTGAAAGATCATGATGCTATAGATAATAATCAAACCATGATTGTGAACTTTAATAAGTTTTCTGACAGTTCTTTAGACTTTTTCATCTATACGTTTACGAAAACGACAGACTGGATTGAGTTTCATAGCGTTAAGCAGGATGTTCTCCTGCAAATTGCAGAAATTATTGAAAAGAATGGATCAGAGATAGCCTTCCCAACATCCTCAATTCATTTGGAGTCGGCGCCTGAATCAGTTATTCGTGAGAATTAGCAATAAATGAGCGTTTCATTAATGTATGCCCAATTTCGAGATCCTAGATGGCTAATAATTATTGTCGGTTTGTATTTACTCCCTGGATGCACAGGTGTGCCCGATGGAGTAAAGCCGGTAAAGGGATTTCAATTGGAAAGATATCTTGGTCGGTGGTACGAGATAGCCCGTCTAGATCATTCTTTTGAGCGTGGGATGAGTTCTGTTTCTGCGACGTATTCAATGCGAAAAGATGGGGGGGTGAGGGTTCTAAATAGAGGTTTCAAAAATGATCTTCAGCAGTGGAGTGAAGCAGAGGGAAAAGCGTATTTTGTCGAAGGATCTGATACTGGGCACCTCAAAGTTTCTTTTTTTGGACCTTTCTATGGGTCATACGTCATATTTGAACTTGATTCGCAAAATTATGAGTACGCTTTTGTCTCAGGAATGAATACTGATTATCTTTGGTTACTGTCTCGGACGCCACAGGTTAGCGATGAGTTGCTGGATGTATTTAAGACTACCGCTGAATCATACGGATTTAATATTGAAAATTTGATTATGGTCCAGCAACCTGAGCGATCTGATCTAAAATGAATCGTCGGCTTTAAAATCGTTGTTGCTTGGAAGATTGAGTGGTTCGGGTAGGTAGCTTTTTACTAAAATCATGATCCCAATTTCAGGATGATCAAGATAATAAACTTCACCTTCTTCTATTCGCTTTGAATGGCTGATCGGCCAAATCGATACCGCATCAATTGTTTCTGTAGTTGCTTGCTCATCAATGGATTGGGTTTCAAATTCGTAGGGCTCCAAGACGTAGTCAGAACCAACAAGGTTAACTATTTCAGCCGCTGTAAAGTTATTTTGTGAATCAGTCTTTGGTGCATCAACAATTTCATCATTAGTCACTGGTGTGGCAGAACGAACTCTCCAAGAAACAGAATTCTCTGAGATAGGTTTGAAGTTGGGAAAGGGCGGGAGTTTGAAGGATTTTGATACACGACGCTCTGCTTCATGTGAATCATCATTAACCACATTGATCCTCCAAAGATCAGTTTCGAAATGTAGAAATCTAGATTTATAAAATCTTAAGCTTCCCTCTAATTCGTATCTATTTAGATGTTTTTCTCCTGCACCAATTACTAGCCAGTTTTCATTGATTTTATCATCAGCTATAAATCTCCAAGCTTCATGAAATAGGACATTATATTTTCGGCGGTCGAGCCCCCGAGCACTATCATTTAGCCCTCGGTCGCTGAAAGGAAGAAGTTCATATGGATTTTCGTACTTTGCTATCCATGGTTCGGGTGGGATTAACTGGTCGAAATAGCGTGGAGAGGGTATGATTTTTGCTGAAAAATCCCTACTAGATATTTCAATCAGGCCAATAGCTTCATTATCAGACTGGTTTGCACTCAAATCCACGAATTCAAATAAATCAGATATATTTTCAATTACATTGTTGTCTTCTTGTTTTAGTATTGCGCCTTCAATCCTTAAAGACTGAGCTTCTTCTAGCGCCTGTGGATCAATTAATTCGACAAGATTTTGAGGGAATTTAAATTCAGATTTGTTGGGAGCTTCTTCTTCTGAAGTTGTTCCTGGATGAGAGAACAAAATAACTTCCACTTGATACCAATTTTCTGGAGGGGTAATTGAACTTCCTTGGCTAATATCCTCGGCACTAGTCGCCGCTACAATAAAAGTGATTAGCACTATTACAGATAAAAACCGAAATACATACATCAATAAATTTCCCAAGAATAAAGATTATTTATAATACACCTTGTTCAAGCAGCAGCTCTAATGAAATCTTATTAAGGTTTAGCAAGAAGTTTATCAAAAACATTACTGACGAACATAAAGCGATTTTCAGCATCATTAAGCGGAAGAGTGAAGCTCAACTGGTCATTATTTTGAAGGCGAAAAATATCGGGTTCAGTCTGAACCATTTTAATAATAGTTATTGGTTCTACTGGGGTATTAGGAGTAAATTGTAGCCGACCACCTTTTGGCCCGGCTTCGATTTTTTTGAGGCCAAGTGTGGTTCCTATTTGTTTTATTTCGGCAAGTTTAAACAGAGTCTTGGTAGTTTCAGGCAGCAATCCGAAACGATCAATCATCTCTACCTGAAGTTCATGAAGATCTCTAGATGTCTTGCAATCTGAAATTCGTTTGTAGAGTGTTAAACGCATATTTACATCAGGTAAGTAGTCATCAGGTATTAGAGCTGGAAGATGCATATTCACTTCAATACCACTTTCTAAAGATGTGTCTAGTGTGAGTTTCTTCCCATCTTTCAGTGCAGTGATCGCTCTATCAAGCATTTCCAAATAGAGTGTGAATCCTATTGTTTGAATATGGCCGCTTTGTTCTTCACCCAAAAGTTCTCCAGCACCTCGAATTTCCAAATCATTGGTAGCCAAAGTAAACCCTGAGCCCAACTGATCAGCCGCGGAAATTGCTTGAAGGCGCTTATTTGCATCTGCAGTCACCTTTTTTTCCTTAGGGAGCATCAAGTAGGCATACGCTTGATGGTGAGATCTTCCAACGCGGCCTCGAAGTTGGTGGAGTTGAGCCAACCCAAATTTGTCCGCACGGTCAATTAAAATTGTGTTTGCGCTAGGAATATCGATGCCAGTTTCTATAATAGTTGTGCATACTAAAAAATTAAATCTCTGGTGATAGAAGTCCGACATTACTTGTTCAAGATGCCTCTCCCGCATCTGGCCATGAGCGATATTAACGGTTGCCTCAGGGATGAGATCCGATAGTTCATCTGCCACTCTTTGAATACTCTTTACATCATTGTGAAGATAGTAAACTTGACCACCCCGCAAAATTTCTCTGAGTGCGGCCTCCCTGACAACTCGAGATTCATATTTCCGAACAAATGTCTTCACTGATAGCCTTTTTGCTGGAGGCGTAGCTATTATTGATAAGTCTCTAATGCTGTGCATAGACATATTCAAAGTTCTGGGGATCGGCGTGGCGGTCATCGTCAGGATGTCAATTTCGGTTCGAAATGATTTGATTTTCTCTTTTTGTCGCACACCAAAGCGATGTTCTTCATCGATGATCATCAAGCCTAAGTTGCTAAAATTAATTTCAGCGTGCAATAACTTATGTGTACTGATGAGTATGTCCACATTTCCTTGCTCTACCGCGGCGATGACTTGATCTTGTTGTTTGTTCGTTTTAAACCGAGACAACTCCTCTACAACCACAGGCCAATTGGAGAAGCGATCCTGAAAGTTCTGAAGATGTTGATGCGCTAGGAGAGTGGTGGGAACTAGAATAACGACTTGTTTACCGCTACTAACTGCTGTGAAGGCCGCCCGCATAGCAACTTCAGTCTTTCCAAAGCCTACATCACCACAAACTAGTCTATCCATTGGTTGAGGGCTAAGAAGATCGTTTCTGACAGCATCTATAGCCTGCTGTTGGTCAGCTGTTTCCTCAAAAGTGAAGTCGCTACTAAAAGATAAATAGTCTTGCTCATTTGGGAGGCAAGAGAAACCATTCCTCGCAGCCCTCCTTGAATAGATATCGAGTAATTCTACTGCGGTGTCACGCACTTGTTTGGCAGCTTTTTCTTTTGCCTTATCCCATTTGTCACTGCCTAAGTGGTTGAGTGGAGCCGCTGATTGATCACCACCACCAAATCGGCTAATTAAGTGAAGCGAGGATACTGGTACGTACAGCTTCGCGTCGTTCGCGTACGTTAACATCAAAAATTCTTGTGTTGTTTTATCCACTTCTAATGTTACAAGACCCTTATAACGCCCAACACCATGCTCAATATGCACAACTGCCGCATTAACTTTTAGCTCGGCTAGGCTTTTGAAAATATAGTCTGGAGAGTTCGCCGCTGCAGATCTTCGCCTTCTTTGCATGACCTGCTGTCCGAACAAATCACTCTCTGTAATGAGACATAAATTGTTTTCTGGGCAAAATATGCCTTCATCAAGGGGGAAGGTGCAAATATTACAATTGTCTTTCTGTTGCAAAAAATCAGTCCAAGTCTCCACATCCCTAGGGCTAAGATTTATGCTTTTCAAAAGATCTATTAGCACCTCACGACGTCCTGAGGACTCCGCACAGAAAAGAACTTTTAGCCTTTGCTCTCCATCAAAGTCTGAATTTAAGAATGATTCAAGTTTGGAGAGAGGGTTCCCAAGTTTAACATTGACTGTGACATCCGGAACGTGGCGAACCGGGGAGATGCTGTCTTTTGCTTCCCCGACTACGTCAGCCATTTTTACTTTAGTACGTGGTAGGTTTTTCATCTTATGAAAGATTTTATCTACAGTTAAAAAAACAGCGCTGGGCTTAAGCAGAGGCCTTTCAGGATCAACTCCATACTCTGTATATCTGGTATTTATATCATTCCAAAATTGATCGGCGGTAGTCTCTATATCATTTAGTGTAAATAAGAGGATATTCTCGGGAAGATAGTCAAATAAAGTAGCGGTCTTCTCAAAAAATAGACTCGAGTAGTATTCGATTCCTTGAGGCGCAATACTCTCTTTAACATCTCTGTAAACAGGGCAAGGATCGGGATTATTATCAAAGCAATCATGCCATTTGTTGAGAAAAGTGTTGATAGATTGCTTGTCCAATGGAAATTCTCGAGCAGGGAGAACGTCGATTCGTTGAACAGACTCGATTGTCCGTTGAGATTCTGGATCAAAAAGCCTAAGCGATTCGACTTCGGTATCCAAGAGGTCCAGTCGGAATGGTGATTTGGCCCCCATTGGAAATATATCGATAATTGAACCCCTAAAGGCAAATTCGCCATGCTCATAAACCGTATCAACTCGGTTGTATCCAACCTTATTAAGTTGACTTTGGAGATTATCTCGATCTAACTCATCACCAACCTGGTAGTGGAAACTTCTAGAGGAAACAAAATCAACGGGTGCCAGCCGATGCATAATCGTAGTTATCGGGACCAGAAGAATGCCCTGTTTAGTGGTAGGGAGTTTAGCGAGCGTCTTTAAGCGGCCAGAAATAATATCTTGATGTGGTGAGAAAATATCATAAGGAAGTGTTTCCCAGTCTGGGAAAATTAAAATAGGCAGGTCCTGACCTTTGGAAAAAAATTCTATTGCACCCCTTTGATAGCTAGCCTCTTTTGCCGAGTTAGTTATGACAACTGTCAGGCCGTCATGATTAAGAGATGCCTCTGTCAAAGCAAGTGCAAGACCACTTGATGTCAGGTCTCTCCAATGGACTTTTTGATCTGAATTCAAGGCTGGATTTTCCTTAAAAATACGCATTGGGGTCACTGCTCAGCCTATCCAGAATTTGTTGGGTAACAGTTTACGTTTCTACTTCTATTAGTTACAGAAATAATCTTTATAATCGCAGATACGTTGTGTTTTGTTGTCTGTATCAAATTGGTGCGTGATAATCTGGCCTAAGTTTTTAAGTTTTTAATAATAAAATTAATAAATAAAACTACTGAGAAGGAATTTTAGCTGTGGAAGAGCAAACACGACCCTTACCCAATGATTTTTTTAAAGACTGGAAAGAAAGAGAGGCTCTTGCGGAAGGGATGATTCCCCTAATAGGAAAATTATATCGTCAAAGAAATATTTCGACCTACATGTATGGCAGCAGCATGGTCAACAAATCCGTTACTGATATTATGCAGGACCATAGGTTTGTGCGACAGGTTGAGCATAATGAAATATCTGAATTCGACACATTTCCAATGTTACAAGCAATATCCAATTTACCTCTGGGGCAAGCTCATATTGATATAGGCAAGATGGTCGTCAAGTATCAAGATGACGAGAAGCCCGGTCGATCAATAGATGACTTTCTTTCGAAAGAACTCAAAGACATAATCGGCTCTGAGACTAAACCTCTCCCGGAGCCTCAAGATATTGTACTTTATGGATTCGGACGAATAGGCCGTTTGGTGGCAAGAATTCTCGTGGATAAGGCTGGTGGTGGAGACGTCCTGCGTCTGAGGGCAATTGTTGTTCGAAAGAGTAAAATTGACCATGATCTTGAGAAGCGGGCAGCTTTATTGCGCAGAGACTCTGTCCATGGTCCATTTAGGGGAACGATCCGTGTAATTGAGGATCAAAATACGTTGGTTGTGAACGGTAATCCGATAAAGATAATTTATGCGAATTCTCCATCAGAGATAGATTATTCAAAATACGGCATAAATAATGCAGTCGTGGTTGATAATACAGGGGTTTGGAAAGACAGCGAAGGACTCAGTTGTCATCTGATGCCTGGAATATCAAAAGTGCTGCTAACTGCACCAGCTGGGGACGATATTCCCAATATTGTTTATGGGATAAATCATCAGGAAATCACTCCTGATAGAAAAATCATTTCGGCAGCATCCTGTACCACCAACGCGATTGTTCCGGTTCTGAAATGTCTGCTTGATGAATATGGGATTAAGAGTGGTCATGTTGAGACTGTCCATGCCTACACTAACGATCAAAACCTGATTGATAACTATCATAAGGGAGGGCGTCGTGGCCGTGGTGCAGCTCTCAATATGGTCCTTACATCTACCGGTGCGGCTAAAGCTGTATCAAAAGCAATACCTGAGCTCAGAGGGAAACTCACTGGAAATGCAATAAGAGTGCCTACGCCGAATGTTTCCATGGCAATTTTAAATTTGCAGTTAGAGCGAGACACTGATACAGAAGAGCTAAACGAATTTTTGAGGCAAAAAGCTTTGCATTCGAGCTTGCAGCAGCAAATAGGGTTTACCGCATCATCTGAGGCAGTTTCGACGGACTTTGTTGGCTCCCGCCAGGCGTGTGTTTTAGATGCACAAGCGACGATTGTAAATAAGAATAACTGCATTCTCTACTGCTGGTATGACAACGAATTTGGCTATAGTTGTCAGGTAGTAAGATGCTTAGAAAAATTTTCTGGCGTAGTTTGGCCTAGCTACCCAAAAACCTTCCAATCCGATAGCGAATAGAAGTCGTAAAGAGGGCTGTCCTAGGAAGGGTCGGAGTATCTGTCTACATGAGATGTTTTAACTCGGCTGTAGCTAAAATTTTTTTGTCATTTTCTCTACTTTTTGTGGCCGATTAGCTAGCATCATAACAGAGAGGCGTCTATAATCTCGCGCATAATCTTGTGCTCCAAACCTTCGTTGATACTGGCTTTAAAGAAATCTGGTTGATCTGGCAATTTCATCATTGTTAGGATCTCGTCTTTTTTCTAATTCCGCGGCTTTCGTATCACGAAAAATTGAGCTTCTACTTTGGTAGTTTAAATATGATTAAAGTTCGTCGCGGTTTGGATCTCCCTATTTCGGGATCCCCTGAACAAAAAATCTTTGATGGGCCAGCTATTGGGCAGGTGGCACTCATTGGATCAGATTACCATGGTCTGAAACCAACAATGGCTGTAAAAGAAGGCGATCGAGTAAAGCTTGGTCAGCTTCTTTTTACCGACAAAAAAAATGAGCTTGCTAAGTTTGTAGCCCCAGCGACAGGGATTATAACGGCTATAAATCGAGGAGAGCGAAGAGTTTTTCAGTCGCTCGTGATTGATGTTGAAGGAGCAGAGCAACATCAAGCCCTGCCTGCATTCGAAGCGTCTACGCTGCAAAATCTGGGACGCGATGCCGTCCGTGATCATTTAGTGAATACGGGTCATTGGATATCACTGCGAACGCGACCCTACTCAAAAATCCCCTCGGTAGATAGTGTTGCGAACTCAATATTTGTTACGGCGATGGATACTAACCCCCTGTCAGCCGATCCGTTGGTGGTGATTAAAAACCGTGAAGATGACTTCGCAAACGGGCTAAAAGTTCTTACGAACTTAACTGATGGGCCAATAAATGTTTGTGCTGCGCCAAATGTCGATATTCCAGCAGATGAAATTAACGGGGTTCGGGAAGTTAACTTTAGTGGGCCTCATCCTGCTGGTTTAGCTGGTACCCATATTCATTTTGTAGATCCAGTTAGTGCTGATAAGACTGTTTGGGTTATAGGTTATCAGGATGTAATCGGAATAGGGTCGCTATTCACAAAGGGTGCAATTGATACCTCCCGAGTTATTGCTCTAGGTGGCCCTCAGGTTAATGAGCCGCGTCTGTTGACGACTCGTTTGGGTGCAAATATTAATCAACTAGTGATAGGAGAGTTGATTAATAATGAAAATAGGGTGATCTCCGGTTCAGTGCTATCTGGCAGGAAATCTTCAGGGGAGTTTGCCTTTCTGGGAAGGTACCATACTCAAGTATCGGTTATCCAAGAAGGGCGAGATCGACAGCCACTCCACTACCTTAGGCTAGGCTTAGATAAGCATTCTGCTCTACCTGCTTTTGCTTCTTCCATAACAAAAAAACTTTTTAATATGACGAGTAGTACCAATGGTAGCGAAAGAGCAATGGTGCCTGTGGGGGGCTATGAAAAGGTAACCGCCCTTGATATTTTGCCTATCCAGTTATTGCGTTCTCTCATAGTCGGAGATACGGAAATGGCTCAAAATTTAGGATGCCTGGAATTGGATGAAGATGATGTTGGGCTCTACACATATGTCTGTGTCGGCAAACACGAGTATGGCGGTATATTACGCGATAACTTGACCACGATAGAAAAGGAGGGTTGATAGGATGTTGCGTAAACTTCTTGATAAATACGAACCACATTTCCATGAAGGAGGGAAGTGGGAAAAAATGTATGCACTTTATGAGGCTATCGATACTGCCTTATTTAAACCGTCCAATGTTACTAAAAACAGTTCACACGTTAGGGATAGCATAGATTTGAAACGTGTAATGATTACGGTACTCATTGCTACTTTCCCTGCAATGTTTTTTGGAATGTGGAACGTTGGTTTTCAAGCCAATACGATTATGGCTGACATGGGCATGATTTCTCAGGAAGGATTACGAGGAATTTTTATCAGCTCTCTTGCGGGTTATGATCCTACGAGCAATTGGGATAACATTATCCATGGTGCAGCGTACTTTTTGCCTATCTATGTAACTACTTTTGTAGTTGGAATCTTCTGGGAGGTTCTGTTTGCCTCTATCCGTGGCCATGAGGTTAATGAAGGCGCTTTCGTAACAACCGTTCTTTTCGCGCTTACCTGTCCTCCAGATTTGCCTTTATGGATGGTGGCTTTTGGAATAAGTTTCGGCATTGTTATTGGTAAAGAGATTTTTGGCGGGACTGGCAAAAATTTCCTGAATCCAGCCCTGACTGGACGGGCATTTCTGTACTTTGCATATCCAGCCTATATGAGTGGAGATGCTGTTTGGACTGCAGTGGATGGATACACTGGTGCCACAATGCTCTCAGTTGCGGCAGATGGAGGAGTTCTTGCATTGGAACAAAGTGTGACTTGGATGCAATCATTTGTAGGAACCATTCATGGGTCGATCGGGGAAACTTCAACTGTAGCTATTTTGATGGGGGGATCACTACTTCTTCTCACTAGAATCGCATCTTGGCGAATCATCATTGGTGTTCTTGTTGGTTCTGCATTGCTATCAACACTCTTCAACTCTGTTAACTCGTCAAATCCAATGTTCGCTCTTCCCTTTTACTGGCATTGGGTGATTGGTGGTTTTGCATTCGGTGCAATTTTTATGGCGACGGATCCTGTTTCAGCGTCTATGACTAACAACGGAAAGTTTTGGTATGGCATGCTCATTGGTGTGATGGTAATACTGATACGAGTTGTGAATCCAGCGTTCCCAGAGGGAATGATGTTAGCAATTTTATTCGCTAATTTATTTGCTCCACTTATTGATCATTTCTTTGTTACCCGAAATATAAAGAGGAGATTGGCGCGTGGCTAGTGAATCTGTCCATAAGACGCTTGGTGTCGCTTTAGTCCTTTGCATTGTTTGTGCAGTCATAGTTTCAAGTGCAGCGGTAATTTTGCGCCCTGCTCAAGAGGAAAATAAGTTGTTGGATCTTAAGACGAACATTTTGGCGTCTGCGGGTCTTTTGCAGTCAGGAAAGGGCGTTGAAGAACAATTTGAACAGATTACTACGCGTATTGTGGACTTAGAAACAGGCCGATTCACCGACGAAGTCGATCCTCTGACTTATGATCAGCGCAAGGCTTCGAGGGACCCAAAGATGTCAGTCGCATTAAAACCTGATGATGACCTTGCAAAGATAAAACGAAAGGCAAAATTTGCAACTGTCTATCTCGTTGAAACCGATCAGGGTATTGATAAGATTATTTTGCCAATAAAAGGATATGGTCTTTGGTCGACACTTTATGGGTTTTTAGCGCTGGAATCTGATTTACAAACCGTCGCTGGGATTGGTTTTTACGAGCATGCTGAAACTCCCGGCTTGGGAGGAGAGATTGATAATCCTACTTGGAAGAAAACTTGGATTGGAAAGCAGGCTTATAATTCTGGGGAAATGGCGATTAGCGTTGTTAAAGGGAAGGTCGATTTAACAAGGCCCGAGAGTGATTACCAAATTGATGGCCTTGCAGGAGCAACATTGACCACCCGCGGAGTCAACAATCTCGTCCAATTTTGGCTTGGAAATGAGGGCTTTCAGCCTCTGATAAATTTTTTGAAATCAGGAGAGTCGTACAATGGATAATGTTAAGAATACTCTTCTAGAACCCGTTGTATCGAATAATCCAATTGCACTTCAGATATTGGGTATTTGCTCAGCTTTGGCGGTAACATCAAGTTTGAAAGTATCATTTGTCATGTGCGTAGCGCTTACAGTTGTGTGTGCCTTCTCTAACTTATTTGTTTCGTTAATAAGACACTCTATTCCTGGGAGTATTCGAATCATCGTTCAAATGATTATTATCGCCTCTCTGGTGATTGTTGTAGATCAGGTACTCAAGGCCGTAGCATATGAGATCAGCAAACAGCTATCAGTTTTCGTGGGTCTTATCATTACGAATTGCATTGTAATGGGTCGAGCCGAGGCTTTTGCAATGAAAAACCCTCCGTTGCCGAGTTTCCTTGATGGTATTGGTAATGGTTTGGGATATAGTGTAATTCTCCTAATCGTTGCTTTTGTGCGTGAGTTATTTGGCTCAGGAACGCTCTGGGGATATGAAATTTTTGCTGCTACAACCAATGGTGGATGGTATGTCCCCAACGGTATGATGTTGATGCCCCCGAGCGCTTTCTTCTTGATAGGACTTCTAATCTGGGCTCTTCGCAGCTGGAAGAAAACACAAGTCGAAAAGCCTGACTTTAAGATTACTGAAAACAGCCAAGCTAGTGAGGTGGCGTAGTGGAATATTATCTCAGCCTGCTGGTTAGATCGATTTTCATAGATAATATAGCACTCAGCATGTTCTTGGGTATGTGTACTTTTATAGCTCTCTCTAAAAAGATTGATGCTGCAATAGGGCTAGGTGTAGCTGTAATCGTTGTGCAGACTGTTACAGTTCCAGTTAATAATCTTTTATTTACGTATTTCTTGGCGGATGGCGCGCTCGACTGGGCTGGATTACCAGAGGTGAATCTTAGTTTTCTAGTGTTTCTATGTTTTATAGGAGTTATTGCAGCCATTGTTCAAATTCTAGAGATGGTGTTAGATAAATACGTTCCTGCACTTTACAACGCGCTCGGTGTTTTTCTACCTTTGATCACTGTAAATTGCGCTATTTTAGGAGGTTCTCTTCTCATGCAGGAGAGAGGATATGATTTTGCTGAAAGCTTAGTTTTTGGTTTTGGATCTGGAATGTCATGGGCTCTAGCGATAGCAGTTTTGGCCGGGATTCGTGAGAAATTAAAGTACAGCGATATTCCTGAAGGCCTTCAAGGTCTTGGAATTGTATTTATCACAGTGGGGCTTGTGAGCCTCGGTTTTATGTCATTTGGTGGTATCGACCTCTGACAATGGAGATGTAAATAGGTATGACTGCTCAATTTGAAATTATTCTCGGTGTAGCTATGTTCACAACTGTGATATTGGCTTTAGTCTTGTTTATTTTATTTGCTCGAAGCAAGCTTGTGTCATCTGGGAATGTAAATATAGAAATAAATGGTGAGAAAACGATAACAGTACCTGCGGGAGATAAATTGCTTCAGACTCTCTCCGGAGCTGGTTTATTTCTGCCATCAGCTTGCGGTGGCGGAGGTAGCTGTGCTCAGTGTAAATGTGTCATTAGCGACGGTGGTGGCTCTATGTTGCCAACTGAGGAGGCTCATTTTACTCGGCGAGAAGCAACTGAAGGCTGGCGTCTCTCGTGCCAAACTCCTGTCAAGCAAGATATGAAAGTGCAGGTTCCTGAAGAAGTGTTTGGGGTGAAGCGATGGGAGTGTGTAGTTGACTCTAATCCTAATGTGGCTACATTCATAAAAGAATTGACCCTTAAACTTCCTGCTGGGGAAGACGTTAATTTTAGAGCTGGAGGGTACGTTCAGCTTGAGTGCCCAGCCCATCACCTGAAATATTCAGATTTTGATATAGATGCTGAATATAGAGGAGACTGGGAACACTTCAACTTTTTCGAACACGAATCGATTGTCACAGAACCGGTAATACGTGCCTACTCTATGGCCAACTATCCCGATGAAAAGGGCGTTGTAAAGTTCAATATTAGAATCGCAACACCTCCTCCTAGATCAACCGGCATAGTCCCAGGTCAGATGTCATCATATGTCTTCAGCTTAAAACCAGGTGATAAAATTACAGTATATGGGCCATTCGGTGAGTTTTTCGCAAAAGATACTGAAAATGAAATGGTCTTC
>NTJY01000018.1 GCA_002457245.1 SAR92 bacterium MED-G29 | reverse complement strand
TTTCTCCGTATGTAACGCATTTAACTGAGTTAACACATGGTCAAAGCATTCGAAGCCACACCACTGTTTGACGCCCATAGCACCTTCATACGTTTACCAATGGGCTCGGCAATGCTTGATGACTATCCAGATTCTAGGAAATTCATAGATAACACTGCCTCAAAGATTCCAGGCGCTAATCAAGACTTCTATTTCACACAATCCTTTCTTAAGAGCTACAGTCGTAAAAGTGAAGCTACTTACCGTGGCTATCGTAACGAGGTTGAGCGTTTATTGCTTTGGTCCTGGACTGTCGCGCAAAAAAGTGTGATCAGCCTTAAACGACCTGATTTAGAGCTATATTTTGATTTTGTACACAGTCCGCCGGCGTACTGGGTTGCTATGTCTGTCGCTGACCGGTTTAAAAGAATCGGCGGAGTGGCTCTTCAAAATGAGAATTGGCGTCCATTTGTGGTGAAAATTGCCAAACAGGACCGTAAAAGCGCCTTGGATAAGGGAATAGCTATTCCAAATAGCACCCATGGGCATTCTTTATCCCACGAAGCTATGAAGATTTGTTACTCAGCTTTATCGTGCTTTTACGACTATTTAACTGACGAAGGCTACGCATTTGGTAATCCAATACCTGCAATTAGGAAGCAGTCGCCCTTTTTGATTAAGGGAGCCACGTCTAAAACTATTAAACGGCTCTCGGATCTGCAGTGGGATTACGTATTAGATTGCGCTAAAGTGGCTGCCGATGAGGATTCGGGCTACGAACGTATGCTATTTGTTATAGCCATGCTCAAAACCCTTTATTTGAGAGTATCTGAGCTCTCTGATCGTTCCAACTGGCAACCGGTATGGAAGCACTTTTGGCAAGATAGTGATGGTAACAATTGGCTAAAGGTCCTAGGTAAAGGCAATAAAATACGCGATATATCGGTCCCTAACTCCCTCGAATCTTATATTAGGCGCTATGAAAGCTATCGGCAGTCTCTCAGCCCCAGTTTTGGTCTAAATGCGACTCTCGTATCAAAAAACAGAGGCGCTGGAGGTATGACATCACGGCAATTACGTCGCATAGTTCAGCAAGCCTTTGATTTAGCCCATGACAAGATGCGTTCTGAAGGGTTTATTGATGAGGCTCTTGCTCTTAG
This sequence comes from SAR92 bacterium MED-G29, assembly GCA_002457245.1. Taxonomy (GTDB): domain Bacteria; phylum Pseudomonadota; class Gammaproteobacteria; order Pseudomonadales; family Porticoccaceae; genus HTCC2207. The sequence goes on along the minus strand of NTJY01000018.1, from coordinate 23,899 downwards.
GGAGGCCACCACTCATTGGTTGCGTCATACTGGGGCATCTAAAGACATTGCTACGCGCCCTCTTAAGCATATGGCTGATGATTTAGGTCATGCGAGCATGGGTACAACAGATCAAGTTTATATTCAGTCTGACATGAAGGATCGTGCAAGATCAGGTAAAGAGAGAAACGTCTAAACAATAAAATCAGAGACTTATGGTCATTAATTAAGGTAAATAATCCCGATAATATTACATATTATCGGGATTGTAATTTGAGTCTGATTTATCTCAAGCTATATGCCTTTATAACGAATGTATCCTTGAGCATATCTATGTCAATAACATCAAAGTTTTGCGATCCGTCGCTAATTTGAACTATTTGGCGTATCTTTACAATCGAGCCTTCGCGTGTCCAAACTCCTCGAAATGAACCAGAAACTACGCTATCAGCGTCGATTGCTCCACGTCCATTACCGGTTACAAATCCGCTTGTTGGACTGGTATAACTGAGATTATAGGTGACATAGACAGAGCCATACACGCCCATTTTTCCCGTAGCGCTGATAGTTGTGATTTTATCTCCTAGATCAACATTTGTGACGGTCATTACCGAATCAGCTTGACGTTTTTCCAGTTTAAGACCCTCTCCTCCTTCATGATGGCCTGCAATTGAAGTTACTGAAAACATGATTAAAGATGCAATCACTACTAAATATTTCATTTTATTCTCCATAGTTACCAAATTAAATTAATGGCATGTGTGGTGTTTGAGAATTCTTTATACACTTAAGAATATTTAGATGCAATATGCAAGAAGTGGGCGTTTAATATTTGCGATTCTTTGCACACAATCCCGTGTTAGACTCACTTTTAATCATCAACCAATCGAGAAAATTATAAGAATGTCCATAGATCAGCAGATTGACCAAGTAATCAAACCACTAGCTCAAGGTTTATCGGAGGTAGTTTTCTACGAAATACCCTTATTTGGTCAAGGATTTCCAATCATTGTGATGTGGTTAGTTGCTGCAGCCCTCTTCTTTACAGCTTATTTAGGTTTCATAAACATTAGAGGATTTACAGCGGCTATAGATATTGTCCGTGGTCGTCATGCCAAATCAAGCGATCCCGGCGAAATAACGCATTTTCAAGCGCTATCAACGGCTATCTCAGGAACTGTTGGGGTCGGTAATATTGGTGGAGTCGCAGTAGCCATATCTATAGGAGGTCCAGGGGCTGCCTTCTGGCTTTTTGTTGCCGGATTCCTTGCGATGTCAACGAAATTTGTTGAATGCACGCTTGGAGTAAAGTACCGCCGATACAACGAAGATGGCTCGGTTTCAGGCGGCCCAATGTACTACCTTGAGCATTTTTTGGAATCAAGGGGCTTTCCAAGCCTAGGAAAATTACTGGGCGGTTTCTACGCCCTCGCCCTTGTTATTGGTTGTTTTGGTATTGGCAATATGTTCCAGTCAAATCAGGCGTATGTGCAAATGCTAACGATCACCGGCGGAGAAAATAGTATTTTTGCCGATCGTGGATGGCTTTTTGGTCTGATTTTAGCGGGTGCTGTTGGTGCAGTTATCATCGGAGGTATTCGTTCAATTGCCAGTGTTGCGTCGAAAATAGTCCCTTTTATGGCCGCATTGTATGTATTTGCAGCGGTTTTAATCATTGCTATGAGTTACCAGCACCTAGGTTCGTCGATTAACTTAATTGTCAGCAGTGCCTTTGGTTGGGCTAGTGTTTCAGGTGGAGCTATTGGCGCCATGATTGTCGGTTTTCAGAGGGCTGCGTTCTCAAATGAAGCTGGTATCGGTTCTGCGTCAATTGCTCATTCCGCAGTTAAAACTGATGAGCCTATTACTGAAGGCCTAGTTTCGCTGTTGGAGCCGTTCATTGATACGATGATAGTATGTACGCTTACCTCACTAGTTATTGTAACAACTGCATACCCAAATGGATTGATGGAGGGAGGACTTGAAGGAATCGCATTGACCTCCGCATCGTTTGCTCATCATATTAGCTGGTCCCCATATGTTATGAGCATCGCAGCGCTATTGTTTGCCTTTTCTACTGGCATCGCCTGGGCTTATTATGGATTAAAGAGCTGGACATACCTATTTGGAGAGGCAGCATTGACGCAGCTCCTCTTCAAACTCATTTTCTGTGCGTTCATATGCCTAGGATGCATGATTAATGTCAAGGCGGTATTGGACTTTTCAGATGCTATGGTATTTCTTATTGCATTGCCTAACATTATTGGCCTCTATCTCTATGGTCCAGAAATAAAAAAAGATCTAGAGGTATACATGGCAAAGCATAACTGAGATGCAGGAGACGGATTTATGGCCCTAGAGATTGGCATTCTTCGTGCAGATGACGTCAGGCCGGAGCTAGTGAATGCGTTTGGTGAATATCCTGAAATGTTCGAGAATCTATTGCGGACAGCGAGCGCGTCTGAAGATTTTCTGGAATGTGAAGATCTAATTTTTACTTCATACGCAGTAAATCAAGGTGTGTATCCTACACAAATAGACAGTCATGATGCTTATATTATTACTGGCAGCAAAAGCGGGATTTACGATGATGAGGACTGGATAAAGGCCCTTAAGCAATACGTACAGCGATTAAATGCTAAAAATAAGAAGTTGATTGGGATCTGTTTTGGACATCAACTCATTGCCGAAGCTCTTGGTGGGCATGCAGGTAAGGCATCATGTGGGTGGGAGATTGGAGTAAAACAAGCAGTAATGTTCAAAGGTGGAGATCCGCGTTTCTCAGGCGTTAGTGAATTTTGTCTAGCCTATAGCCATCAGGATCAGGTGCTGAAAGAGGCACCGGGGAGTCAGGTTTTAGCGGCGACACCCAATTGCCCTATTGCCATGACTTCATTAGGCAGTCATATTTTGACATTCCAAGGACATCCCGAATTCGTTAAAGCCTACGCTCAAGCCCTTTTTGAGCTCAGGGAGTCCTCTTATCCTGCTGAAGTGTACTCTGAGTGTAAGGCCTCATTGTCCATAGACACTCAGCACTTAGAGGTGGCGCATTGGATGATTGATTTTATGCGGGCCTAAAAACGGTTGTCCCCGTCAATTACGATCCGCTCTAGGCGACGATGAGCTGGGAAATAATCATTAATCGGCTTGTGTTGAGTGCTTCTGTTATCCCAAATTGCGATGCAGTCCACATCCCATGAAAAGCGATAGGTGAATTCTGGTGTTTTTATGTGCTCATACAAGAATTCAAGTATAGCTCTGCTCTCCTCGGCGGAAAGACCTACTATGTGGGTAGTAAATAAAGCATTTACAAAAATAAGCGGCTTCCCGCTCTCTGGGTGGGTTCTCACGACAGGATGGACTACCGGAGGATTATCTTTTACCGCCTGAGCAAGTCTTTCTTTGCCACCCTCCTCCGCCAAACTTTCTCTAAACCCATATGAAAAATCGTGAACCGCATCCAAGCCGCAGAGGAACTTCTGAAATGAGGGAGTGAGTGCAGAAAACGCCTTAGTCATACTAGACCAAAGTGTGTCACCGCCTCTTTCTGGGATAATCTTTGAGCGAAGAACTGTCCCGATAGGCGGGTGAGCTTTAAATGTCATGTCGCTGTGCCAGCATTCTATCTTGCTAGGGCTTTCCGCAGTGCTCTCCAGAATTGTAATTTCAGGAAAACCATCAACGGTGTCATAAGCAGGATGAGTCTGCAGAGGTCCAAATGACGATGCGAGCGCATGCTGCTCCTTCGGAGTAACATTTTGATTACGAAAAAAGATTACTTCATACTCAACAAGCAGACCTCGTATTGATCGATACGTTGACTGCTCAACGTTTCCGGTTAGATCAATCTCTGTAATCTCTGCCCCTAGTGCCCCGCCTAGCAATTTTACCTTCATAACACGACCTACCCGCTTATTTGTTGCGTGAAAAGTGTATCGCCCTTATCGCTGCCTATGCAATGGTATACACAACCCCATATTCGCTAGACATTGAGGAGAAGGTGCTCACGCTCCCAAGAGGAAATGACTCTATTAAATTCCTCGAATTCGACCAATTTTATAGATGTATAGAGTTGAATAAATTTCTCTCCGAAGATGCTAATGATATCTTGGTCCTCTTGCAATCCTCTTAGTGCCTCCTCAAGTGTTCTGGGTACATTTATATCCTCATCATATGCATTCCCCTCATACGCATCTGAAGGTTTAACCTCGTATTTCATACCAAGATAGCCGCACGCAAGGGTCGCTGCAATGGCGAGATAAGGATTTACATCTGCCCCAGGAAAGCGATTTTCAACTCGAAAATTATTGGGTGTTGCGTCAGGAACGCGTAGACCAGTTGTTCTATTGTCATACCCCCAATGAAGATTTATTGGTGCTGAAATTTCACGAGTAAACCGTCGATAGGAGTTAACATTAGGCGCATACAGACTCATTACATAGGGAGTATATTTCTGTAATCCACCGATATAGTGATAGAACGCGTCGCTGTACTCACCCTTGCTGGTAGCGAAAATATTTTTCTTATTTTTTTTATTTAAAATGCTTTGATGTATATGCGTGGCAGATCCCGGTTCGGTAGCCATCGGTTTGGCCATGAAAGTGGCATATATCCCGTCCTTTAATGCCGCCTCTCTGACAGTTCGCTTAAAAATGAAAATCTGATCCGCTAGGCTTAGCGGATCACCGTGTATAAAATTCACTTCCAGTTGAGCTGCTCCCGATTCATGGATCAAGGTATCAATATCTAGATTCATGGTATCGCAGTAGCCATACATACCCTCTACGAAGGACTCAAATTCATTTGCAGCATCTATGCTATAAGACTGACGTGCTGTTTCTGGTCTCCCGGATCGACCAATTGGCGGTTTAAGAGCCATACCTGGATTGGGGTTTTGCTCTACCAAGTAGAACTCCATTTCTGGAGCTATGACCGGCTTTAGCCCTTCCTTGTTGTAGAGAGCTAAAATTTGCTTTAAAAGATTTCGGCTAGAGAATGGATGAGGCTTGCCGTCTTTTGTGTAGCAGTCATGGATAATTTGCCCAGTATTTTCGTTTGCCCAAGGCACTAGGCGTTTCGTGCTGGGATCAGGCTCAAGAATCATGTCACCATCTATTGTATCCAGTAAATCCCAAAAATCCTCTGAGTACTCTCCCGTGACTGTCTGCGCGAGAATCCCCTCAGGTAATCTGCTATCGGCCTTGAGAAATTTTTTCGCTGGAATAAACTTCCCTCTAGCATTCCCCGTCATATCTGGTACGAGGCACTCTACTTCAGTAATCTCGTTTTCTTTCAGCCAGCTTGCGATATCTTTTTGATGCGCCATGTTACCTCTAAAGTTGAATAATTATTCAAATAAAGTTGAATTATTATTCAATTTAGTGATAATGTCAATTCATCAATAGCTTAGATATGAGAATATGACGTCATACTATGAGGCCACTAAAAATCCTCGCGCTCCTTGCAAAATGCTCGAAGGCAGCGAAACTGCGGATGTTTGTATCATTGGAGCGGGTTACACTGGACTATCCTCTGCTCTTCATTTAGCAGAGCGTGGTTACAAAGTTATCGTCCTTGAAGCGGAAACTGTCGCCTTTGGAGCTTCGGGAAGAAATGGAGGCCATGTTGGCATAGGTCAAAGATCTGATCAGGTTGAATTAGAGGAACAATTTGGCCACGAAATCGCTACTCTTCTCTGGGATATGGGCCTGGAAGCTGTTGACACAGTAAAGAGTCTTATTACCACTCATAACATTGATTGTGATTTAAAGCATGGCGATATGCATTTTGCTCACAAACGGAAGTTATGTGGAGATATGAAAAAAGAAATCGAGTTTTTGGCTGACAGATATAACTTCTATGATTTTGAGTATATTCCCCAGGAACGGTTGCACGAGGCGGTTGGTAGCAATGGATTCTTCGGTGCTATTTGGGATAAGGCTTCGTGTCACCTACATCCACTTAACTATGCATTGGGCCTAGCAGACGCGGCGATTAATGCTGGGGCGATAATATACGAGCATTCGCGTGTGAGCTCCTACTCAGGTTCTCCTGTTGTAGTTAGCACTGCTAGTGGTCAGGTAACCGCGTCTGAATTAATACTGGCTTGTAATGGATATATTGAAAAGCTTGAACCAAAGATTAATGGATATATTATGCCCATTAATAACTTCGTTCTTGCTACAGAACCCTTGAGCGAGGATATGGCCCACTGCATTATCCCGAAGGACACCTCCATGGCCGATAGTCGCTTTGTGATTAATTATTGGAAGCTTTCTGGTGATAATCGTTTAATATTCGGAGGTGGTGAGAATTACCGCCAAAAGTTTCCTACTGACATAAAAGGTTTTGTTGGGAAATATATGCGTCAAATCTATCCTCAGCTTACTGACACAAAAATTGACTATGGTTGGGGCGGTACTCTTGCTATCACCATGAATAGATTGCCTCATTTTGGTCGTATTCAAGAAAACATTTGGTACTTACACGGCTATTCAGGGCATGGTGTGCCCACCGCAACGTTTGCTGGGAAACTTATTGCGGAGGCCATTAGTGGGAAACTAGAGCGTTTTGACATTATGTCCAACCTCTCAACCCGCCGTTTTCCTGGGGGAACATTATTGCGCTGGCCAGGAATGGTGTCGGCTATGCTTTACTACTCACTTCGAGATAGATTCTAGGAGGATTTACTATGGCTGTCATTCGTAAACTTACCCCTAGGTCGACACCAGTGCAGAAACGTGCCCAGGAGCGTAGAGAGCAGATTTTAACTATCACTGCCAAATTACTAGAAGAAGTGGGTCAAGATGACCTAACTACCATCTTAGTGGCTAAGAAGGTCGGTATGTCTGTGGGTACCTTGTATCATTACTTTCCTAACAAATATGCAATTCTCTTTGCATTAGCGGAGCGTTGGTTAGGTGAAATGGATATAGGCCTCCGAGAGTTGGAAGATTATCCAATAGAGTCTCTTAGCTTAAAGAAGTTTGTTGAGATGAGTACCGATCGAATGTTGCTGACCTATCAAAATCAAGAGGGTTTGTTGCCTTTGGTTCAGGCAATGTTTGGTGTTCCGGAGCTTAAGGAGCTCGATTCACGCCACGACGACAGTATCATCGCTGCGATGGCGCGCATGTTTAAACGCCTTGAAGTATCTAATGATCCCTCTGAATTAGAGCGATTGGGACGAGAGTGGCTGGAGGTTAGCCATGCCCTACTCTTGGTAATTGTTCACCAGGATAGCCCAGTTGCTGCTCGCGGTTTATCTGACCTTAAGTTTTTAAGCCTATGCCTTCTTGAGCGGGCAAAAAGTCAATTCTAACGAGAGGGTTCACGCATAGTGACAAACTCCTCTGCTGCAGAGGGATGTATTCCAACTGTGGCATCAAAATCAGCCTTAGTTGCCCCTGCCTTAATAGCAATGGCCATTCCCTGAATAATTTCTGCGGCATGCTCTCCAACCATATGGCAACCAACAACCCTATCACTGGCCTTATCAACAACTAACTTCATGGTGATTCGATCATTCCCACCACCCAAGGTCTGCAGCATCGGCTTAAATTCTGAGGTGTAAACTGCAATATCAGTATAGGTTTTCATCGCTGCCTCCTCACTTAAACCAACGGTGCCTAACTCTGGCTGGCAAAAAACTGCCGTTGGTATGTTGTTATAATCGATCTGAGCTTCCCCGAGGCCATACAAATGGTCCACGAGCACCATAGCTTCTTGGATGGCAACTGGCGTTAATTGCACCCGATCAATAACATCGCCTAAGGCATATATTGAGGGCTCTGCTGTGCAGAAATTTCCATCGACAGGTACAGATCCATCTTTACGTAACTCAATCTTAGTATTTTCTAGACCAAGCCCTGAGGTATTAGCTGTGCGTCCTGTCGCATAAAGTACTAAATCACTTTTTACCGTATTACCGTGGTTCGTGCGGACGTTAAATACATCAGCATCGTTCTCTATACTCGTGATTTGAGTATTTAAAAGCAGTTTTACCCCCTTTTCTTGCATACCAGCAGCAATTTTTTGGCTCATTTCCCTATCAAAAGACTTGAGTAGCTTGTCGCCACGGTATACGAGATGAGTATCAACACCCAAGCCGTTTAAAATACCTGCAAATTCAACAGCGATGTAGCCGCCGCCAACAACTACGGCAGTTGCAGGTAACTCATCAAGAAAGAACATTTCATTTGAACTGATCGCATACTTACTCCCAGGGAACTCAGGAATAAACGGCCAACCACCGGTGGCAATTAGAATTATCTTTGCGCTGTAACTAGTCCCATTTACAACGACTGAATTAGGGTCCTGTACCGTTGCTCGTCCGTCAAAAAGGTCTGCGCCACTGTTATCAATAAGGGATTGATAAATATCATTGAGCCGCTCAATTTCACTCGTTTTGTTATCTCGTAGGGTTGCCCAATTAAACGTCGGATGACTCTCTTGGCTCCAGCCAAAACCTTGGCTACTATAAAACTGCTCTGGAAACTGAGAGGCATAAACAAACAACTTTTTTGGTACACACCCCACATTAACGCAGGTCCCCCCGAGATATCGCTCCTCAGCAATTGCAACCTTTTTTCCTCTTGATGCCGCCATTCGAGCAGCTCGAACTCCGCCAGATCCAGCACCTATAACGAACAAGTCGTAGTCATAGTCTTCAGTCATTTAAATTCCTTGAGATTTTGAGGATGAGAACATAAAGCTAAACCGTAATGGATTTGGCTCCATTCATTAGTGGTCGGAGGACTTTAGGGATGGAGATTGAGCCATCAGATTCTTGGTAGTTTTCCATCACAGCTAGCAGTGTTCTGCCAACAGCGAGTCCTGAACCATTAAGCGTGTGGAGAAGAGCAGGTTTGTTCTGTTCGTTTCTATAGCGAGTCTTCATTCGACGCGCCTGAAAGTCACTAAAGTTGCTACAGGAAGAAATTTCACGATACTTTTTTTGAGAAGGAAGCCAAACCTCGATGTCATAAGTTTTCGCGGCAGAAAAGCCCAAATCCCCACCACATAGAGTCACAGTGCGATAAGGTAATTCAAGTTTCTGAAGGATCATTTCAGCATGCCCCACGAGATCCTCTAGAGCATCCCAGGAGTCCTCTGGCCTCACAAACTGGACCATTTCGACTTTTTCAAATTGATGCTGTCGAATCATCCCCCTTGTGTCTTTTCCATAGGAGCCTGCCTCGCTTCTAAAGCATGGAGTGTGAGCGACTAATTTTATTGGCAAATCATCGATAATTTCTTCACGATAAATATTTGTGACAGGAACTTCAGCGGTAGGGATTAAGTAAAATTCTCTATTATCCTCTAGCTTAAATAAATCTTCTTCGAATTTAGGTAACTGTCCGGTGCCAAATAATGATTCCTTGTTTACAGCATATGGAACGTAGACCTCCTCATATCCGTGATCATTAATATGAGTGCCAATCATGAATTGAGTAAGCGCTCTATGTAAACCTGCCAAGGGACCCCTCATCAGAGAAAATCTTGAGCCAGTTATTTTTGATGCTCTATTGAAATCAAGCTGGCCTATACCAGCTCCAAGGTCAACATGATCTTTAACTGTGAAAGTGAATTCCTTGGGTGTTCCCCAGCGACGTACTTCAATATTGTCACTTTCATCAATTCCAGCAGGGACCGAGTTGTGAGGAATATTAGGAATACTATGCAGAATTTGTTCTAGTTGATCTTGAACATCTAAAAGCGCTAAGTCAGCTGCAATTGAATCTTTCTTAAGCTCTTCCCCTTTGTTTTTGAGGGGCGCAATATCTTCGCCATTTTTCTTTGCTTGACCAATTAGTTGCCCCATAGACTTTGCATAAGCATTACGCTCCTGCTGAAGCCTCTCGGCATCTGACTGAAGACTTTTACGTTGAGCTTCTAATGCCAAGAAAGCCTTAATATCCAAGTCGTAGTTTTTTATTTTAAGTTGCTGCGCAGTCGTATCTATATCAGCACGCAGAAGCTTTGGGTCTATCATGTGAGAATCCTTACATCAAGCGAGTAAGCCAAATCGCAGTGCTAATTGCAACTAGGCATAAAATTACAGTGGTGATCATATAAATCACTGACATTAGAACATGACCATTTTGCCACAGACCAAGAGCATCAAGCGAGAAGGCTGAAAATGTAGTGAACGCTCCAATGAAACCAATCATTAAAAGACTCCGCATTTCGGCTGGCAGAGCTGCTCGTTCAACTACCACTACAAATAATATCCCCATAACAAAGCTACCAGCTACATTGACAATCAGTGTCGCGTAGGGAAATTTATGGCTAGTAATATCGAAAATCCAACTGCTTAACGCATACCTTGCTACAGATCCAAGTGCTCCGCCGATTGCGACAGCTAGCCAATTCATCCCTAGGTATCCTCATGCTTTTTTATGGCGTCAGTATCCTTCAGACTGCGTAAGTATTCTAGTTTTTCTCTAATTTTTTGCTCCAGACCACGATCTGTTGGAGAATAGTAGTGCTTACCATTTAGTTCTTGTGGAAGATAGGTCTCCCCAACAGCATAACCATCCGTCTCATTATGTGCATAGCGATAGTCTTTCCCATGGCCTAATTCTTTCATTAGTTGAGTTGGCGCATTTCTAAGATGCAAAGGTACATCGAATGATGGTAAAGATCTTACATCGCTCATCGCAGCATTGAAGGCTTCATAAACTGCATTACTCTTCGCTGCGGCGGCCATATATAATACCGCCTGAGCTAAAGCCAGTTCGCCCTCAGGGCTACCCAGTCGCTCTTGCACACTCCACGCATTCAGAGAGAGTTCAAGTGCTCTTGGGTCAGCATTTCCTATATCTTCGCTAGCAATACGCACTAGTCGTCTAGCCAAATATATGGGATCACAGCCCCCATCTAGCATACGGCATAACCAATAAAGTCCACCATCAACAGAGGAGCCTCGTATTGATTTGTGTAAAGCAGATATCTGGTCATAGAAGTAATCCCCATACTTATCAAATCGTCGTGTATCGCCTGCTAAGATTTGTTCAATAATAGAGTTATCGATGGTTTTGCCACCATCTGTTTCAGCCGCTAGGTCACCTGCAATCTCTAGAAGATTTAATGCTCGCCTGGCGTCGCCATCTGCTGCGCTGATAAGAATTGCTAAAGACGTCTCGGTAAACTGCAAATTTTTTTCACTTAGTCCGCGAACAGGAATTTTGAGCGCCCGACTAATTACGGTTTCAATATCGGAATCTGACAAACTTTTGAGCTTATAAACGCGACACCGAGAAAGTAATGCATTATTAAGCTCAAATGAGGGATTTTCGGTAGTTGCCCCAACAAAAATAATAGTTCCATCCTCAACAAATGGAAGAAACGCATCTTGTTGAGATTTATTAAATCGATGAACTTCGTCAACAAATAAAATAGTCTTACGACCTCTCATGTCTCTTTGCTCTTGAGCACATGAAATAGACGCTCTAATCTCTTTAACTCCAGATAGAACTGCAGAAATGTTCTCAAAATGCGCATCTGTCTGACGAGAAATGATTTTAGCTAATGTCGTTTTGCCAACACCAGGAGGACCCCAGAGGATCATCGAATGGAGCACGCCGCTATCAATGACCTCTCGCAGGGGTCGATTCGGTCCTATTAGGTGCTGCTGACCATAGAAATTGTCCAGATTATCAGGACGCATGCGCGAGGCTAGAGGTTGATACAACTCTTTACTAAAAAGATCATCGGACATTATTGACGATATCAATATTGGGCGGGGGAATGAAATTGAAAGTGCTATCATTAATAACTGTATTCAGCTCAACCTTGTCAAAAAAAATAGTAGTTTTAAGATTAAATCTGTCTAGGAGATCAATACTTCTTGGCAGCTCATTGACAAAATTAATTCTTATCTCATTGAACATACGTGAGGAATCATTCGGTATTAACACAAAATCTAAATGTGAGTCAGTTGATTTTGATTCAACCTTATATCTTTTACTAATCAAGCTTAGATCACTGGTAAATAAGGCTATTGGACTCTTATTGAATGAGAGCTCAGCCGATTCGATTATCACCTGATCAAGATCCGGATCATATAGCCATAATAATTCCCCATCAGAAATTATTTGCTGCTCTAAAGGTGTTGTAATCTTCCAAGCCATTTTAGAGGGTCGAGCAATATCAAAAAATCCTTGAGAGTTTTCTAGCTCCTGGCCCTCCTCATCAACAATGATTTGAGTAAACTCACCAGTTAATGTGGATATATTACGTAATAACTTAATCAATAAATTAACATCAGAAGCTGTTAGAGCTGGCGAGCATGAAAGACTAACTATAAAAAAGACTGCAAGAAAGTGAGATTTCATTTACATATGGCCCCTTGATGCCCCGCTAATTATTAGGAGCAAGAATCTCACGACTACCATTGCTACTCATAGGGCTTACGACTCCACTTTCCTCCATTTGCTCTATCAAACGAGCTGCTCTATTGTAACCGACTCTCAGCTTTCGCTGCACAGATGATATAGATGCCTTTCGGCTTTCTAATACAAAGGCCACAGCCTCATCATATAAAGGGTCGGACTCACTATTTTCTGGACCTTCCTCTGAGGCGGAGTCAAAACCAGGTACCGGGATAGAAGATACACTAGCTTCATCAGTTACCTCAGTCAGATAGTTAGGCTGGCCTCGTCTTTTCCAATCAGCGACCACTTTATGAACTTCATGATCATCAACAAACGCGCCATGGATTCGCTCTGGTACACTGGTTCCTGGAGGCAGATAGAGCATATCTCCATGTCCGAGCAGCTGTTCGGCACCACCTTGATCAAGAATGGTTCGAGAATCGATTTTAGAGGAAACTTGGAAAGCTATCCGAGTTGGCACATTAGCTTTTATCAGCCCAGTTATTACATCTACGGAGGGGCGCTGAGTGGCCAGAATAAGATGTATTCCAGCTGCCCGAGCTTTCTGCGCAATTCTAGCTATAAGCTGCTCTACTTTCTTACCAACTATCATCATCATGTCGGCAAATTCGTCAATTACCACAACAATGTATGGCAAAGAGCCTAGCATTGGTGCTTCAGGAGGCTCTTCTTCGGAATTCCAACCCATAGCTGATGGATCAAATGTCCAAAGTGGATCTATAAGAGGATTGCCGGCCTTTTCTGCATCCTCTATCTTACGATTGTATCCAGCTATATTCCTCACACCCAAGGCTGCCATTAATTTATATCGACGTTCCATTTCACCAACGCACCAGCGCAGTCCGCTGGCAGCGTCCTTCATATCAGTAATGACCGGCGTTAAGAGATGCGGAATATCATCATAGATGGATAGCTCTAGCATTTTCGGGTCTATTAGAATTAGCTTTACCTCATCTGGTGATGCTTTAAATAGTAGGCTAAGTAACATAGCGTTAATACCTACTGATTTACCCGAGCCAGTCGTGCCAGCTACCAATAGATGGGGCATACGCGCAAGGTCGGCAACGGTGGGCACTCCAGAAATATCATTACCTAAAGCTAACGTCAACGGCGACGGTGAACGGTCATATGCCTCTGATGATAGAACTTCACTAAGTCTAACCATCTCTCTCTTCTCATTTGGGATCTCAATCCCTACAACTGATTTCCCTGGAATAACTTCGACGACACGAACGCTGATGACTGCCATTGAACGAGCTAGATCTTTTGCCAAACCAGTTATCCTACTAACTTTAACCCCTGGCGCAGGCTGAATTTCAAACCTTGTAACTACGGGTCCCGGCAGCACTTCGGTGACTTCGGCACTTATGCCAAAATCTTGTAATTTTAGCTCTAGAAGCCGCGAGAGATGCTCTAGTGAGTCGGCAGAGTAGCCAGTTGCAGTACTCTTATCTGCTGGGTCTAATAAATTGATAGGCGGGAGCGAGCCCACCAACTCTGTATCCTCAAATAGTTTTTGTTGCTTCTCTCTCAATACTCTAGGACTTTGAGGTTTCTTGTCAATTGACGGCTGAATCGTTGGTGGCACCTTCGACTCTTTTCTTTTTGCGGCGCTTTCAACTTTCACTATTCTTTGCGCTAAAGCATTTTTTGCTGTTTTTGCTTCATTTCTGCGTAAGTTATAACGATTTAATCTTCGCTTTAAGGAAGCTAAACCTATAATTGTGAGAAAACCAAGTTTATCGATTACGCCAATCCAAGAGATTTCAGCAAAGAAGGTAAGCCCGAAGAGGAATGTTGCCAATAGTAATAATGTACTGCCTGTGTAACTAAATACTGAAATAATTGCCTGACCAACATGATGTCCCAAGATTCCACCCATACCCTGGGGATACAGGTGAGAGATATCTTCATATTGGATGTAAGCTAGAGAGGTAGCACTGATCATGACTAGAATGAAACCGACGATTCTCAGGGCAAAGGTCCAAGAATCGAATTCATTAGCCTCATGCAGGATATAAGTTCTGAGAACCTGCAGTGCTCTGAATGCCAACAGAGCTGGGAGTAGATATGCCATTACACCAAATAGCTGAAACGCTATATCTGATACCCATGCTCCAGCTGGCCCAATAAGATTATCAGCCTCGCCCCTACTCCCTGTGTAGGACCAGCCGGGATCCTCAGAGGAAAAACTTACTAAAGATAGAAACAAGATCGCTGAAAGCGCAAGCCAGCCTATTAGTGAACCTTCGGCAAGCAAGAGTTTGCCTCTAGAAGCATTACTGTCATAACTCTCTTTTTTCTTTTTGCTAGTGTTAGTCTTAGTTCTAGTCAACGGACGTGATTCCCTGAGAAGGATTACTAGGTTAATTGTAGCTGATTATCTCAGAAACAAAAGATTTGTTGGATTGAAAATAAATTTTGATAAAGAATATTCAAAATGGCAATTGGCGTAGCCTCTGTGATTTATTATGATATCTCCCTGCAACGTGCCTGTTGCTAAAACAATGTATCCGCTGACTTATAAAGAGACTTTTTATGCCTGATGTTACTCATTATCCCCTAATAATTCTAGGTTCTGGACCTGCTGGTTGGACCGCCGCAGTCTATGCTGCGCGTGCTAATCTAGCCCCAGTAGTGATTACTGGAATGCAGCAAGGGGGCCAGTTGACCACTACCACAGATGTAGATAATTGGCCTGGTGATGATCAAGGTGTCCAAGGACCAGACTTAATGATGAGAATGCAGAATCATGCGGAAAGGTTTGATACTAAAACAATTTTTGATCATATAGAATTTGTAGATTTTACTGTTAGGCCGTTTAAACTTCACGGATCTAATCAATATAGCTGTGACTCTTTGATTATTGCCACCGGTGCCTCAGCTCAGTATTTAGGCTTGCCCTCAGAGGAGGCATTTATGGGCCGTGGTGTGTCTGCTTGTGCTACTTGTGATGGATTTTTCTATCGAAATCAAAAGGTAGCGGTTGTTGGAGGTGGAAATACTGCGGTTGAAGAGGCGTTATATCTGTCCAATATATGCTCTGAAGTAGTCCTTGTCCATCGAAGAGACAAGCTTCGCGCCGAAAAAATGTTGCAAGATAAGTTATTTGAAAAAGAAAAGAATGGGAATATAACCATTGAATGGAATCAGAATTTAAATGAGGTACTTGGTGATGATTCTGGAGTCACAGGAATGAGGCTCTCATGCTCAGATAGTGGAAATTTCAAAGATATACAGTTATCCGGAGTTTTCATTGCGATTGGACACAAGCCGAATACTGATATATTTGAAAATAAACTCTCAATGAAAGATGGATATATAACAATTGCTGGAGGCTTAAGCGGAAATGCTACAGAAACAAGCGTCAGAGGTGTTTTTGCTGCAGGTGATGTCGCTGATCATGTTTATCGGCAGGCGGTTACTTCAGCAGGGAGTGGTTGTATGGCCGCACTTGATGCTGAACGTTATCTTGATGAATAAACAACTTTTTAGGGTTGTTTTGCCATTGAATCAATGAGACTTACCTTACTCGAAGAAATTAATCCAGTGTTTCCATCTGTTACAGAAGCGCTTGGTCAACCCGACGGCTTATTAGCGGTTGGCGGGAACCTATATCCGGAGACTCTTTCCAAGGCATATGAACGAGCAATTTTTCCTTGGTACACTGATGATGAGCCAATTCTTTGGTGGAGTCCATCAAATCGGTGTGTACTGATGCCTGAGAATTTCTACATATCAAGAAGTCTCCGTCGTGTTCTACGGCAGAAATATTATTCGGTAACCTCGGACACGTGCTTTAGGGATGTTGTAGTAGCTTGTTCTAAACCTAGAGATAGTTGTGGGACCTGGATTAACTCAGCAATGATTGATGCATACTCGGATCTTCATAATCAAGGTCAAGCTCATTCGATAGAGGTCTGGGACAAAAAGAAACTTGTTGGCGGCATATATGGGGTACTCGTTGGAGGAGTATTTAGTGGTGAATCGATGTTTAGCGTTGTAAACAATGGATCTAAGATTGCAATGGCACATCTCTGCCAGTATATGAGTCGCGCTGGTATGTTTTGCTTGGATTGTCAAATAGAAAACGCTCATCTCATGACTCTTGGCACAGAATTGATTCCTCGATCAACGTTCGTTGAACATTTGTCAAAAAGTCTCGACGTTGAATTCTTATGGGATTTTAATAATTATTCAAATTGGATCTGGTAATCAATTACCTTATTGGGAATAAATGTGCTCTGTAGTGCCCCAAAATATTGTTTTTATAAAAAAATCTAGCGCTCAAGCAATTGCCTTTGCTATGGAACGAGAATTAAGGCAAACTGCCTGCTTTTTAAAGGGGCGCGCGCTAAAATTATGGCTAAAGAAGAGCATATAGAGTTTGATGGAGAGGTGATCGATACTCTTCCCAATACCACGTTCAAGGTGAGGCTGGAGAATGACCATGTCATTATCGCCCACATTTCGGGAAAAATGAGAAAGCACTACATTCGGATTTTGACGGGAGATAAAGTTAAGGTTGAAATGACTCCGTATGACCTTACTAAAGGTCGCATAACATTCCGCGAGAGATAGACTTTCTTCAAAAGAGTAACGCTTTTAAAGCAATCAGCTAAGCCAACTCTTTCTCATTTACCTCTGTAGACACAACAAGCTCACCGTCTTCAACTGAGACGAATGCAGTACCGCCCTTCTGTGCGAGAGAACCAAATAGAACCTCTTCTGCCAATGGCTTCTTTATCTTTTCCTGTATTAATCTGTCCATTGGCCGTGCACCCATCTTAGAATCGTAACCGTTCTCCGCTAGCCAAAGTCGAGCATCATCATCGATTTCAATGAATACCTTCTTATCATCTAGCTGAGACTGCAGTTGCACCAAAAACTTATCAACCACAGTTTTAATAACATCAATGCTAAGCTCACCAAATTGAACGATACTGTCTAGTCGATTTCGGAATTCTGGGGTAAACATCTTTTTGATGGCTTCCATTCCATCGGTAGTGTGATCTTGAATTGAAAAGCCTATAGACGCCCTGCTCATAAGTTCCGCGCCTGCATTAGTAGTCATTATCAAAATGACATTCCTAAAGTCAGCCTTCCGTCCATTATTGTCCGTCAAAGTTCCATGATCCATAACCTGCAGCAGCAGGTTAAAGACATCTGGATGAGCTTTTTCCACTTCATCCAAGAGGATTACTGAGTGAGGTTGCTTGGTAACTGCCTCCGTAAGCAGACCTCCCTGATCGTAACCGACATAGCCAGGAGGTGCTCCTATTAGCCTGGAGACGGTATGACGCTCCATATACTCCGACATATCAAACCGAATAAGCTCGATTCCCAGAACATTTGCTAGCTGCTTACATACCTCTGTCTTACCCACCCCAGTGGGGCCAGCAAAAAGAAAACTACCAATCGGTTTGCTACCTTCTCTAAGCCCTGCCCGTGCAAGCTTAATGGAAGTAGAAAGCGAATCTATAGCTTCGTCCTGCCCAAAAACGACCATTTTTAAATTTGAGGACAGGTCTGCAAGTTGCGCTTTGTCTGATACCGAAACACTTTTAGCAGGTATACGAGCGATTTTTGAGATTACCAGCTCTATATCGCTAAGGCCGACGCTTTTTTTGCGCTTGTATTCGGGCTGCAGTCTTTGGAATGCACCCGCTTCATCAATAACATCAATGGCTTTGTCTGGAAGAAATCTATCATTAATATGCCTATTTGATAGTTCAGCAGCAGCTTTGAGAGCGGGATTTGTAAACTTGAGATCATGATGATCCTCAAAGCGAGACTTTAGCCCCTTGAGTATTTCAAAGGTCTCATCAATGCTGGGTTCTGGAACATCAATTTTTTGGAATCTCCTAGCAAGTGCGTGATCCTTTTCGAAGATACCGCGATACTCTTGATAGGTAGTTGATCCAATACACCGTAACTTCCCGGACGACAACAGTGGCTTCAATAGATTTGATGCATCCATTACACCGCCTGATGCTGCTCCAGCGCCTATGATCGTATGAATTTCATCGATGAATAAGATAGATTTATCAACCTTTACCAGCTCATTTATGAGATTTTTTAGTCGCTTTTCAAAGTCCCCTCTATACTTAGTGCCCGCCAAGAGAGCTCCCATGTCGAGGGAATAGACTGTGCTACCTAGCATGGGTTCGGGAACATCCCCTTCAATAATGAGCTTGGCTAGCCCTTCAGCAATAGCAGTCTTTCCTACACCTGTCTCTCCAGTGAGCAATGGATTATTCTTTCGCCGACGGATCAGAATCTGACTAACTCTTTCGATTTCTGAATCTCGTCCAATGAGCGGATCAATCAGCCCAGCTTCCGCTTGCTCATTGAGGTTTGTAGTGAACTGAGACAATAAACTTTTTTCCTTTGCTGTTTCTTCACCCTCACCCTCGAGCGACTCCTCAGAGCCTTCAGAACCATCGGGTTGGTCTACGTACTTCGATATGCCATGAGAGATGAAGTTAACCACATCGATTCTAGCGACATCTTGCAGACGCATGAAGTACACGGCCTGACTCTCCTGTTCACTAAAGATGGCTACAATCACGTTTGCACCAACTACTTCACTATGATTAGCTGAATTAACTTGGAATACTGCTCGTTGAAGAACTCTCTGGAATCCATGTGTTGGCTGAGTATCTTGCTCTAATTGAGCGTCCGGAATTGTGGGCATAGTCGAATCGATGAATTCAGTTAAATCATCACGCAAGGCAACCAGATCTGCACCGCAAGCCTTGAGGACACTTGCGGCCGACGCGTCATCAAGCAGCGCCAGCAAAAGGTGTTCGACTGTCATATATTCATGCCGCTTTTCTCTCGCGGTTTTGAATGCCAAATTGAGGGTTACCTCAAGTTCTCTGCTTAACATGCTTATTGATCCTCACTGTCATCATTGGCTGGTTCGGCCTGGCATAATAATGGATGTTGATGATCTTGCGCGTACTGATTAACAAGATCCACCTTTGTCTCGGCTATATCCTGCGTGTACACACCACAGACGCCTTTTCCTTGTGTATGAATTTTTAACATTATTTGTGTTGCATTTTCTCTAGATTTATAAAAAAACTGCTCAATCAGTTCGACGACAAATTCCATAGGAGTGTAGTTATCATTGAGTAAAACCACTTGGTAAAGCCGGGGACGCTGGAGCTTTGGAGGCGCTTCTTGAAGAAGTGTCCCAATATCACCCTGTGAGTCATTATCATTTTCGTTGTTCATAAAGCAGTTAACGCTAGCCCTTAAGTTTCACCATGATACATCGCTCCAAAAGGATCTAGAAGTCTTCTATACATAGCTGCGAAGTTTAATAGCCCATTTGAGGATTAATACGCACATGAAAATAAAATGTATCTTTGATCACGGCTTATTTAAAAGGAATAAGTTAATGCAGCGCCTAGTCTTACATCATTTGTAAAGTATTGAAGTTCGGAAGTTCCGCTCGCATGAATTGTCAAGATTTGCAATCCGGCCGTCCAATTATCGTTTATTTTATATGCTGCATTGCCCGCAAAAAGCGCGGCATCTCCTTTTAAATTACCTTGTAATGTTGCTGAGAGCTCCAAGTCATCGTTTTTCAAGCGATTTGCATAACGGAAAAGCCATGATCCATAAATACCTTGATTTGGCAAAATTTGGTCTTCTGAAAGTCCTAATCTCTCGTCTTTCATTTTTTTTAATTGAATCCCAAGACTGACAGTCTGATAATTAGTAATTCCGTATTCAAATCCTAAAGACATACCCACTTGGTCTTTCTTTAAATCAGTTGGAGTGTTAAAACTTCCGACCCCAACGAATGATGACCCATCAATCAGCACTCCCCTTTTTAGAGCAACATCAAGAGTTAGGAGCAATTTACCAATAGCTCTGTTGGCGCTAAACCCTACTAAAATATAATCATTTTTTATCGGGTTAGCCTTATCAGAAAAAGGTGTGGATCCTTCGTAGCGTAATTGATTTTCATACAGATATGCAGCCATGATCGAAACATCACTAGCGCCATATGATTTTCTCCACTGCGAGCCTACCTCAAAAATTGGATCATTACCCCTGTCTACGGTGTTAATTTCGTAGCCTAAGTCAAAATCAAATGGCCCTCCCCTTACTGGTCTAGGATTAAATTCAGGGTATAAATTTATGAAAGTTGACCAACTTGCTGCTTCGTCGAACACATCCCAAAGCAGCATCCACTGATTTAGTCGCGTATCCTCGACGTCTATTATTGTGAAATCACGAAATTCATTATGATTGATTACATCAAGCACGGAGTTTCCAATCGTCTCTCCCCAGACAACTGTCTGACGACCCAGCTTAAAACTTTGTCCCTGCGTACTTTTTTGAACAAACAACTCATTAACTCGATACTCATGCTCAACATGATTATTGTTAGCTTCATACTCGTAATCTTCCTTCCAGTAGATTCTGCCTTGCCAGGTGCCTTGAACAAGCCAGCCAGGAGCGATAGCGTTTTGATACCTTATATTGATACCTGTCCGATGATTTTCGACAGAGGCACTTTTCGGGATTTTTAAATCAGGGATAGGTTCTACCTGATGGCTGTTGATCTGGCCAAAAACTTGGTGGCTAACTCGAATGACAAAATTATCTCGCCATGATGATAATTCCTCATCAAACTCATCGACGTCGAAATCCAAAAAATCTTCATCAAAAGTCAGATCAGAGGACATTTGATTAAAGGATTCGGTTTGCTCGGAATTTGATGGACAAGCCCACATTATCAGAGCTGAAAAGAGTAGCTGACTCAGCCGGCTCGACATTTTAATCTAACTGAGTCCTTAGTTGAGAAAGTTTTTCCTCGCGATAAGCCGTATCTGTCAGTGTTCTCTGCGTCAAGAATTCCTCATCGATCTTCAAGTCTGTATATATCTCAACTAACGCCATATTTGATAGTCTGTTTGAGACTAAATTCATCATAGTAATCGATCTAGACACCCAATTATTATTTATGAGCTCTACTCTCGAGGCGATAGATCGTTTCACTTCTTTACCATATCTATCATACATTTCAGATCGGAGCGCCACATATCTTTCTTTATCGACAAAGTGTAGCGTTCGAGAGTATCGGCTCTTTTTAACTCTATTTCCAATAGGAATAGCCTCAATTTTCCACGTATCCCTACCACTAATAACGGCCTCGCCAAGAAGATTTACAGAATATTCGGATAGCTTCCCAGTATCAGTATCCTCTGTCGTAAACTCTGATCCAAATAGAGAGGCCGGTTCTGTGTCTTCATCAGAATTACCGCCCGCTATTCGTTTGACTCGACCAAGTGCAGATAAGTACAGCCAAGTTTGATTATCCTTCCCCGCTTTATCATAAGAATAAGTCAGCATGCCAACTCCTTTCTCTGATGCAGGCTTAATGGTAACACTTACGTTTTTCGTATCTTTGTTGTCGACGCCATAATTTATCGACACTGATTCAAGTACCTTAACACGTGGCTTTTCAGCACATCCAATTCGTTTGTTCTTGATACCAAATCGGCAGCTCGACAGTTTAAGGCGAGTAAATGATGCGTCATTAGTAGCTCTCTGAGTATCCTCCATTTTTTGCATGATTTGTAAGCCCGATATATTTTCAGCGGCAAGTTCGGGGCTTAGGCTGAGTGAAAAGATTAAAAAGGAAGTAAAAATCGATCGAATTAGCATCAGGTTATTAGCCCCTTAAAGTTTACTTCGTTATTCACGTTTTCAACACCAAAGGTGGGTTTAAAAATTATAATCATTGCTGGAATTAAAAATAAATCGCAGAGCAGTGCAAAGAAGATGGAGATTGATCCAAAAAAACCTACCTTGGCCATTCCCAAGTAGTCGGAAAAACTTAGAACAGCAAAGCCAAGGCCAATAACCATTGTTGTAAACATCACTGCCTGCCCTACCTCTCGGATAGCGCTCTCCAGCGCGATTGCAACACTCTTAGACTTAGTGAGTTCGACCCTATAATGAGTCATGAAATGAATAGTATCATCCACTGCGATGCCAAGTATTACAGGGGCAATCAGTAAGGTATCTGTGTCCAGCGGGATGCCAAATAATCCCATTAAACCGAATGCCAAAAACGCGGGTATGGCGTTTGGAATCATCCCCATTAACCCACCGCGAAGAGATCCTAGAGTTATAATCATAATGATACTGATCAACAGGAGAGCCAATGCGAAGCCATTGAATTGTGATGTTGCAATTTCATCTGAAACAACCATCAGCGTGGCCATAGTACCTGTTAAAACGATCTCTAAGTCAGGGAAATCAGTTTTTAGATATGCAAAGCGCTGATCAATGTCCTCTGCGACCTCTGTAAACATTTTCTGATATCCATAGGAACCCATACTCCGAGAATTCACAGTAATATGAGATCGGCTATAGTCATCGGAGACTAAACTACGTCGATCTTCAGGATTGGCACTATTGAACATAAATAGCAACTGACTTATGGCCTGATCTGAGTCTGGGATTCGGTAATAATTGGGATCATCACTATTCATGATCTGATTCGTGTTTTTAACGATGTTAGATAATGATTGAGTCCGCCCAATAGTCTCTGAATAGCGATCTTCCAGAGCGAACTGGAGTTCATCGACTGACTGTAGCAAATCTGCATCGAGCATGCCTTCAGAGACCTTCGTGTCTATCATTATCTCCATGTTTTGCGAGCCCGCCATGTTGTTATCTACAATATTTAAAGCGATAGCTAGGGGATGATCATCTCTGAAAAGACCGGCAACATTCGTATCAATCTGAATTTTTGTTGATCCATAACAGCACAAAATGAAAATTGCACCAAAAACTAACATAATAAAATATGGCTGACGATCCACTATCCCAGGAACTTTGCTCAGAATTTGTTGTTGATAATTAACAATCCAATAGGTCAGTAGAATGACTAAATTAATAAACGCGCCGACCAGCAATCCTAGACTCGCAAAGATAGAGATTGCCACAACTGTTGCTATAGACCTCTTTATATTTTTGCTTTTAGCATGCCAGGATCTTCCTAAACGATCAGCCATACTACTCTTGTCGTCAGTGCCTGTCGGATGCCAAATATTTAGTAGAATAGGCAGCAGGACAACTGTGAAGAAAAAAGCCAACACAACACCAAATGCGCACATGTAAGCGAATACTCTTATAGGTTCCAGGTTCGAGGTGGCGAGAACTAAAATACCAGACGCAGTCGTTAGTGTTGTCAGCAATATAGCCAGGCCAACTTTCTCATATGACTTCTCAAGAGCAAGATAATGGTTTATTCCTTGACGTCTAAAAGAGAAGTAAGCGCTCATCACATGCACACAGTCAGCAATCCCAACCGAGAAAATCAACAGAATAGTGAGTCCTATCATGCTTGTGAGTTGCGTGCCCATAAGAACTGTAATACCCCAGCACCAAGAAACACTCAATGCGATCGTTACAAGCGGCCATACCAGAGCGCTTCCCGAACGAAATAAAATCCACAATAAAAGCGTAAATATCAGCACCATCAG
>NTJY01000017.1 GCA_002457245.1 SAR92 bacterium MED-G29 | reverse complement strand
CCATGGACCTCTGCCCGAGATAAATTTAGGCCTTTAGCAATCGATGGAACAGAAGACTCTGGCACATAACCAAATTCCTCTTTTATGGCATGCAAAAGAGGCAGCAGACCGCCAGGCAATGATTTAAACTGCTCGACCAGTTGATCAACATCTGTGCCTTTAACCAATCTCCAACTCCCACCGAAAGCCTGACTCTGCGAATATTTTTCGTTTAGAAAGATATTTCAAACAGTTATTATAATTTTACGTTTTGCCACCAGATTTTGCCGGCAGTCTAACACTAAAAACCTCGTTATCCGTCGTGGCTTTGCGACCTTTACTTATCTCTATGAGACTAATCTACTTGCAAACAAATTTAGCATGGAAATCAATGTGTTCTTCGATGAAGCTAGCGATAAAAAAGTAGCTATGATCATAACCAGGCTGAAACCGAACCTGCATTGCGTAATCCACATCTCGAGCGGTATCAACCAATAGTTGCGTGTTCAACTGCTCGTCAAGAAAGTTGTCATCCTCACCTTGATCTATTAGCACAGGCACACTATTTTTATCATCATGTTCAATAGTTTTCAGTATCTCCACCGAGTCATGCCTGAGCCAGCTAACCGGAACCTTGTCTGCGCTCCCTCCAAGATACTGACCAAGCGCTTTATGACCCCAAGGACATCGCACAGGCGAGCAAATTGGAGAAAATGCAGATACAGATTTAAAGATTCCAGGATTATTAAACGCAAGCGTCAGCGCCCCATGACCGCCCATCGAATGGCCTGATATTGCAGCATTGTCCACATCTATCGGTAGCTCGCGCCCCACTAAAGTCGGCAATTCATCCAAAACATAGTCATACATACGATAGTTACTTGCCCAAGGTTCAATTGTCGCATTAACATAAAAACCGGCTCCCAGACCAAAATCATAGGCGCCGTCTGGATCGTCTGGCACATTTTCACCTCTGGGACTCGTATCCGGACACACTATGGCAATACCATGTCTAGCGGCATACTTTTGAGCGCCAGCTTTCGTTACAAAATTTTCATCGGTGCACGTCAGTCCAGACAGCCAATAAAGCACTGGAACTCGGACTTCGGAGGCCTGAGGCGGGAGAAAAACCGAAAACATCATTTCGCAATTTAGAACCGACGAGGAGTGCTTGTAACGTAGCTGACGGCCACCAAAACTCAAATTACAACCAATCTGCTCTAACTCCATCTGCGACATCGTCTAAAACTCCACTACGGATCGGATACTTTCTCCGGCATGCATGAGATCAAAGGCCTTGTTAATATCATCTAATGGCATCTTATGGGTAATGAGATCATCAATATTTATTTTCCCATCCATGTACCAATCAACGATTTTTGGCACATCTGTCCGACCTCTAGCACCTCCAAATGCTGTCCCGCGCCATGATCGTCCTGTCACCAGTTGGAATGGTCGAGTGGAAATTTCTTTCCCAGCTCCGGCTACACCTACAATACAGCTCTCTCCCCAGCCTTTGTGGCAGCACTCTAAGGCTTGCCGCATAACTTCAACATTACCGATACATTCAAAGCTATAGTCAACTCCACCACCTGTCATATCGACAATATGGTCAACCACATTATCCACCTCTTTAGGGTTAATAAAATCAGTCATTCCAAATTGAGTAGCCATTGGAATTCGAGCGGGGTTTAAGTCAATACCAATGATACGCGTGGCGCCCACCATCCTTGCACCCTGAATCACATTTAGACCTATTCCGCCAAGACCAAATACGGCAACTGTGGAACCTGCCTCCACATTCATTGTGAATGCGACTGCACCAATTCCAGTGGTTACGCCACACCCGATGTAACAAACTTTGTCAAACGGCGCATCCTCTCTAATTTTGGCAAGAGATATTTCTGGCAGGACAGTATAATTTGAAAATGTCGAGCACCCCATATAATGTAATATAGGCTTGCCTTCAAAGGAAAATCGACTCGTCCCATCTGGCATAACCCCCTGCCCTTGAGTCACCCTCACGGCCTGGCATAAATTTGTTTTTGGATTCAAACAGAAATCACATTCCCTGCACTCTGCTGTGTAAAGAGGAATAACATGATCACCCGGTTTAAGGCTTTTTACTCCGGCTCCAACCTCTAAAACCACTCCTGCCCCCTCGTGACCTAAAATAGCTGGAAATGCTCCCTCAGGATCATCTCCTGAAAGCGTAAAGGCATCGGTATGACACACACCAGTTGCCATGATCTCCACCAATACCTCTCCGGCTCTGGGTCCTTCAAGATCAACATCAACAATTTCTAAGGGCTTCCCCGCACCAAATGCAACCGCTGCACGTGTTTTCATATCCCACCTCCATTTATGTTTTTTATTTTTAACCTCAAAATTTTCTTATAATTAAGCTTTCAGGGAATATCATAACCATGATTAAGCCTAAGGACTAATAACTTCTGCATGTAGTAAAAAACTTGGCTAAAGAATCACTAACACTCCGCAAAAAAGTCAGATAGTTTAGGTCCTATCTTTTAACAAGGGCCGCCAGAAAAGCAGTCCAAAAGCTAAAACCGATAGGATATCCCTCGCACTGCTGCGACCGATCGACTTGAGCTTCCCATAGACAAATCCGAGCTCTAAAACATGTAAAATTAGGATAAATATCCCAAGACGAAAAATACTAGTGCTAGAAGTGCCAAATATAGGACTTACTAAATTCAAAATAAAAAAGATCCAGAAACCCAAAAATAAGTACTTTAAAAAACGGATCATTTGATTTTTCCTGTTAACATTTATCGTATCTTTATTGTAGGGAGTATCTCAATCCAATGTTCGGTATGCAAGACAATCCATACCAATATACTTTGAAAGAGTAGCCATAAAAATATGTAGCAAAGCAGAGGGTTTGACACCGGCTATCAGGTTGATTTAGTCTTCCTCCAAGCCGAGTTTTAAGATTGAACCTGCCATCCATTTGGAGAAATTATGAGTAACAACGTCAGCTACACCTTTGAAAACGGAATCGCCAGCATAGCAATGGATGATGGCAAAGCTAACGCGCTCTCTCATCAGATGTGGGATGAGCTTGAGGAGGCGTTTAACCAAGCCGAGACGGACAATGCGATTGTGATTTTTAAAGGACGTCCTGGCTTATTTTCAGGTGGCTTTGACCTCAAAGAAATATCAAAAGGACCTAAAAAAGCTCTACTTTTGACTTCTAGAGGTTCCAAAATGGCGCGTCGGATTCTCTCCTTCCCTTTCCCTGTGATAGGTCTATCCACGGGCCACTGCATAGCGATGGGTGCATTCTTGATGTTAGCTTGTGACTACAGGATTGGAGCAAAAGGAGAATTTAAAACTGGTCTAAATGAAACTATGATCGGCATGACAATGCATAATTTTGGAATTGAGTTGGCTAGGTATCGCATTCCACTTAATTACTTTCATCGTGCAGTTATTAATGCCGAAATATGGTCACCTGATGGAGCTGTAACAGCGGGATTTTATGACTTAATCGTCGCACCTGATAATCTAGACACAGCTGCAAAAAGCGTAGCAACGGGCTTTAGTCAACTAAACATGGGGGCTTTTAATGGAACTAAGAACAAATCTAGATCAGCCCTCTTAAAACTTCTCGATAGATGCATTGAATCAGATCTGGAAATGCCTCAGAGTAACTGAGAAACTAAATTCACGTCAGGAAGATTCTCTCTAGAATGCATCATCCACATTAGAAATTGGATAATGGTTACCAAGGTACTTAATCAAGCCTCCGTAAATTATGGGTGTCAAAATGAGCCAAGGGAGTTGGGTCTGAAGCATAACAGTGCGACCCTCGAATTGGAAAAGTATGGGATTCATCCAATGAGCTAACGGCGATAAAGGCGCCCAAGAGATCATCTTATCCACTGCCAATTGATCATGGTATAGAAACATCTCAACCAAGAGGTTCTGGCCGATGAACAAAAACAGAATCATCAAGAAGCAGGACCAATTCCATTCTCGAAAAATAGTGCTATCCCTTCCTTTCAAAACCCAGACCAACCACAGTAGTCCACATACTATCGCGCCAGAGTCTGCCATGGAGTTTAGAAGCCAATTTATATCGGCAGGGATGAAGAGATTAAGTATCTCAGATCGCCTCAAACTAATTTCATCTCCGTATAGAATGCCGTAGCTAAACCAAAGTTCCCATCCCACCGCGCAAACTACGATCATTAAAATATAAAATTTAGGCACCCAGTTAGCTAATAAACCTTTCAAATATAGATAACCAAGAAGCACAGGTGGAACTAATGCGCTCGTGTAGAGGACCACAACGAGCCTGAGTTGTTCAAATGTTAATGATTCCAAGTTCTCACCAAAGTAAACCTAAATTCCTGCATTAATTTGAGGATTCACCTAATTTCTTCATCCAATAATCCAACATTCCTATAAGTTCACCGCGAGAATAAGTATGTTGTCCCCACTGATTTAATTGGACCAA
Source organism: SAR92 bacterium MED-G29 (assembly GCA_002457245.1). Taxonomy (GTDB): domain Bacteria; phylum Pseudomonadota; class Gammaproteobacteria; order Pseudomonadales; family Porticoccaceae; genus HTCC2207. The sequence continues at coordinate 20,793 of NTJY01000017.1, read as the reverse complement.
TTGCTGAATCTTGGTGCTGATAGTATATTTTTGGGATTCTGCATTCGGGGTAACAACGTACCGGCGAAGTGGTTGATCACTAAAAAGAGCGTGTATAAAAGCTGCCGATACCTCATCAGGTTGCTTCAGAGATAACTCATACGCGGCGGTTTGATCATACTGCTTTTGCATCTCTTCAGTAATTTCTCCTCCGGCCGCGAGAACTTTATCAAATGCTCGGAGGACTGAGCTTCTGCGAATGTGGGATTGATAATTACCAGGCTCAATAACACTAACATCAACGCCAAAGGGCTTCATTTCCTGAGCTAAACCGTCTGTGAATGCCTCAATCCAATGTTTACTTCCACTATAGGCATTAAAGGAGCTTGAACTGATTATGCCTGCGACCGATCCAGTAGTTGTGATTCTTCCCTTCGATTCAATAACGAGAGGAGCGAATGCTTTCGTCACTCTGTAAACACCTTCGACATTAACTGTATAAACCGAGGTCTGATCCTCTACTAGAGTTGTTAACACTGGTCCACCTCCACCAATGCCTGCATTATTAACTAGCGCATATAACCCGGTCCCAATCTCCCTAATTCTTTGAACAGCCGAGTCAACTTGATCTTGTTTTGTTACGTCCAACCGAATAGCTGTAATATTCGAAATATCGTCTAGTTCCTTCATTTCAGCATCAGTCCTAGCGCCACCATAAACATGATATCCGCGTTCTGCTAAAGTCTCAGCTAAATTTCTACCAATTCCAGTGGTAGCTCCAGTTATCAAAATAGACTTGGCCTCAAGTTTAGGACTCATAGCGATAGCAGAGGGAACAAACAAACTACTCGAAATTAAGAGTGTCAAAATCAGTACAAAAAATAGTCTAAACATATAAATCCCGAACCCCGTTCGATCCAAAAAATTAGGGAGGGAATCGTACGCTAAATCAGATTAGTTTGAAATAGCCCTGCTTTGACTACAAGTGAAAGTGCCTCTCTACTCATCAAGTATCTTAATTTAAAGGCTACATAGGCTTTAAATTAGTTGTATAACGGAGAGGGACTATCTCATCGCCAACTTTCGTCTCCATCAGCCTTGCCAGCTAATCTATGTGCCTGGTGATGCCGTTACGAGCCGTTCGGTGACTAGGTTGAGGAATTCATTTTTGTCATGCCAGTTGAGGGCACAGCGTACGTATTGACCTTGCTCATCAATAAGCGTTTTGCCATCAGGGGTGATAACAATCGGCAGAGTCTCCATATCAAGCGACTGCTCTGTAAAGCCCAAATAGACCGCAACTAAGTCATAAAGAATTGAGCTTTGTAATTGCGGATCCATACGTTTCAATATTGGCCAGTCACGCGCTGCTTTGAACCATAAGAGGTGATTTTCAAGGCAGATACTAGCAGCACTGGTTGGCCCTTGCTGCTTTGCAGCCTCGCGAACTTGACCAAATCGTTCACCGTCCAAAATGACGTTTCCGCATGTATCTAGTGGTGTAATAACTTTTTCCCATGACGCTTCAAATACAGCCTGGCAGGCCAGCGCATGGGTCATAACATTAAATTCACGTGCGGGTTTTGGCGCATCGAGATAGCCGCGATAAATACTGCCGTGCATTCCAACAAACTTAGCGTTATCGCAAATGGCAGGTTGGCGTGTGAGCGCAGCTGCAATATTGGGCACCGGCCCAATACAAATCAGAGATACTTTGCTCTCCGCAGACATGATGGTATTACAAATTGCGCCAACGCCATCGCGTATCAAAGTACCCGGATACTGACCTAGATCAAAATCATCAAGCCAAGCATTATGTGTATGAGGGTTGTCATCCAGAGGAATGCCGATACCAATTGGAATATCCGTTCGACCCATGAGCTGCAGTATCTTTGCTACCAGTGATGCGCGATAAATGGTATTGCCGGTGCTAGTGGTAATGAGCTTTACGTCCAGTTCAGGGCATTTCAGCAAAAACGCTAGCGCCCAGACGTCATCCACATCGTGTCCAATATCGGTGTCTAAAATGGTTGGTATGCCCATCTACTGGTTTTCATCCTGGGTAAGGAAGAGCGTTAAGGTTAATAAACTTAAAATGACAACTAAGTACCTAGATAAACGATTGAAGAGAGTAGTCATATTCTTATACTTAAACAATGTCGAGCACTTACCTATTTAATATATTAGAAAGGAGTTTGAATATATAGCTCTCCTAACTTAATTATTTAGTAATGTAAATCTATCAACGTTTTACATTCCATGCATTTTATCAACTGATGTACAAGAAAAAATATTAGTCAATGTCTGCTCTGGGTGGTCGCTTTCGGACAGCCTCTTCATTAACATCCATCCCCCAGCCAGGCTTATCGGTGAGGATCAATTCTCCGTTATCAATTTTTAAAGGCTCTGTGAAGAATTCAGCAAGCCAAGGAACCTCATCTACATCAATTTCCATTATCTCAAGATTTGGAATTAATGCTGCAAAATGAGCATTAATTTGCGTCGATAAATACCCTGTAAAGTTATGAGGAGAGATGTTTAAATCAAAGACATTTGCAACGTTGGCAATCTTCACCGACTCCAAAAGCCCGTTCCAACAAACATCTACTAACGGCACATCCAAAGAACGCTTCACAAAGAAAGGTGCGTAGCTTTGAGCAGAACAGATCATTTCACAACCACCTATGGGAATTGGAGATTTCTCGCGTATATCACAAAGAACAGCCGAATCTAAAACATCAACCTCTAACCATCTAATATTTAAATCTCTCAACGCCTTGGAAATACGAATAATCCCATCAGCTTTGAAGTTTGAATTTAAGTCAAGAATAAGATCTAACTCATCACCCACAGCATCTCTGAGCGAGGACATTTGATTTATTATATTGTTCAACATCCGAGATGATAAATTAAGTTCTGGTGCTCCTGGCTCACTGCCAAAACATGGGAAATAGCCTGTTCCACCGGATGCATCAAAATAATGTATTTTGGTCTTCAAAGCAGAGTAACCTGCATTGATGACACATTGCGCGTGATTAACCATGTCATCAAGAGTTTTTATCTCCTTTTTTTTATGTATCTCAAAACCTCTTCTCAGACGAGAAAGAGCAAAGTGTGACCAATACAGCGGTATCCGATGCCTCACTGGTCCACCAAATAGTGCATAAACGGGCAGTCCAAGTGATTTTGCTTTTATATCGAGTAGAGCATTTTGAATTGCACCGATTGCCTGATGATTTAAACCAGATGGTGACTGTCGTGTGGCCGTGTATAAATCGCTGGTAATTCTTTCAACATGGCGCGGATCTCTTCCTGACAGCGGCTTTAACAGTGACTCGATAACTGCAGTTAATCCGTGTCTACGTAATATTTCAGATATTCCCGTGAACTCAGACCATCCTACAATTTCCGAATCAGTAAGAACTTTCAGAAAGGAAAAGGACCTTCCGGCATCTGCGTGAAAAATTTCGAAATCTATTATTTTCAAAAACAACCTCTGATCAATGCACCAATTGCTAAAATATAGTCTAAAAACCGAAAATTCACATTAAAAATTTAAAAGTGTTTTAATCAAGTTTGCTGATCATCTTTTAAATCAATGCGATTAAAAAAGGAACTGATCAACCAACATCATGCGATTATTGATTTTTTTATGCAATGCGCGCATTATTTTGTGGAAGCAAAGGAAAACAAATGGATAAACAAGTAACTTTCACTGAAATGTCGGAATCTACTCCTGAAGATTACGAGATCGTAATGGAGCATGCAAGAGAGTTCGTCAGTAAGTTACCAGACCGTATTCTTGACCACCTTGAGCTTCTAAAGGGAGATTCAGGTGGCATGGCAATTGATCGATATGAACACTGTTTGCAATGTGCTACTCGGGCATTCCGAGATGGAAGAGACGAAGAGTACGTGGTTTGCGCTTTACTCCATGATATTGGAGATTCTATAGCCTCTACTAATCATGCAGATCTGGCGGCTACTATGTTAGAACCTTTCGTGTCAGAAAAAAATCATTGGATCGTAAAAAATCATGGAATCTTCCAGGGATACTACTTTTTTGATCACATTGGCCTAGATAAAAATATGCGAGATAAATTTAAAGATAGTGAGCATTTTGAAGACTGTGCTGAATTCTGTGAAAAATATGATCAAAACTCTTTTGATCCTGCATACGATAATATGCCTATCGAAAACTTCAAAGCAATGGTAAGAAGAGTATTTGCAAAGCCTAGAAAATCAATATACAAAAAAGAATCGAAATAAACATTGATTCACTATTAGTCGAGGATACTCTTTGCTACTTCCTCAGCATGTCTCCTCATCAGTGTCGTAACAAACTAGAGCTAACAAGGGCCTTAGAGACTTTCAAGAGAATATGGCGGAGAAGGAGGGATTCGAACCCTCGATACGCGATTAACGTATACTCCCTTAGCAGGGGAGCGCCTTCAGCCACTCGGCCACTTCTCCGGAAACATAAAACCAATAGTTTGGGTACTGCAGAAACAGTTATGCCGCCCTTAGGTTGCGGCGGCATAATATCACATTGAAAAAAAAATCAAACGACGTCGTCGTCTTTTTTATTATTTTCGAAAGAATTTTCGTCGGTCTTTTCGTCTTGAATACGTTGATAAATTTCTTCACGATGGACAGCAACATCTTTTGGAGCGTTTACGCCGACTCTGACTTGATTACCTCTCACGCCCAATACTGTAATGGTGACATCATCACCAATCACTAAAGTCTCACCTACTCTCCTGGTAAGAATTAACATACTGCCCCTCATATATAATTAGACAATTGAGCCACTTCAATCCCATACCCCTTAAGGGTATGAAGCATTATGACTTAAATTAGACCAAATGACGAACTTAACATGAATTCTATTTACTTTTGTATATTAATGATCATTTAAATCCGGCTTATCGAGCTCAAAAGCTGAGTGAAGGGCTCTGACAGCCAATTCAAGATACCGTTCATCAATTACAACCGTTATCTTAATTTCAGAGGTTGTAATTAACTGGATATTGATACCTTCGGTAGACAATGCCTCAAACATAGTTGCTGCAACTCCGGCATGAGATCTCATACCAACTCCAACAATTGAGACTTTGGCAATACGGTTATCTGCATCAACTTCTAATGCCCCTAAGTCCGATGCTATCTCATTCAGTAAAGCCTCAGCCTGAGGCAATGAGGACTTATGCACTGTAAATGTGATGGTCGCCGAATTATCTTTAGCTACGTTCTGAACGATAACATCAATCTCAATATTAGCAGCGCTAATTGCTCCTAAAACCTTGTAAGCAACCCCAGGTTGGTCTGGTATGCCTCTAATTGTAAGTTTGGCTTCGTCTTTGTTGAAAGCAATTCCCGATACAAGTGGCTTTTCCATCTGATTTCCTTCCTCAATTGCAATGAGAGTTCCTGGTCCCTCTTCAAAACTCGATAAAACTCGCAGGGGAACACTGTACTTTCCTGCAAATTCGACCGACCGTATCTGAAGAATTTTTGATCCTTGACTAGCCATCTCAAGCATTTCTTCAAATGTTATCTTATTTAACCTACGTGCCTCGGAGACCATTCGGGGGTCTGTTGTATAGACTCCATCAACATCGGTATAGATTTGACATTCATCGGCCTTCAAAGCAGCAGCAAGCGCGACGGCTGTGGTATCAGACCCCCCCCTTCCCAAGGTTGTAATGTTGCCAGTTTCATCAGCGCCCTGAAATCCTGCAACCACTACAACATGACCCGAGGTTAGATCTTCCTTTACTCTAAAGTCATCAATTTCTCGAATTCGGGCTTTGCCATGACTATTGTCAGTGAGTATTTTAATTTGACTTCCTGTATACGATTTCGCACCGATACCCCTCTTATGAAGCGCGATACACAGCAAAGCTATTGTAACCTGCTCCCCAGTGCTCAATAACACATCCATTTCGCGGGGATTAGCCATCGTATCGATATCATTCGCCAATCCAATCAAACGATTGGTTTCACCGCTCATAGCTGATACCACCACGATAAGCTGATGGCCATCCTTATACATTTGCTCTATTTTGTCAGCGACTGCCTCGATTCTCTCAACACTACCAACCGAAGTTCCGCCGTATTTTTGAACAATTAAACTCATTTAATACATCCATCAATTTCAAGAACCAAAAATATCGAAAACGATAATCTCTATTGCAAGTAAGACTCTCTCAAGATAGTGACTCTTTAGCCCAGTCATATATTGACTCCAAAGCTGCAGGTACATCAGCAATTCCATTTGTTGCACCTTGAGCTAAGTCTGGTCGGCCGCCTCCCTTTCCCCCAGTCTGGTCAGTCACATGCTTAAGCAGATCTCCAGCTTTTATTTGATCGGTTAGATTTTGTGTGACACCTGCTAGAAGGGATGCCTTTGACCCTTCAATTGCACCTAATACAAACATACCGGACTCCATTTTAGAACGAATTTGATCGCCAATTCCCCTCAGACTCTTTCCATCTGCCCCTTCAACCAAAGTAGCTAAAACAGAAACTCCATTGATTTCTTGGACGCCTGACATCATATCCTTCCCAGATGCGCCCGCCAGTTTATCTTTAAGTCGTTCAATATCTTTTTGGAGTCTACGATTTTCATCGACAAGTGAATTTACTTTTTCAGCCAGTCCTGATCGACTGCCTCTAACTATTGATACAATTTCTCCTATGGAATCTTGCTGTTCATCACAAAACGCTAATGCTTGCATACCAGTCACACTTTCAATTCTACGAATGCCTGATGCGACGCTGGTTTCCGCTGAGACTTTGATAAGACCAATATCTCCCGTTCTAGTAACATGCGTTCCGCCACATAGTTCGATAGAGAATTGTCCACCTATACTGACCACTCTCACTCTGTCTCCATACTTTTCTCCAAATAAAGCCATAGCCCCCATAGCTTTAGCCTGTTCCATATCCATTACTTCCGTTGTGACCTCTGTGTTTTTGAGAATCTCAGTATTAGCTATTTGTTCTATTTGCCTAATTTCGGCAGGAGAAACAGCCGAGTCATGAGAAAAGTCAAATCTCAACCGCTCCTCGTTTACCAACGAACCCCTTTGATGCACATGATTACCTAACACTTGCCGCAGAGCTTCGTGAAGCAGATGAGTAGCTGAGTGATTCAGGGTAATCCGATGCCGCTTTACAGGATCTATTGAGCAATTAACTGAGTCACCAACACCAATAGTTCCTAATGTCACAGCACCAATATGAACACTGTGATTTCCTACCTTTTTGCAATCATTAATTTCAATTCTGGATGATTCGCTACCTATAGTTCCAACATCTCCCACCTGACCACCAGACTCTGCATAAAATGCAGTTTGATCTAGTATTATTGCAACCTCAGTACCATTAGACGCCTCGGAAACTGAGGCTCCATCAACATAAATTGCCATGACATTTGAATCCGAACATATTGAGTCATAGCCAAGAAATTTAGTAGCGCCATCTAGTCTTATACCATCGGTATAATTTAAGTTAAATTGACTCGCTGCCCGAGCTCTCTCTCGTTGACCATCCATACATTGTTTGTAGCCTTGCATATCGAGACTGAATCCTCTCTCTCTAGCAATGTCGTTTGTCAGATCTGTTGGAAATCCAAATGTGTCATAGAGCTGAAAAATCAAATCTCCAGGAAGCTTTTCACCCGACAGCTCATCAAGAGCAGAATCCAAGACAGCCATCCCCTTGTCCAATGTCTTAGCAAACTGTAATTCCTCTTTCTCTAAAACATTCTTTAGGTGCGATTGACTTTTTTGTAATTCAGGGTATGCCTCTCCCATAACTGCCACGAGTTCATCTATCAGCCTATGGAAGAATGCATCTTTGACACCAAGCGTGTATCCATGTCTAAGCGCTCTACGAATAATTCTTCTTAGAACATAACCTCTTCCCTCGTTAGACGGCTCAACTCCATCAACAATCAAAAATGCTGAAGATCGAATATGATCGGCAATAACCTTGAGTGAATTTTCAGACAAATCCTGACAGGAAGTTAGGTTGGCAGCCTCCTTAATTAGACATTGGAATATATCGATATCATAATTACTATGGACTCCCTGCATGACTGCTGCAATTCTCTCCAGTCCCATTCCAGTATCGATGGAGGGCTTTGGCAAGGGTGTCATCTTTCCGCTGGAATCACGCTCAAACTGCATAAATACAAGATTCCATACTTCTATATATCGATCTAGATCGTCATTTTCACTTCCTGGCGGACCACCGGGGATTTCCTCTCCGTGATCCCAAAAGATCTCAGTACATGGTCCACAGGGACCTGTATCTCCCATTTGCCAAAAGTTGTCCTCATCTAGCCTTGATAGTCTGTTTGAATCAATACCAATCTCATTAATCCAAATATTCGCGGCCTCGTCATCACTTATATGGACAGTCACCCAGAGTCTATCCTTCGGTAGCTCTAATACTCCAGTCAAAAACTCCCATGCATAGGTGATGGCCTCACGTTTGAAGTAATCTCCAAAACTGAAATTACCTAACATCTCAAAGAAAGTATGATGCCGTGCTGTATATCCAACGTTCTCAAGGTCATTATGTTTCCCCCCTGCCCGAACACATCGTTGAGAGGATACTGCACGCCTGAAATCTCGTTTATCATCTCCCAAGAAGACATCCTTAAACTGGACCATTCCTGAATTTGTAAACAATAGGGTTGGATCATTTCCCGGAACAAGACTACTACTCGGAACTATCTCATGTTGCTTATCAGCAAAATAGTTCAAAAAAGCGTCTCTTATTTCTGCACTCTTCATTAGTTTTTATCGCCTATACATCGGATTTCTCTATCCTCAATGTTTACCTTTTTAAAGGTTCTTCTCAAAGGTTAGTCTCTGAAAATTTATGCGTTTCAGAATGCTCAGCTAAAATGTGAAAATGCAAATGAGGGACTGTTTGACCTGCTCCCTCACCATTATTGATCACCAATCTAAATGCATCTCCCACACCCATTTCTTTCGCAATATTCCCCGCCACTAGCATGAGATGTCCTAACAACTGATGGTCGTGCTCATCCGAATCAACTAAGCGTGCTATAGGCTTTCTGGGTATGACGAGCAAATGGACAGACGCCTGAGGGTTGATATCTCTAATAACAATGCAAAATTCGTCTTCATACAAGAACTCCGCAGGTAATTCGCGTTCAATAATCTTAGTAAAAATCGTCTTCGTTTCAGTAGACATATATCAACCCATCGTCAGTCATTATGGGAGGTTTTCCCATTGGTCTTTGATTCCGATTTATCCTCAGATAAAACTCTTGCGCGAGACTCAAGCATCACAGGTATCCCATCTAGAATAGGATAAGCCAGACCGCTTGCTTCGCAAATAAGTTCCTCAGTATCTTTGTTATAACTTAGAGCCGCCTTACTAACCGGACACACCAAAATGCTTAGTAATTCTTTATCCACAACTAACGCCTATCGCTTAAAACGCCAATTGTAATAAAAATAGCGTTTGATCGCTATCGGAAGCATCTTAACTAAATATAAATTAAGTAGTCTTTGAAAAGAAAATTTAAGGTTTTGCTGGTAATGACTCTAAAACTAACTGAGGATCAATGCGAACCTTTCGCCAATTCATTCGCCAATCAAGATGGGGGCCTGTAGACCGGCCAGTGGAACCCACCTTAGCAATAGAATCCCCTTGCTTAACCACATCACCAAGGCTAACAAGTAGCGAACTTAAATGGAGAAACGAAGAGCTTAGACCAAATCCATGATCAATTATTAGTGTTCCTCCTGAATAGAATAGATCATCATGCGCCAAAGTAACTAATCCTGAAGCTGGCGCCTTAACAATAGATCCCTCAGGAGACGCATAATCTATCCCGTAATGAGGACTTTTTGGCACCCCGTTGTAAATCCGCTGACTTCCATATACACCAGTAATTCGGCCATTGACGGGCTTTATGAAACCTGACATAAAATCTGTACGCTCAGTGATATGCTCTCTAGCACTTCTAACTATGCGCGCATCTTCCTTAATCCGATTTAATTCTGATTCGCTTGGAGTTACAGTCCGTTGAGGCACACCCTGTATCCTTTGAGTATCATAAACTCTCGCCTTGACAGGAAATGAATACTTTGTCTCATGATTCTGGGGATCAATTAAAGTTAGATAGATGACAGACGGCGCATCCCTACTCAAGCCAAAAACAAAGGTCCCATCTTCAGTAGTGTTCAAATATTCTCCCAAATAAACAAGTTGGCATTTTGGGCAGATACTTCCTTTAACAAGACTCCCTTGCTGTAATTGATCTTTAATTGTGAGTTCATCTCCAGCCTCGAGGGCCAGCAATACAGAACATGACACAAGCGCAAGAATTGAGATGACCCAACTCAAAACTTTAGACCGCAAGATCGAAATTCACCTTAACTCTGAACACTTGTTTCATTTTCATCAGAACTATCTTCAGGCGCTATTGGCTCAATGTATGGCTCTAAGGAGCCAACCGCGCAGGAAATTCCAGAATCAATTACCTGGAACCTATCAAATCTGGCACATAACTGATTACCTTTGACATATGTGATATAGCCGTCCCTCTTTATACCCCGGCATTCTCTTCTCATTGTCAATAGAATTTTCTTTTTACCCATCATATCGATAATAGCTTTTTCATCATCAATAAAATTTATATGTCGAATTCGAGATCGTGAAACACATCCATTACGAATACCCCAATCCTTAGGATTTAGCGTAGTAGAGCTACTTGCTAAATTTGAGGGATTGTCACCATCTATGTTGGAGTCTTGATTAGCTAAATCCGAAGATGCCCCGACAGCTAAGCTGGCACCTAAGCTTACAAAAATAAGATTACAGACAAATAAAAAATAAAAACTTTTGCTCATCACAATTCCTCCTTCTCTTTTAAGTGAATGGTAGCACAGTAAAGAGTTGATTCTTGGCAGTCCTTTAATTTGATAAGCGATAAAAAGGTGACCCAATTCTAACTTTGATCCCAATTAATGTTGGATAATGGAATCAATCTAAATCCGCAGTTATCATGCAAAACTCAAAGGATGCTGAATTTAAAAATCAATGACTAATACAAAAATCCCCAAGTTTATACCGCCTCGATATCTCGAAAATGCTCATATTCAGAGTATTATGAATAGTGTGGGTCCTCGAAAATTTCGAGCGAAAAAAATCGCTAGACAACTTAAATCAGAACAAATCATCATCAAAACAATCGATGGCGTAAGACTGACAGCCGAGTATGATAACTCTCCGATAAAGACAAGCTCTAAGACTGCTGAGAGTCTCGTTGTTCTGATTCATGGGTGGGAAGGATCAAGCCAATCTGCTTACCAAGTTACTACGGCACACACTCTTCTAATGGCAGGCTACAATGTTTTGAGATTGAATCTACGCGACCATGGTGAAAGTCACCATTTAAACAAGGAAGTCTTCAATTCTACCTTAACAAAGGAAGTTGGAGATGCAATAAAGTCTTTTACCAGCCAATACAACTTCAAATATATTTATCTCGCCGGCTTCTCTCTTGGAGCAAACTTTACATTGAGGATAGCCGCCGATCGAGCAAAAGAATTGGGTTTGAGAGCAGCCGTGGGTATCTGTCCCCCAATCGATCCAAATGCTGCGATGAGTGAGTTGAATAAAAGTCTTTTCATCTACGAGAAGTATTTTTTCAGACGATGGACACGGTCACTGACAAAAAAACTGAATCACTTCCCTGAACTTAGCTTTGGTCCTGACCTGGCTCAAGTTAAAACTCTTGATGATGTAAACAAGACTTTTGTACCAAAATTTACACCCTTTAAGGATGCCAAAACCTATTTTTCCTCTTATGCTCTGGTTGGAGATAGATTAAAGGGGCTAGAAATCCCGGCTTATATCATCAGTGCCGAAAATGATCCTATACTGCCTCGTGCAGATCTAAGCAAAATTCCACAAATAGACAATTTAACTGTTGAGTTGCATCCAAACGGTGGGCACTGCGGTTTTATATCGGATCTGAAAGGTAAAAGCTGGATTGAGGGGAGACTTGTTCAAATTTTTGATGAATCTTGAGTTAATGTTTGTTCTGATTATTGGTCGATAGATGAAGATATTGCATATTTTATTTGATCAAAATCAAATCCCCTGTACTGCAAAAAGCGCATTCTTTTGGAGATTTCTCTGTTATCTACAGCCCTTTTGTTTCCAAACTTTTTTTTCGCCACATCTCTCGCCAATGCGAACCAATTAACCCCCTCTTCTTGGAAGACTCTTCGAAGTAGAGCGCCATCTATTCCTTTTTGTGCAATATCCAAGCGAATTCTTGCGGGCCCATGGCCTCTGACGATCCGCGATCTGACGAACGCTCCTGAATACCTGTAATCACACTGAAGGCCATCTTTCACCAATTTATCTAAAACAACATTAATTAACTCGTTATTGTCATAGCGTTTTCTGAGCCTCGCCTCTAGCTCGAATCTCGAGAATTCTCTTCCCGTAAGCAGTCCCAGAGCAGTATTCCGTATTTTTCCCGGCGTAATATCTTCATCTAATATCATCACTGCTGTATCGCTCCCTTTTGACAAGAGTTGCCTGCCATGTCGAGCTTCTCATACTCTTAGAATAATTACTCGTCGCTAAGATCCTGTTCTACTTTTGTCTCGGCCGATGCCATTGGTGGTAATTCCTTGACTCTTATTTGAGACTCTATTTCCTCAGCAATCTCGGGATTTTCGGTTAAGTACACCCCGACATTTGCCTTTCCTTGACCAATCTTATTCCCCTTGTATGCATACCAAGCTCCTGATTTGTCAACAAGCCCATGCTTTACCCCCAAATCTACGAGCTCTCCATTACGATTAATTCCTTTGCCATAGAGAATTTGAAATTCAGTTTGTTTAAAGGGTGGCGCTACCTTATTTTTTACAACTTTAACCCTTGTTTCATTACCAATAATCTCATCTCCGTCTTTTACTGCCCCAATACGTCTAATATCGAGTCGAACAGATGAGTAGAATTTTAGGGCATTTCCTCCAGTTGTTGTCTCTGGATTGCCAAACATAACGCCAATCTTCATCCGAATTTGATTGATAAAAATCACCAAGCAATTCGCTGTTTTGATATTACCTGTGAGCTTACGCAAAGCTTGTGACATCAATCTAGCCTGGAGACCAACATGGTGATCCCCCATCTCACCTTCAATTTCTGCTCTTGGAGTTAACGCCGCTACCGAGTCAACAACCAAAACATCGCAAGCACCAGAGCGGACCAACATGTCAGTAACCTCCAAAGCCTGCTCTCCCGTATCTGGTTGAGACACTATAAGATCGTCAATAACAACACCTAATTTTTCAGCATACACTGGGTCCAGTGCATGTTCAGCATCTATAAACGCACATGTACCACCAGCCTTCTGCGCCTCAGCTATAACTTGCAATGTTAACGTTGTTTTTCCTGAGGACTCAGGCCCATAAATCTCTACTACTCTGCCCTTGGGAAGGCCACCAATGCCTAGAGCAATATCAAGACCTAGGGACCCAGTGGAGATTGCTGGAATTGCTGGACGCGTATTATCGCCCATCCGCATTACTGTTCCCTTTCCAAATTGGCGTTCAATTTGACCTAATGCCGCCTCAAGAGCTTTGGATTTATTGGCATCCATAAAATTTACCTCATAAATATTAGTTTTAAGAAAAATTCGTAATTACTGTATGTGTGTACAGTAGTTCATTGAGAGACATGTTGCAACATTTCTTTTAGGGCTACTTCGATAGACTGTTCCCTAACAGCATAACGATCACCCGAGAATTGATGCTTTTTACTTCGCACCCCAAGGGGTCCAAGCCAAGCGAACCATACTGTTCCAACTGGTTTTATTGCGCTGCCACCACCTGGCCCAGCAATCCCACTAGTGGCAATTGAAAAATTCGCTCCAGATAGTCTAGCGGCACTTTTAGCCATCTCAATCACCACCTCCTCACACACTGCTCCTTTGTCATTTAATAAAACAGGAGAAATTCCTAAATCACGCATTTTTGAGTGATTAGAATAAGTCACATAACCACAATGAAACCATTTGGAACTTCCCGCAACATCCGTTATCGCAGATGCAATTCCACCACCCGTGCAAGATTCTGCCGTCACAACAGTCGCTGAATGTTCCAAAAGAGATAAACCTAACTGGTTTGAATATTCACTTATCTTAGAGTTCATCGGGAAAGTTTATATATGTTTGAGATAAAGGAAAAGAGATCTACAAAGTTTAAAAATAAAAAAATTGGCAAGATTAAAGATATGGATTTTTTCAGTCTCGATGCATTCAAACCCAATGATTACATCTTCGACTCTTGATCCATGTTGCGCTTTTGAAGGAATAAAAGTTACCTTCTCTGTCGATCATAAAGACTGGAGTCCCAGCCATCGTCTCATATTGCTTGGCATAAGCCTCTGACACGGATCTGTCAAAGCGGTGTTTGTTTTCACTTCGTATTTTGGAATTAAGATTCATCAAAGGCACCCCTACTCAGAGACGGCTACCATTTCTTAGTCAACATTTCTTTTTTAAACTAAAAGTTAAGTAAATACCAATTCAGTATCCTATTTTTTAGGGGTAGGGTTTAGTCGCGAACCATCTCAGTTGCTTTTAATACCCAAAAAATAAAGACAAACTGGAGGGGAAGCCTAAAATAAAGAAGCGCCAGCGAAAATTCTGGAAATAAATTAGGATTCATAGCCATATATATATTGGCTGGAAATACAGCTATTAGAAGGGAAATCAGGCCCCATCTCGCTAAAGCACGTAATTTTGGAATGAGAACGACAATGCCACCTAATATTTCAAAAAAACCACTCAAATAAACGGCTTCTGCATGAAAAGGTAAGTAGTCAGGCATGATATTTAAATAGAAATCAGGATTTATGAAATGATCGACACCAACATTGATAAAGAAAAGAGACAAGGCGAGTAATAGGAGCAGTCGATACCAACTGGCTGGGATGTGAAGAGCTTCAGTAAGACGCTTTAACATACTCAAGAATAGTCCAATGGAGTTGGAAAACTATCGGAGAAACTAGTCAATAGTGACACTACCAAATTCCGAGATGAGCCTATATTGGATATCTTTTTGCTCCTGAAGAACATCATACTTGTTACATTGACCTCCTTGCCACATATCCACAAGATCAACTAACGGATCGCCAATGTTAATAGAGGACTCCCAAACAATCATACACTTTTGGAGTAAGTTAGAGACACCAGACTCTGCAACAGAGTCAAGCAAACTCTCCATGGAATACTCCTCGAAGCCTACTCTCAATAAATCGTCCTTATCAAGATGCAAAAAGGCTGGGGCAGTTCCTTCGAAAGGCTGCCAATGAATGGACATATCAGTGTCTGGAGTTCCAGATCTGGAGAATCCCGTCCACGCATCCATTATCGTCTTCTCCATTTCATTGCGATTGGGGCCTTCAGGGTAAACATACGATGAGATGGGTCCAAATTTGTAATCGCCCGTCACAAAAGATATATCCGTTCCGTGCGCTGCTCCGATAATACTGGGTATATCCGCAAACATAGAGGATTTCTGATGATCCCAGTCAAATTGATAGGCATAGAGCTTTGGATAACCAGCCGTTTCGAGAGCTGTTAGAGGCGTATCTACGCCTCGAAGCTTCCAAGCATGAGATCGTGTCCTGACCCAATGATCAAACAGATCTGGATTCTTTAATTTAATGACAGGAGGCAATAGTTTACTAAGTGGATAACTCACATCTATAAAATATCTATGTAGGCCGTGCCATAAGGATACCTCATCTTTATTCGCTCCAGCCATAACAGGGATGTTTTTAGCATATTCTGGTCGACTAAGAGCTTCCAATAGGCCAATTTCAGGGATAACTATGCCGTCCCGAGTCGTAAGAGGGATGCTGTCTATTCCCTCCTCTTGGTAGTAGAGTCCAATGAACGCTCTCGCATCCATTTCTTTAAGATTAGACCTAAGTACGTTTCTATCAACTCCCGAACCAAACTCCCTATCAATAATTTGAGATGACCCTCGCTCGATGAGCCTATTGGTTCCATTTTCATTAACAGCATCTTCTAAAGAGTAGCTCGAGGTATATCCTGACTGGGATATTGCTTTGTGAAACAATCCATCAGCCATGGGTGAGGAGAGCAAAGCGAAAACATTATGTCCTCCAGCGGATTCTCCAAAAATTGTTACGTTCGTAGGGTCACCCCCAAATTTTGAAATATTTGCCTGAACCCATTTTAGTGACTGGATAATATCTAAAGTGCCAAAATTAGAAGTCTTATCAGTGCCCTCTTGGCTACCTTGAATTGAAGGATGAGTGAACCACCCAAGAGCCCCTAAGCGATAATTTGTTCGCACCACCACAACGCCGCGGGTTGAGACCAGTTTACTGTAGTCATAATAATCTTTCAGACCTGAGGTGTTGCCACCACCGTGAATCCAAAACATGACAGGATATGATTTGTCCTCGAAGTCAATTGGAGCAGTAATATCAAGATAGAGGCAGTCTTCTGAGCCGACTATTCCTTTGCCTGTGGCACCTGCATAGACACTTGCCTTTTGGACACAGGCCGTGTCATCTTTGGGAGAAATGATTCGTCTTGGGCTATCTAGGGGTCTTGGAGCACGCCATCTAAGGTCTCCTACGGGAGGCTTAGCAAATGGAATATCCTGCCATACAAAAAACCCAAGGTCCGGTTTACCGGGATCATTACTAACAAGTCCACTGGAAGTTTGAACCTGGAATTTTTTCTCATAAAGCCCGCCACTGCTGGATTGAAAGGCAGAACATGAAACCATCGTTATTGAGCAAAAAAAAAGTATTAGTCGTTTCATGAGAGCTTCTTATTATTGTTAGGGAGATTACAGCTAGTGTACGCTAATATGGGGTCGTATACGTTGTGCTCATGAAAGGCGATCATCATCCAACAAACGATAAAGATATTTAAAATCAGTTTAATCGTTGTCTTAAGAGTAGCTTCAAATTTCCTCCCTAATTAACTTTTACTCTCATCGTCAATATCCCTCCAAAATCAAATCAAACAACATTAGTCGTAATTAGTTTAAAGCTGATTAAATCTATCTTAATTATATATTCAGAATGCTAACCATTTCATAAATTAGGACGACCAAAAAACTGTATTTTCATGGTGGTATTAAGTATTTAAATGTCGCTTTTGAGACAAATAAATACTTCAAAAAAAAGATGGAAATTTTGATTTACATCTCAGATATTTTAGGATTAAAATCCGCAAAAATCACTGGCATTAATGGGGTCAGATTATGCTACAGAATACTCAACCTGCTTCGATTTCATTTGGCGCTCGAGTCAGGAAATCGCCCTTCTTCGATTCCACGCGAAACGATGGAGCTAAAGCATTTTCCGTCTACAACCACATGTATATGCCCACCGCTTATGCGGATGGAACTGACGAATACAATAGCTTGGTGAATGATGTAACAATGTGGGATGTTTCAGTAGAGCGCCAGATAGAAATTAATGGTCCTGATGCATATAAACTTGTGCGGATGATAACTCCAAGAAATCTAGAGAAGTGCGAAATTGGTCACTGCCTTTATATCGTACTCACAGATCATACCGGAGGCATCATAAACGATGCCGTGCTTCTTAGATTGAAGCCTGATCAATTTTGGATTTCTCCAGGAGATGGTGATGTTCTCCTATGGATTCAGGGTGTCGCAATTAATTCAGGGTTTGATGTCAAGGTTTTTGAACCCGATGTTTCGCCTCTCCAGATCGGTGGACCAAAGGCTCCAGCACTGATCAATAAATTATTTGATGGCCAACATGATGATCTCCGTTTCTACAGAGCAAGAGAAACATCTCTCAATGGAATCCCCCTAGTCATAGGACGCACAGGTTGGAGTGGAGAAATAAGCTATGAGCTTTATCTCAGAGATGGGAAGCTTGGAAACAAATTGTGGTCAATTGTTAAAAAGGCGGGTCAAGAATTCAATATTGCCCCAGCGGCTCCAAACTGCATAAGAAGCATAGAAGGTGGATTGCTGTCCTATGTGTCTGATATAACTCGTGAAGATTGTCCTTACACCATTGGATTAGGCCGATTAGTAGATGTAGATCAAGACATAGATTTTATCGGTAAAGAGGCTCTTAAAAAGATCAAAGAGTGCGGCCCGTCTCGACAATTAGTTGGAATTGAGATTGAAGATGACCCAATTATCGCCCCACCAGAAAATCCTTGGCCTGTCCTAAACGGAAAGGGAATGATAGTTGGCCATGTCTCTCGCTGTATATATTCACCTAGAGTTGGTAAAAATATTGGCTTTGCAAATGTTCCTACTGCCATTTCAGCGTTAGGGACAACAATAAAAATCGCTGCGCCCGACCGAAATTTAAACGCGAAAGTGTCCAAATTCCCTTGGATTCCAGCCGAGCGTATCAATCGTCAAGCGTCTTAGCTTCCTGTTGACTTCCACGGTCAGAAAACTGCAAATTTGCTAGTCGGGCATACAAGGAGCTACTCTTCAGTAGCTCCTCATGGCTGCCTTGAGCAATTTTTTTCCCGTCGTCCATAACAACTATTAGATCTGCATGAAGTATGGTGGACAGTCGATGAGCAATAATCACTGTAGTTCTTCCGTCCATCAACTTCTCCAGAGCCAATTGCACCTTCTTTTCACTCTCCGCATCAAGCGCGCTTGTGGCCTCGTCGAGTAACAATATCTTTGGATTTTTGAGTAACGCTCGTGCAATTGCAATTCTCTGGCGTTGCCCACCAGACAAGCGAACACCTTGCTCACCTAAATCACTCTTGTATCCATCGGGTAAACGCCTTATAAATTCATCTGCATGAGCTGCTTTAGCTGCCTCGATAACCTGATCATCACTCGCATCTGGCATGCCATAGCGGATGTTATACATAACATCTCCAGTAAATAAAGTTGGATGCTGCTCCACTACTCCTATTTGTCTGCGAAGACTTGTGAGGTCAAGCTCTCTGATATCACATCCCCCAAAACTGATACTCCCCTCTTGAGGATCATAAAAACGCTGCAGCAGTGCGAATAATGACGACTTTCCAGCACCAGAGGGCCCTACGAGTGCAACTACTTTCCCTTTCGATATGCTCAAATCAAAGGTATCTAAAGCAGCAATATCTGGTCTCGAAGGATAATAAAAGCTTAACTCTGAGAATTTAATTTCCGCAGGAAGGGACTCTGCTTGTTCTTTTATGAAACTGGGACTAAAAATTTCCACGGGCGCATTTAGCAACTCCATTAAGCGTTCTGCAGCACCTATCGCCCGTTGAATCTCTCCATAGACTTCGGATAAAGAGGCTAAACTCAAAGCCATAAGAGTTGCATAGAAGATGAACGCACCAAGATCTCCACCACTCATATTGCCAACGATGACGTCCCGGCCGCCAAACCAAAGCATTGCACACAGAGCACCGAAAACAGCTAGAATAACGACTGCAGTCAGAATAGACCGCTGTCTGATTCGTTTCTTTGCGACCGTGAAAGCATGCTCAACTTCTTCACCAAACGCTTTCTTTTCAAGGGTCTCCTGAGTGAAACTCTGAACGGTCTTAATATTTTGTATTATTTCCCCAGCGTAGCTCCCAACGTTAGCTACAGAATCTTGACTAAGACGTGATAGGTTTCTTACTCTTCGGCCAAAATACAGTATTGGCAAAAAAATGACTGGTGTTGCTATCAAAACAATAAGAGAAAGTTTTGCATTAGTAAAAACTAACATAATAAGAGCACCAAAAAAGCTAATGACGCTGCGTAAAGCAATTGAAAAAGATGATCCAATAATAGATTGAAGAAGAGTCGTATCAGCAGTGAGTCTGGACATGATGTCTCCACTACGATTAGTTTCAAAAAAAGATGGATGAAGACCAACTATATGGCTAAAGACAGCCGTTCTGATATCTGCGGATACTCGCTCGCCAAGCCAAGATATTAGGTAAAAGCGAACATAGGTACCCACGGCCATCAAGACCGCCGCACCCATGATAAAAGTAACCGCGAAATTTAACCCATTTAAACTCTGACCAACAAATCCTCGATCTATTACGAATCTGAGTCCTTGCCCAATAGACAGAGTGATTGCAGCAGTCATTAGAAGAGCTACTAAAAATATCAATACTTGTGGACGGTAGGGCGTCAAAAAGCCTAATAAAGATCTCACAAAGGATATCTTTGTTTGAGATTTAAAGTGAACAGCGTTAGAGTTTTTAGTTTTCAAGAATTTGTCGTCCATTTGAGCAAGTCAATCTCTGCCTTTTCAAAAGTAGTTTAAATGTTAAGTCTGGAAATACATATTTTTTAGGGATACTAATTACAAAAAATCAAGGTTTATCTTCTTTCCAGATTTCGCAACTAAGGATCTTCCAGCATAACTATAATCTAGGTTTCCCTTAATTTTTAAAACGCAAAAATATCATAAAGAATTCATCCTCAATATCGATCTATATTATCTAAAGATACTGATCTTGTGATGATTTAATCGCGTACTGACTGAATTGGTTCCGTCAGAATAAGGAAATAATTTTGAGCATAACTCTAAAAAAGTTAGAAAAATACTTCGTAGTCGATAAGTTAATCTACCACTCAATAGATTTGAGTCTTTATCAAGTTTCGGCAATGATTGATGGAGTCCAGCATTACGTGACAGATAGTAATGACAAATATCTGCGGGCGGTTAACTTAATTGAGCTTCAGAAACTAATGAGGTTAGTAAAATCAAGAAGCGAAGTCTTACGTCACACCAGCGCTTATGATG